>JAICYU010000124.1 GCA_025934025.1 Terriglobales bacterium
CAGCTTGGCCATTACCGGATTCGCTATCTTGCGGGAGGCGCCGGTAAGCCGTTGGTGCTGGTCCATGGGCTGGCGGGCCGCGCCGAGGATTGGCTAGCACTCGTCCCTGCCCTCCAGTCTGCGGGTTACAGAATTTATGCGCTGGACCTGCTCGGCTATGGCCGCTCCGATAAACCTGATGTGGATTACTCGATTGCGATTGAAAGCGAGATCCTGCGACGATTCATTGACAGCCAGCATCTTGAGCAGCCGGATCTCGCCGGCTGGTCCATGGGAGGATGGATTGCGGCGAAGTTTGCCAGCGATAATCCCGGCCGGGTTCACCGGCTCATTCTGCTGGACAGCGCAGGAATGAAATTCGATGCCGTAAATGCTGCGGCGCTGCGGCCAAAGACCGAGGCGGACGTGGCGCACATGATGCGGGTGCTCACGCCTCATCCCATGCGTGTCCCGAGTTTTTATGCTCGCGATTTTCTGCGGCACTTTGCCGAAGAAGACTGGATCGTGAGCCGCGCGTTGAGCTCTATGTACACGGGCAAGGACCTGCTTGACGGGAAATTGGGCGTGGTGAAAGTGCCGGTGCTGCTGGTGTGGGGTAAAGAGGATGTCCTGACGCCGCCTTCGATTGGCGAGCAGATGCGTCAGGAGATGCCGCAAGCCATCTTGTACCTGGTTGATGGTTGCGGGCACCTTGCGCCAGTAGAGTGCAGCAAGCCTGTTGGCGCTGAGATGGTGAAATTCCTCACCGCCGATCCGCCTCTGGAACCAGGAAAGCAGACGATTGCCGCGAGATGATGGCACGAAACTCTGAAGCTTCTTCGTCAGCCGGAAAGGGCCAAAAGAGCTTCTCGTCCCGCAAGATGATACCGCTCATCCGCTGCGTGATCTTCGATCTCGATGACACTCTGTTTGACTCGCTGGGCCAGCGCGTGCGGCCTGCCCACCGTCATGCTGCTGAAGCCATGGTACGTGCAGGCCTGAACACGACTGTGGAAGCCGCTTATCGAGCGAGGATCCGGGCTTTCCGACGCGATCCGATGCTGCGCCATATTGACCCGGCGGTCTGGAGCGAGTTCGGCGGCGGCGACTGCGACGCGGTCTGTCGCGCCGCTCGCGATGCTTACTTCAAGTGTCCTGTGGGTGAGCTGAAATTATTTCGCGGCGTGTTGCCACTGCTTCGCTTTCTTCACTCACGCGGTGTGCGCGTGTATATCGTGAGCTTCGGCGAGCCTGAGATCCAGCGTGCCAAGGTAAGGGCGCTCGGGCTGGAAGGTCATCCGGGAATTGACCAAATCTACTATGCTGACCGCGACCAGCTCCTCACTAAAGAAGCGGCCTTCGCCATGATTCAGCAGCAGTTGCAATTGCCGGCTTGCGAGATGCTGATCGTCGGAGATCGCCCCATGCGCGAGATTCGCGCAGGAAAAGAGCTGGGTATGCATACCGTGCGTCTCCGGCATGGCGAGTTTGCTTCCCAGAAGCCGAGAGGACCGGAGGAAGAGCCGGATTACGAGGTGAGACACGTCTCAGAAATTAAAGCGCTGCCGTTCACTTGGAATGGAAACAATTAAAGTTTCAAAAGTGAAATTTTAAAATTTGAATCTCCTTCTTATCTCACCACGTACTTCGCCGTTGCCACATTGTCTTCGCGGTCATAGACCCGCACCACCACTACATGCTCCCCCGTTGGTTGGGGAGCCGCCTTGTTCCTGCCGCGTTTTTCTGAAGACTGTTCGTCTGCCGGGGGTGGGGGAAGCAGCGCGCTGAAGTCGTAGTTCTCGGTTTTGGAATCCGAAAGCTGACCGACCGGTTCCAGATATTGCCAGTCACCGGCGTCAATCGAGAATTCGGCGCGCTTGATGATCGAAAAATCGTCCGTGCTGTGAAAAGTCACGTGCAATTGCTGGCCTTCGACTCGCGCGGCGAGGTTCTCGATGCGCGGAGGCGTGTTGTCCACATCGAAGCGCAAAGACTCCTTGTCGTCGGTGAGGGCCTCATCCGGAGTGTGTGACGGCGCATCGCTGGCAACCACGCGAAGGAAGTAGCCGCCATCGGGCAGCAGACCGGAATCGAAGGAGTAGAAGCGGTCTGTGGTGCCGGCTTTCAGCAGCTTCCACTCACGCTCGTTTTCGCCACGGTAGTAAAGCGAGAAGATCAGGTTGTCCTGATTGTCGTCGTGCGCGCTCCAGCGTACCGCAACGGAAGAGCGATCGCGGATGGCGGGAGGCGGCCCTTCCGCGTTCGGCCCAGGAGTGGGAGGCGGTCCGAAATTCACCACCACGTTTTCCGGGCCGACCGGACGCGGCTGTGGCTGAAAGCGCGCTCCCTGCTGCACTACGATATCGTCCATTACTGGCGCCACGTTCTTTGAGAGGTAGTTGATTGCCACCTGATCAATCTGCGTCGTTGGATTGGAAGGATGCAGCACGGCGCGCCACTGCACAAAGCGCGCTGGCGGAACGTCGAGCCGTGCGTCTTTGTTCAGGTCCACCCGCGTCCAGCCACTCCAGTTGCGGTCCGGATTGTCCACGTTGCCGCTGCGGGCGAATAAATCGAAATTTCCCCGGCCGCGGACTTCAGCCCGGCCCCACCGCGAGAAGATGCGCGCATCTTCCACGTCGCTTTCAAAGGAGCCTTCGTTTTCAAGCGTGTTGCTGACGAGAAAAATCTTCCCCAGATTGCTGCTGGAGCAATACAGCCCGCCGCCGGGCGCCTTGGCAAATGAGGTCACCTGGTTCGCGCTGGCGCGGAGGAGATCGGTGAAATCGCCGTTCTTGTCAATCGAGTAGATGCCGCCCTTATTGCCTGCGCCGGCAATCAGCTTTCCTGAGCCGTCAAAGTCGAGCGCGTAGATGATGTCGTCGCGGGAAGACCAGAGCCGGCTGGGCGAGCCATCAGGCGCGATCCTGTAAATATCGGAGCCACCCAAATTCACTGCGCCAATGAGGGGCACGCCACCTGCAGGAACAACCGGAGCTGCCGGATTCAAGCTTACCGGAGGAGGCGGTGGAGCATGCTTTTCCCCAGTGGCAGCGGCATAGATGTTTCCTGCGGGATCCACCGCGAGCGCCGTGATCTCTTTGCGCGGGGCGCTGTAAAGAACGAAGCCCTGGCCTGCGGGAGTAATGCGATAGACGAGCGCGCTGCCGTCAGAACCCGCAATCAGGTTTCCTTTGGGATCGAAGCTCAGCACGCGAATGTGCGCTTCGTCAGACTTGAAGAAGAGCGATCCCTGACCGTTGGGCTCAACACGGTAAATTTCGCCATTGTCTCCGGTAGCGACGTAAAGCCGGCCATTGGAATCAAACGCGAGGTCCCAGATGTACTTGGTCTTGGGATCGAAGAAGACGCTGGCCGAGTATTGAGCATTGGGACCAGTCCCGCTGCGGGTAAGCCGATAGACTTTGCCATCAGGAGATGTTGCAGCGTAAACCGAGCCATCTTTGCCCAGAACGATGGTCTGTACTTGAAGCTCCTTCGGCTCGAAGACCACGCTCGACTTGCCGTCGGGCGTAATGCGATAAACACGGGCGGGCGCTCCGGTAGCTGCGTAGACGGTCCCATCGCGATCGGAGGCAATCTTCCAGATGAACGTAGAAGGGCTGGTGTAGATCGTCTTGAACGCCGGCGCCAGTTCAATTTGGCCGGTGCTGCGGATGGCCACGCCACGCGCCGCGCCGCGCTCAAAATCGTCGTAACCGGTTTCAGTCCAAAGGCGCGTGCCTTCAGCAAACGCGAAAGCAGCAAAAGTTAGAACAAAGAAGACAGAAAGAAATCTTTTCATGAGATGTATTCAGATTACCGCAGGAACAAGGAAAATCCGGGAATCGGGCCATCGGATCATCGGGACATCGGAAACAAGAGAGACTGGCTTACATTCTTTCGATCTCCCGCTCTTCCGATGAACCGATGGCGCGATGAACCGATTATTTTATCGTCAGGCTGATGATCTGCGAGCCGGTCACAACGTAGCCTACCGGCGTTGAGGACTCATTCACCGCAGACTCGTTGAACACCTGCATCTCCTGTGTGGCCCGCATGCCTTCCATCACATTCATCACAGAGAGCGGGACCGCGGGCATCACTTTGTCTTCGACTGTAGCCTGCGGATTAGGCTCAAGCAGTGAAACGTAAAGATGATCGTTCAGGTGTTCTTTGTTGAGCAGTTCGATGGTGGAATTCAGGTCAAGGCGCTGGCCCATAGCTGGCGAGCCGTGGCGGGCGCGGTCGAGTGTTTCTGCATCGCTCACCAGAATCCGCAGCGTGCCCTTTGAGACCGATGTGGGCACGCGCACAGGAATGCGGCGCACGATACGCTCGCCGCGATACGGACGGAGCACCGCTTCCACAGTAATCTCATCACCGGGGCGAGCTTCTGTAACGTCAGTACGCGCGTTCTCCAGCACTGCGGAGTGGCGGTCGCGCTCCAGACTGAAGTCCAGAGAAACGCCGGCAACGCTCGGCGCTTCGTAAGGATTGTCGTAAATGCGGTTGAAGTGATCGCCGAGCGCCATGGCGACGGAGTAGGCCGTCGGCTGATTGTCCACGGGCGAGAACATGTTAGTCAGGCGCACATCCGGATAGCCGCTCACGTGGATGCGGCCATTCAGGCGATACGTAGTTTCCTCGCCGTACTGGTTCATGCCCATCAAAGCATTGAACACAGTCGCCATCATCATGACCGGCGTCAGCTTGGGATTGTTCAGGACCTCGTAGTGAAATTCCTTCGGCCCGCTGGGTCCGTGGATGCTGAGCGTTACCGGGATCATCTCAGGCTCGGTGCCGAAGCGTCCCAGGATCCCGGTCTTACGGTCCTGTACAAAAGCGCCGACTGGCTCGGTAGCATTGACGATCTTGAATGCGTTCAGCGGAGAAGGCAGCGTGGCAATCACGTTGGCCTTGGTCATGGGCATGTCCACCATGCCGTATTGAGTCAGCGGATGCCCGCATGCCAGCAGATGGTCCTTGTCCATGTAGGTGACGGTGCAGGTCGCGGCAACATCCATGTCGCCACGAACCAGGACTGCGCTTACGGCCGAGCCCGGCACCAGAGGCTCCGGTTGCTTTTCATCGCTGACGGAGCCCACGCCCATCACGGGAGTAACGCCCGCTGCGGAGAGCTGCGAAACAAACGGCTGCAGCGCGGCTTCATTGAATCCGCTGAATACAAAGGGAGAATCAATGGGCTGAAGCATCGGCTTCATCGAGAGCGCCCGACCTGCGTCGGGATTTCCAGGTCCGCCGGTCTTTTCCGCCGGGGCAACGTTGGAGGAGGTCTCAGCGCTTTCCGGCACGCTGCGGTCGAATTCATTGATCTCCAGCATCTGCTGGATGGGTGTGACTCCGGCGATGGCTTCCTTGGAAAATTGCCCAATACGATAGGCGATAGCGCCCAGGAGTTTGCCGTCAATATAGACCGGGCTGCCGCTCATTCCGGCAACCACGCCGGTATATTCGGCTTTCTTTCCTTCAAGACGCACCAGAACGACATCGGCCTTCGGACCGTTGAAGTTCTTGAGTACGCCGAGCACTTCCACCTGCATGGGCTCGGGCTGCGTGCCTTGAAAGACGGTGTAGGCGACGCCCCTCATTCCCGCATGCACGTCATCCACGCTCATAATCGGAGTATGGTTGGCGTTGGGGATTGGAGCAGGGCTGTCGCTGGCATGGGCCTGGAACCAGCTCAGGCTCAGGAAGACGAAAAGCGCGAGAGTCGTGACAACTTTTTTCATACTGCGGGTCCGGGTGTCATCACCGGTGACACGAACTCTTGTTCAGTTAAAACGGCCTCTGAAATTGTGAGTTCGTGCATCTATACTAGTAAACATCGTTATAAAAAGGCAGCCTGAAATGTCCTTAATACAGCCTCCAAAAGTGTCTAGAACCTCTAAGGTGAATACCTGGTTTCTTTTTTTTCTGGCATTCGCCTTCATCATTTCTTCTGTTATTTCCCTGGCCGCGCAGCAACCAGAGGCAAGCCCCAGCCCCACTCCCCAGGCAAGTCCGCAAACCGGCGCGCCCGAAGCAGGCGGCCCGGGCGGCGACATGGGACCTATCGCAGTGCCGAAGAAGTCTCCGGAAGAGCCGAAGAAAGAGGAAGCGCCCAAACCGCCCAAACCCGTGGAAGGCATACCCAATTTTTCCATGCACATCAGCGTGCCCCTGGTGACGCTTGATGTGGGCGTGCTGACCAAAGATGGAATGTTTATTCCCGGATTGAAGCCCGAAAATTTCCGCGTGCTGGAAGATGGCGTGCCGCAGAAAGTCAGCGGATTCAACCAGGTCCAGGCGCCCATCACTGCCGTGATGCTGGTGGAGTTTGCCAAAAACTTTTATGACTTTGAATATGACGCGCTCTATGCCTCATCGGTGTTCGCCAGCAGCCTTAAGAAAGATGACTGGATCGCGCTGGTCTCGTATGACCTGCACACGCACATGCTGGCCGACTTCACGCAGGACAAGCGCGAGATCTACGAAGGCCTGCGCAGCTTGCAATGGCCCATGTCGTCCGAAACCAACTTGTTCGACGCGCTCTACGACACCATTGACCGGTTGGAAGGAGTTGAGGGCCGCAAGTACATCATTCTGATTTCCAGCGGCGTTGACACTTTCAGCAAGAAGACGCTCGATCAAGTGCTCAAGAAAGTTCAGGGATCAAAGGACATTGCCATTTACGCCGTCAGCACCGGCCAGGCCCTTAGAAACTGGGCTGACGATCATGGAGCCATGCGGTACCTCTGCCCCATCACTGACATGAACTGTCGCATGACCTACCAGCAAGCGGACAACCAGTTGCGTTCTTTTGCCCGCATGACCGGCGGGAGGTTTTATGCTCCTCTGTTTGAAGGGTCGTTCCGCGATGCATTTGCCGACATCGCGCAAACCATCCGCAACGAGTACAGCCTGGCCTACCATCCCACTAACCCCAAGCAGGACGGCACATTTCGCAAGATTAAGGTGGAACTGGTGGGGACGGATGGCAGTCCGTTGAAAATCCGCGATCAGCATGGCAAGGATGTGAAGTACCAGATCGTCTCCCGTGAAGGCTACCGGGCGAAAAGGGAAGTGGAGTGAAGAGATTTGGTAATTTCGTAATTTGGTAAATTGGTAATTTTAAATGCCTCAGAACTCAACAAAGATGCTTCGGGCTTTTCAATTACTCAATTACCAAGTTACCCAATTACCAAATCCGTTTAGTGGAACAAGTGCTGTATCCCCAAAAACAATCCCACTCCCAGAAACACCGCAAAGGCCACTCCCAATCCCGGTTCACGATTCACCTCCGGAATCAGGTCTGAGGCGGCAACATAGAGGGTTACTCCCGCAGAAAGCGGCAGGCCCGCGGGAAGTGAGCGCGTAAAGACGGTTACCGTCAGGACCCCAAGCACTGTTGCGCATCCCAGCACTGCGGAAGCCAGCCACGCTGCTTTCCTGCTGTGGCCGCTGGCCAGCATCACGGAAGAAGCGGTGAAGCCCTCCGGCACTTTGTGCAGGATGACTGCCAGAAAGATGATCCAGCCAAGAAATTCTGAAACAAGAAAGCCGGCGGCAATGGCGATTCCGTCAAAAAAGGTATGGATGATGAGCCCAAGCAGCACCGAATAAGCCCGGTGCGGGCGCGCGTATTCTTCCGTGTGCGTCTCCTCGCCGAAATGGAAATGCGATGTGACCGTGTGCTCAAAAAAGTGCACCACGAAATATCCCGTGAGCAGCAGCAGAGGAGCGTTCTTGCCTGCCAATTGAATGCTTTCCGGCAACATCTCCAGGATCACCGTGCCCAGCATGAATCCTGATCCCAGCGCGATGAAATAACGCAGATAACGGCGGTCCCAGTTCTTCTGGACAATGACAGCGCCGCCGAAGCCATTGGCAGCGGCTGCGGCCACGCCCAGCAGAATTATGGTCGGAGTCATTAGGGAATACGGGAGAATAACAGATCAGGCGAACCTGCATACACGGATTCTGTGAGCTGACTTGTGCTCATTCCGTCTATCGCTCCCAAGGGTAGCCTTCTCGAGCGAGTACGGGCAGTTCGCCATAGGTGAGCGCGGCGTCGGCGGCTTTGCCGATCAAGTGCTCTATCCGGCTGATGTTCTTGCGCCGGAAGTAGCGCTCCAGTTCGGCCAACATCTCCGCGAAAATCGGGGGTCCATCAGTCAGAACAATGCTGGCCAACTCGACTGCTCGGGCGCCGCTCAACAGGAATCGCAGCACATCTTCGGCTGAGCGCGCGCCGTTTGTTCCAATGATGGGGACCTCATGTGAGATACTTCGCCAGGCTTTGCTCACCCAGTAGAGGCTTGCAGGCAGCGACCAGCCGCCGCCAATGGCTGCCCATGAACCAAGCACCGGTTTTTGCGTTTCAATATCGGGCATGAAGCCGGGAACGCGTCCTGTGAGCACCAGCATGTCCGCGCCTTCCTCTACTGCGATTCGCGCCAGAAGAAGAGGGTCATCAGCTTGCGCGGTGAGCTTTATCGCCAACGGAATTTTCACCTCTCGCCGGGTCCGGCGGACGTAATCGCGCACTGCTTCAGACGAGGTAATCTGGCGCACTGCGCCGCCGGCGGCTTCGCGTCCATGCGGAGCGCTCAGGTTCAACTCGATCCAGCGCAGCCCGGCGGCTTCCATCCTGTGCGCGATTTCTGCTGCGGGTTCCGCGCCTGCAACCGTGATGCTTCCGGCAACCATGGAGTTTTTCGTGGTTGCATATGCGTCCAGTTCGCACAGCATCTTGAGCCAGTCATCAAGCTGGACCTGCGCCAGCCCAGAGCGGCAGAACAATGATGCCTGCCTGCGATTGGGAGAGCCCCATGGCGTGACATGCCAGTTCTGGTCCAGCAGAACGTAGTCGGCGGTCGAGAGCTGGCGGGCGGCCTCGGGTGATTCGTTCACGGATTTGGCGATTACCGCTGCGGCGCCGACATCAATGGCAGCGCGGATTCCCGCGGCAGTCATGGTGAACTCGCTGGAAGCACAGATCAGCGGGTTCTTGAGCTGAATCCTGCCGAGCTGAACAGAGAGGTCCATTTCTTAGGTTTTGCACGATGTTCCGGCGGGAATCTCCTGCATCTGCTTGATCCAGTTCTTTGCTCCCGCGGAGAGAGCGGCGACATCGGAGGAGACGGCAATAAAACGATAGCCTGCAGCCGCAGCCTGGGCCGCGCGCGCGGGCGAATCGGCGTAGATCCCGAGATGAACACCTGCTGTTTTTGCGGCGTGCTCAATTGCGCGCAGCCGTTCCTGCACAGCCGGTTCATCGAGCTTGCCGGGAACGCCCATGTCCACGGTTAAATCCAACGTTCCGATGAATGCGACGGAGAGACCGCGAACCAGCGCTTCAATCGGCTGCTCCAGTTCCTTGCTCTCAAGTTGCCCAACCACCAGCACCTCTTCGTTGGCGCGACGAATGTAATCGAGCAGAGGCTCTGCCCCGAAACCTGCGGCAGACTGCGCCAGGCTGATGCTGCGGCTGCCCTGCGGCGGATACTTGCAGGCTTGCTGAAACGCGAGCGACTGCGCCTGTGTCTGGATTTGCGGCAACTGGATGCCGGCGGCGCCTGCTTCCAGCAGCCGGTTGATGAACCCGGGATCGAAACTGGGCACGCGAACAACAACCGGCAGGTCGCAATTCAGACCCGCCAGGACCATGATCGCGGCTTCGCTTTCGCTGATCTGGGAGTGTTCGAGATCGCAGATCATGAAATCGAGGCCGGCGCGCGCCAGGATTTCGATCACCTCGCGCCGTCCCAGTTTCGCGAAGGTCCCGAACGCGGGGCCGTGGGTCAGCTTTTGCTGGAGTTGTGCCGCAGGGCTGTTCATCTCGGTGAAAAGAGAACTCATTGTATCGCAACGTTCTCTGGTCTTGACCTAAGGCCCCGAGGTCACTAATATCGCAAGTCCGCACCCGGGACCC
>JAICYU010000048.1 GCA_025934025.1 Terriglobales bacterium
GGCAGTCTCACCGGGAGAGGGCATCCATGGATTCGCGGCCTGGTTTGTGGCCTGATGACTGCGCTGGGCGGCATCGGCCATACCTTGCCTTTCCTGATTGGAAATTTCAATATCGCGTTTGTTGTTGCGGTTGTCGTGGTGCTTGCGGAGCTAGGAACAATTTCCTGGATCCGCCATCGCTACATGGAATCGCCCTGGCTCTCCGCTACGCTGCAAGTCGTGCTCGGAGGAATTCTGGTGTTTCTGGCAGGTGTGCTAATCGGCGAGTCTTAGAAAGGCTTCTTCAATCCCACAGGACAGTACGATCCAACTGTCCAATGCTGGTTCGTCCGGTCAGCGCCATCGCGAGCTTAAGTTCCGTTTTCAGGATCTCCAGCACGCGCTCAACGCCATCCGCTCCGGCCGCAGCTAAGCCATAAAGATAAGGCCTGCCGATGAGCACGGCATCCGCCCCAAGCGCGACGGCCTTGAGCACATCCGTGCCACGACGTATGCCACCATCTACTAGGATCGCGAGCTTGCCGCGAACTTTCTCGGTGATGCGCGGCAAAGCTTCCGCTGTGGGCGGCAGCGTATCAAGATTCCGGCCGCCATGGTTGGAGACGATGATTCCAGCCACGCCAGCTTCGACTGCGCGCACCGCATCTCCAGGATTGATGATTCCTTTGAGTACGAGAGGCACAGTCGCTATTGAGCGCAGCCATTCCACGTCCTTCCAAGTCAAAGTTGGCGAGAGTGGGTCTTGATGATGTATCCGCTGGGTGATGGCAGCGCTGTCAAATGCGAGGTTCGGCAGCTTGAAGTCTGCCGGCACCTGGAATTGTGACCGGCTCTCGCGGTTCCGGGCGCCCAACACCGGCGTGTCCACAGTGAGACAGATGGCCTTGCAACCGGCTTGCTCGGCGCGTTGCAACAGAGCGCGGCTCACCTCCCGGTCATTTTGCGCATAGAGTTGAAACCACAGCGGTTGCATGGCAGCTGCGGCAATGGTCTCCACTGATTCAGTCGCGTACGTGCTCAGAACAAGGCTGGCCCCGGCCTGGTTCGCCCCGGCAATCGTCGCCTTTTCTCCTTCATCATGGCAGAGCCGATGAAATGCAGTTGGCGCAAGCAAGATTGGCAGTTGCATCGGCTGCCCCAGCACGGTCGTCTTGAGATCCACGCGGGATACGTCCACCAGCACCTGCGGCTTCAGCTTGATTCGCTTCCATTCTTCGCAGTTGGCTTTTAACGTCAGTTCATCCGCTGCGCCGCCGGAAACGTAGTTCAGCGCCATGGACGACATGCAAGTTTGCGCCAACTCCTCAAACTCGCTCAGGGAGAAAATGGAATCGGGTTTCATGGGAGAGGGAAGTATAAAGCAGCTATTCCGTGCCGAGTTCCCATCCGTCCTTGCGCATCTGGTTGCGCAGCCAGCGCTGTAGCGCGGTGCGCAACGGCGCGGGAACCTGATCGAACTGAACGCCTTGATGTCCTTCTTTGTTGGTCCATGCCACCTGGCCTGTGATCTCTGCCTGGGGACCAGTGTCGGGAATCTGGAACGAAAGCGAGACCGGAATTCCGAACTTGAGAACTCTGTCCGCCCTCAACCCCGCTCCACCAATGCTCAGATTCAGGAGTGTGCCGCCGAATTCATCGTTTTCTGATCTGATTCGAACCGGCGCTTCCAGTTGTGCCCGGTAATAACGCTGCTGGCTCAAGCTGAGCCTGCCGGCCGGAGCATTATCGCCGGAGTCACGATAGCTCTTAAGCTTGCGTATCAGGGTTCGGCGAGAGATTCCGAGCGCTTCGGCTGTTTTGCCCTGATTGCTGTTGTGCTTCTCCAGCGCGCTGAAGATCATCTGGCGCTCCATATCCTCAAGGTTGCTCGCCACGGCGAGCGCCGCCTTATCTTGAGGACGGGAGCGAGGAACTTCGAGGTCTTCGCCCGTGATCTCCACTTGCGGGTTGGCGGCCTGAAGCACCGCGCGAAAGACCACGTTGCGCAGCTCGCGGATATTTCCCGGCCAAGGATAGCTCAGGAGGAGATCAATCGCGTCTTGACGAAAGTGCGATTCGGGACAATGCTCGTGCAGCACCTGCTCTGCAATGCCGAGAATATCTTCAGGGCGTTCGCGCAGGGGCGGAACATCCAGCCGGAACTGGGCGAGACGATGGTAGAGATCAGCGCGAAAACGCCCAGTTCGCACTGATTCTTCAAGATCGCGATTTGTGGCAGCGACTACCCGGACGTCCGCCGTCACTTTGCGGCTGCCGCCCAACCGGTAATACGGCATGCCATCAAGAACACGCAGCAGCTTGACCTGAACTTTCAAATCCAGATCGCCGATTTCGTCCAGAAACAAAGTTCCTTTATCTGCTAGTTCAAAAAAACCGGGCTTGGTGGCTTCTGCCCCGCTGAAGGCACCGCGTTCATAGCCGAAAAGTTCGCTTTCCACCAGGTGCTCCGGGATGGCGGCACAGTTCACGTCCACTAGAGACTGGCTTGCCCGCAAGGAGCAGTTGTGAATGGTTCGGGCAACGATTTCTTTCCCCGATCCGGTTTCACCGACAATCAACACTGCAGCCGGATGCCGCGCAACCTTCTCCGCCAAAGTCATCACTCTTTTCAGAGATTCGCTGCGGATGATCAGCGTCTCATTGTTAAGGAGGGCTTTGCTGGCGGCCTGATTTTCCCCGGAAATCGGCATGGCGTAATTAGAGCGAGGCTTAAGCGTGTAAGCGACGTGACGGTAATCATGTCGTAAGTAGGCGGGGAAGGCAATACAGAAATACCCTCATTCAGGTAGGATCCGTCCAGTATTGATGGCGCGTTGGAGTGCGACTGTCCTACCGGTGCCTCCGAGGTTTTAAACGGTCCAGCAGTTTACATCGCTGCCAATTCAGCATAGACTTTCCAGTTTTTCCAAACTCATCGCGAGGGCAAATATGTTTCTGAAGAAGCTTTTTCCTGTCATCCTCCTCAGCCTGGCGACCGCGCTAGCACAGAACTCCGGCGCGCCGCCCAAGAAAGCCAACGCAAAAAAGCCGGCAGCCCAAGAGGCTTCGCAGGCAAGTACCACCAGCGAGAAGAAGGTGGCCCGCCCAAAGTCGTTCGATCTTTCCGCCATGGATAAGACCGTGGAGCCCTGTGACGACTTTTATGAATACGCCTGCGGCACGTGGCGCAAGAACAACCCCATCCCGGCCGACCAGGCGCGCTGGGGGCGTTTCAATGAACTGGCTGAGTACAATCGGCAGATTCTTCATCAGATTCTCGAGAAGGCTTCCGCCGATGATCCCAAGCGCAGCCCTGTGATGCAGAAAATCGGCGACATGTATCAATCCTGCATGGATGAATCTGCAGTGAATCAAAAAGGCTTTGATCCGCTGAAGCCCGAATTGGACCGCATCGCCGCCATTTCGAATAAAGACCAGCTTATTGACACCATGGCCTATCTCCATTCCCAGGGAGTCAACGTCTTGTTTGGTTTCGGCGCGCAGCCCGACCTGCACGATGCAAGCATGGAGATCGCTGGAATATTTCAGGGTGGACTCGGACTTCCCGATCGCGATTACTACCTGGCGCAGGACCCCAAGTCGCAGGAGACCCGCCAAAAATATCTTGAGCACCTTGCCAATACGTTTGTCCTTCTAGGCGATGAGCATGAGACCGCCAAAAAAGAAGCCCAGACCGTGATGGACATCGAAACCAAGCTGGCCGACGCCGCCTTCGAGCGCGTGAAAATGCGCGATCCCAAGAACCGCGATCACAAGATGAAGGTGAGCGACCTGGAGTCTCTGGCGCCGAACTTCGCCTTTCAGAAATTTTTTGTGGCCAGCGGCGCTCCCAGCTTCAGCGAAGTCAATGTGGTTCCTCCTGACTTCTTTCAGAAAGTAAATCCGCTGCTTGATTCGGTTTCCGTGGACGATTGGAAGACCTACCTTCGCTGGCATACGACCCGCAACGCCGCTCCTCTGCTCTCTGATGCCTTTGTCAAAGAGAACTTCAGCTTCTACGGACAGTATCTCAACGGACAAAAGGAACTGCAGGCACGCTGGAAGCGCTGCACACAGCTAACGGATCGTATGCTGGGCGAGGCCCTGGGCCAACCATACGTTGATGAGACGTTCGGCAAGCAAGGCAAAGCCCGTATGCTTCAGATGGTGAATGCCCTGGAAGGTGCGCTGGGCGATGACATCCAAACGCTAGACTGGATGACGCCGGACACCAAGAAGCAGTCTGAAGTGAAGCTGAAGGCAATCACCAACAAGATCGGATATCCCGATAAATGGCGCGACTACAGCACGGTAAAGGTCGTCCGTGGAGACTTGCTGGGCAATGCCGAGCGCGCGGATGCTTTTGAGGTCAGGCGCAACTGGAACAAGATCGGGAAGCCTCTCGACAAGAAAGAGTGGGGCATGACTCCACCTACGGTGAACGCATACTACAGTCCTTCAGAGAATGACATTAACTTCCCCGCCGGAATTCTTCAGCCGCCGTTCTTTGATCAGTCAGAAGACGATGCGGTGAACTTCGGTGGAATCGGCGTTGTAATCGGCCACGAGCTCACGCATGGGTTTGACGATCAGGGCAGCAAGTTCGATGCTGAAGGCAATTTGAAAAATTGGTGGACAGATACCGACCGCACCGAATTTGAAAAACGCACCGGTTGCGTTGCCGATGAATACAGCAAGTTCGTCGCGGTGGATGACGTCCATCTCAACGGCCGGCTTACCCTCGGCGAGAATACGGCCGACAATGGTGGTATTCACATCGCTCTGATGGCGTTGCGCAAGCAAATGGCGAAAGACAAGAAGGCTGCTCGAACGGTGAAAGGGTTTACGCCGGAGCAGCGTTTCTTCCTCGGCTTTGCCCAGATCTGGTGCGAGAACCGCACGCCGGAAAGCTCGCGCCTGCTGGCAAAGACTGATCCACACTCTCCCGGCCAGTATCGCGTACAGGGGCCTCTCCAGAATAGCGCCGACTTTGCCAAGGCATTCCATTGCAAGCCCGGACAAAAGATGGTCAGCGAGAACGCCTGTCACGTTTGGTAAGCGCTTTACCGGAATGAAAAATTGACGCCGCAGTTTGCCACCAGGCCTGCGGCGTTCTTTTTGCTACGTGCAATCGTAAGCTGGCACATCCTTACACCTTCAACTCCACCACGGTTGCTCCCGCTCCGCCTTCGTTCTGCGGCGGCTCCGCTACGGTTGCTACGTGGGGGTGCTGCTGTAGGTTCTGCCGAATGGCCTTGCGTAGAATTCCCATGCCATGACCATGAACAATGCGGACGCGCGGCATTCCCGCCAGGAACGCGCGATCAATAAATCTTTCCACTTCACTGGTGGCCTGATCCACGGTCTGACCGATTACATTGATTTCTGACGGCAGGCTGAGATCGTCACTTCTGAGCGACACGGAAATCCCTTTGGCTCGCGCCGCCAACACTGGGGAAGCCGGGCCGGGGGCGAAGACTTCCGCAATATCTGCCCGCGGTACCTTCATCTTCATTGAGCCCATTTCGACTTCAAATGTGTTCTCGTCAATTTTCCGTTTCACCACCGCAGTCCGCCCCAGCGACTTCAGTTTCACCGTATCCCCTTCAGATACGTGCTTCACCTCATGTGGACGTGCGTGCGGATCGCCCTGGTCCGCGCCGGTCTTATGGGCGACCACTCCGGCATTGAACTGCTCCTGGAATTCGCGGCGCAAGCGGGCCATGCGTTGCTCTGCCTGCTTGGAGAGCTTCTGCTGTACTGCGCGGTCTTGCACAGCGTTCACAGCTTCACGTGCCTGGTACTCAAATTCCCGGAGAAGCGATTCCAGCTTGCGCTCGTACTCGCGTGTCTTTTGCCGCTGCTCCTGAGCGCCTTCTGTCTCCAGTCGTTTGAACTCGCGGCTTAGCTCGAATTCCTGCTTTTGCGCAGCTTGCCGCTCGCGATCAAGTTCGCGCAATTCGGAGTGCAGCTTCTCCAGGAATCGCGCTACATCCTGCGCCTGCGTTCCCAACTTTGCCCGCGCCGCTTCGATGATCTGCGTGTTCAGGCCCAGCCGCTGCGCGATGTTGATGCCGGCCGAGGCGCCGGGCACGCCAACCTGAAACTCATAGGTGGGCTGCAGCGTCTTCTCCTCAAAGCCGACAGCCGCGTTGAGCACTCCCGGAGTGTTGGACGCATAAACTTTGAGCGATGTGTGATGAGTGGAAATGATGGTGAGCGAGCCGATACGCCGAAAATGTTCGGCAATGGCGACGGCCAGAGCGGATCCTTCCTCCGGATCGGTCGCGGAGCCGAGTTCATCCAGCAACACCAGCGAGCGTGGCGTCGCCGTGCGCGAGATGAAATCAATGTTGGTGACGTGCGCGGAAAATGTCGAGAGGTTCTGCTCGATGGATTGGTAGTCGCCGATGTCAGCCAACGTCGCATCGAATACCGGCACCCTCGCAGTTGTGGCCGGCACTGGTACGCCGGCTTGCGCCATGAGAGCGAGAAGCCCGACAGTCTTCAGTCCTACGGTTTTGCCGCCCGTATTGGGACCGCTGATAATAAGTTGGCGGTGGGCCGAATCCATCTCTAGCGTCAGCGGCACAACCTTGCCGCCTTTGGCTTTCAAGTTGCGTTCCAGCAGCGGATGGCGCGCGGAACGGAGTTCCAGAAAGTCAGAGGTCAGTTCCGGGGTCACGCAATCATAGTCAAGGCCGAAGCGAGCCTTGCCGAACTGCAATTCCACTTCAGCCATGGTTCCGGCCGCAACAGCGATCGCATCCGCCTGCTCGCCCAGTTTGCCGGACATCTCCTGCAAAATGCGCCGGGTTTCCGCCTGTTCTTCTTCCAGGAGGCGCACCAGATCGTTGTTCTGCTCGATTGTCTCCAGCGGTTCGATAAAAATGGTTTGGCCGCTCGAACTGGCGCCGTGTACCACTCCATGTACCCGCTTGCGTTGCTCGGTTTTGACCGGGATTACGAAACGTTCCCCACGGATGGTTACCAACTCGTCCTGGATAGCGCCGCCTTCAGCCAGCCGGCGGAGATGGCTGCGAAGGGAATCCTGAATCAGCCGCTTTTGCTTCTCCACCTCGCGGCGAATGCGCGCCAACTCCGGCGATGCGCGGTCGTCAAGTGCGCCATCGGGCAGAATCTTGTTGCGGAAATAGCGCAGCAGAGCGGTGAAGTCGGCGATATTGAGCGCCAACTCGCGCATTGCCTGCCATTCTTTGTTGACCGCCTCAGGAGGATTGAGGGCGATCTCGCGCCATTCCGCAGCCTTGTCCATCAGCAGAAGAAGGTCGCGAATTTCCTTGATCTCCAGCACCGCGCCGGGAATTTTCGATTTCGCCAGAAGCTGGCCGGCATCGAACAGGCCAGTGAAATCGAAACGTCCGCCCGCGCTCAGGAAGCGCCTTGTCTCGGCCGCGAGTTGCTGCTGGCGGGTGATCCAGCCGCGATCTGTTGATGGCTCAAGCTGCGCTGCCTGCGCCTTGCCCAGCGGCGAGCTGCTATAGGCGGCCAGGAGATCTCGAAACTGCTCGAATTCGAGCACCCGGTCTGACGAGTGTTGCAGCGGCTGTGGAACCATTCCTGATGATGGTAGCGCATGCAAGACATGGTTAAACAGGCACTTCAGAAACTCGCAGTTTTCAGCTTAAATTGGTCTTTCTTCAAGGTCCGGAACTGCTAAACTCTAGCCCAGCAATGGCCTTTCCTGTCACCCGCCTTCGCCGTCTTCGCCAAAGTGAGTCCCTGCGCTCGCTGGTACGGGAGACTCGCCTTGAGCCGGCAAGCTTTATCTCTCCCTTGTTTGTCTGTCCGGGCGAGCGCGTCCGCAAAGAGATCAGTTCCATGCCGGGCGTATTCAATTTGTCCATAGATGAAGCGGTCGAAGAGGCGCGCGAGGCAAAGTCTCTTGGTTTGGGCGGGATCATCCTGTTCGGTCTGCCCGAGCAGAAGGATGAAATTGCGAGCGGGGCCTGGGCTAAAGACGGCATTGTGCAGCAGGCCACGCGAGCTATCAAGAGCGAAGTGCGCGACCTGGTGGTGTTTGGCGATGTTTGTCTCTGCGAGTACATGTCGCACGGACAGTGCGGGATCGTGCGATATAAAAGGCCTGAGAATCAGCCCACGCGGGTCATGGTTGTTGCGCGCGAGCAAATGGACGCGGCAGCAGCGCAACTGGCTGAAGTGGCCGCCACGGTCGAGTATGAGATTGAAAACGACGCGACGCTCGATCTTCTGGCCAAAACTGCAGTTTCCCAGGCACAGGCCGGCATGGACGTGATTGCCCCGTCCGACATGATGGACGGCCGCGTCGCCGCCATTCGCAAGGCCCTGGACGAGGCTGGCTTCGTCAAAACGCCAATTCTTTCCTACGCTGCCAAGTTCGCTTCCGGATTTTATGGTCCGTTCCGGGAAGCTGCTGACTCTGCTCCCCAGTTCGGCGACCGGCGCTCGTACCAGATGGATAGCGCCAACCTGCGCGAAGCCATGCGGGAGATCGAACTGGATATCGCGGAAGGCGCGGACATGATTATGGTGAAACCAGCCATGCCGTACCTTGACGTGATCCACGAAGCCCGCCGACGCTTTGATATTCCAATTGCCGCTTACCAGGTCTCAGGCGAGTATGCCATGCTCCAGGCCGCCATCCGCAATGGCTGGCTGGAGAAAGAGCGCGTGATGATGGAATCGCTGCAATGTATCAAGCGCGCGGGCGCGGGAATGATCCTTACGTACTTCGCCAAAGAAGCCGCTCGGCTCCTCTAAAGACTTATCGGCGGAGCATTTTCATCCGAATTCCCGGGGTGGGTCGCAACGTGACGGAAGGATCCAGTTTGACATCTTCAGGACTCATCGCCAACTCGGGGCGGAAACGCTGGAGCAGCATGGTGAGAACTATGAGGACTTCCGTCATTGCGAAGTTCAGCCCAACGCAGGTGCGCGGGCCTGCCCCGAAGGGAAGATAAGCGCCGCGAATGCGCGAGCTTTCTGATGCGAAGCGCTCGGGGATAAATCGCTCCGGCTCGGTCCACCATCGTGGATGACGATGGGTAATGTAGGGGAAGATCAAGACTTCGGATCCCGCAGGAATATGAAATCCGCCAACAGCATCGTCGCCTGCGGCTGTGCGCGAGATCACCCAGACTGGTGGATATAGCCTCATGGTTTCATCTACAACATTGCGCGTGTACTTGAGGCGGGAAAGATCTTCATAGACCGGTGTCCGGCCATTAAGGAAGGCAATTTCCTGCTGCACGACTCCCAGGATTCGCGGATGCTGCGCCAGCAGAAACAAGGCCCAAGCCAGAGCAAGGGTGGTAGTCTCATGACCGGCCGTGAGCAGCGTTGCTACTTCGTCGCGCACCTGATGCTCCGGCATGGCTGCTCCGTTCTCGTCGCGTGCTGCCATCAATTGCCAGAGTAGATCGTGAGGGGGAGCCGGCGTGCCGCGCCTCTGCTCCAGGATGCGATTCACAATAATCCGGAATTTTTCCAAAGACGCTTGATGCCGGCGATTGCGGGAGGTAGGCATCCAGTGCGGCACTCGTATCACGGACCAGGCCCGGTCTACCGAGAACTCGCGCCCGACCTGGAGTACTTCTTGAATGGCTTCCGTATCAGCTTCGAGATCGGTGCTGAACATGGCCTGGCCGGCGATGGTCAGGGTGAGCCGCATCAGTTCGGGAACAATATCGAAGGCCGTGTCTTCGCAGCTGTAGTGCCTCCATCGTTCCGACATTACCCTCGCAGCCTCGGTCATGATGCCGATGGAAGAGGCTACCTGCTGGCTCTGGAACATCGGTTGAGTCATCCGGCGCTGCCGCTGCCACAGCCTCCCTTCGCTGGTCAGCAGGCCCTGGCCCAATGAGAGCCTCAAGATCTTGTAGTCACGGCCTTTGCGGTAGTTTGCGGCGTTGGTCTGAAGGATGTGAAGAATGTGCTCAGGGTTGGTGATCTGGTGGGTGATCCACAAGCCGCGATAGCGAACAACATCGCCAAACTTCAATGTGTATTCAAAGAACTTTCCCAGAGGATCTCTGCGGAATTTTCCCAAATCAGAAAAGAACGAGGCTGTTCCTGGCCCGGGAGCCTGTGAGCTTTTTGAGCGATTCACCAGTCTGATTTTAGTTGAGCCATGCGGTCCGTTTCTGCTCCGACGGTTGCTGTATCCTGAGGCTTGCCCCGAACGATTCTCTTCAATAAGCCCTACGGAGTCGTCAGCCAATTCTCGGGGCGAAGTCCAAATCTGAGTGATTACATACCCATCAAGGATGTTTATCCGGCGGGCCGTCTTGATCATGACAGCGAGGGCTTGATGTTCTTGACCAGCGATGGCGCGCTGCAGCACCGGCTCACCGATCCCAAATATGCGCATCCGCGCACGTATTGGATCCAGGTGGAAGGCATGCCCGAACAAGCCGCATTGCAGCAGTTGCGTGACGGAGTGATGATCCAGGGCCGCCGCACATTGTCTGCCGGCGTCCGGCTGCTTGAGCACGAGCCAGAGGTTCCGCCGCGTACTCCGCCAATCCGGTTTCGCAAGTCCATTCCCACAAGCTGGATTGAAGTGACTTTGACTGAAGGCAGAAACCGCCAGGTGCGCCGCATGACTGCTGCTCTCGGGCATCCGACGCTGCGCCTGGTTCGGGTGGCGATTGGAAATTTGCGGCTCACAAACCTTGCTCCGGGAGCATGGCGAGAGCTCACGGAAAGTGAGTTGAAGATGCTGGGAGCGGCGAATCCAGCTCCGGAGTAAGCGCGGCGGTGAGGAAAGGCAGGCCCTTACAGCACTGTTCGGGGACATCCCACGCAATTAACTTGCATCTTGCAAGTAAGTTCTGCTAGATTGCTGTGTTTGCCAGCACACCACAAGAAAGCCAAACTTCGTTCCGGATGCCCGGTGAGCATCTCGCTTGAGACGCTGGGGGATCGCTGGTCGCTGCTGATCATCCGCGACCTGATGGTCCGTGGGTTGCGCACGTTCAAGGATTTTCAGGAATCGGGAGAAGGTATTGCAACGAACATCCTGGCAGAGCGTCTAACCAGGCTTGAAGTCGCCGGGATCATCACGGCAACGAGGGAAGAGGAAGACCGCAGACGGATAAGCTACCGTTTGACACAGAAGGGGATTGAACTCGCGCCGGTGCTCCTGGAATTACTGATTTGGGGTGTGAGGCATGAGAAGACCGATGCCCCAGCGGGTCTGGCCAGGAAACTGGAACAGCAACGTCCTGAGTTCTTGAAGGAAATAAAACGGCGCTGGCGGGAAGAGGATCCGAATCCGCTGCTGCCCAGATTTTGACGGCGGCCGGTGAGAGTCGCAAAAAATAATTTTTCTAGCTGTCGTTTTTCTTTTCCCCGCGCGTCGTACCGGTGAAAGACAAGAGCTGAGCAGCGGGTTTACGCCGCGCTCCACGAAATAGGAGAGATTCCGATGCGCGTAATGGTGATTGTGAAGGCCAATAAAGATTCAGAAGCGGGCATTCTTCCCAGCCGGGAGATTCTCACCGACATGGGTAAGTTCAACGAGCAACTGGTAAACGCGGGCGTGATGTTGGCCGGCGAAGGCCTGCAGGCAAGCTCCAAGGGCAAACGGGTAAAATTCTCAGGCGCAAACCGAGTAGTGACTGATGGACCATTCGCCGAAACCAGGGAGCTGATTGCGGGCTTCTGGCTGTGGAAGGTGAAGTCCATGGATGAAGCCGTGGAATGGCTCAAGCGCGCTCCCTTTGACGGCGGAACTGAGGTGGAAATTCGTCAGATATTTGAGGCCGAGGATTTCGGGGCTCAGCTTTCTCCGGAAATGCGGCAGCAGGAAGAACGGCTGCGGGAGAAAGCCGGGCAACTGGCAAACTCCGGCCAGAAGTAGCGGGGAATCTTTAGACAACGCGAGCGCATATTTCGCGGGCCTTTTTTCATAGATTTTGAAAGATTTTCAATAAGGAGCAACGGATGAGCAAGGTACGAGTGTTGGTTGGCACGCGCAAAGGCGCATTCATTTTGACTTCAGACGGCAAGCGCCAGAACTGGGAGGTCAGTGGGCCTCACTTTGCCGGCTGGGAGATGTATCACCTGAAAGCATCGCCCGCCGATCCCAACCGGATTTATGCGTCGCAAACCAGCGGATGGTTCGGGCAGATCATCCAGCGTTCCAATGACGGCGGGAAGACGTGGGAAACTCCTGGAGGCGGGCCAACCGGGCCGACTGGGCCAGGCGGCATGCCCCAGGGCGAGAGCAATAAATTTGTTTACGACACTTCCGGGAAGGACGGTAAGCCGCTCACAACGCACCAGTGGTATGACGGAACACAGCATCCCTGGGAGTTCAAGCGCGTCTGGCATCTGGAGCCATCACTCACTGATCCGGACACGGTTTACGCTGGGATTGAAGATGCGGCGCTGTTCCGCTCCAGCGACGGCGGCCAGAGCTGGAAGGAACTGCCCGGCCTGCGCGGACACGGCACCGGCCCCGAATGGCAGCCGGGGGCGGGAGGAATGTGCCTGCACACCATCATTCTTGATCCGAGCAATCCCAAACGAATCTACATCGCCATTTCAGCGGCTGGGGCGTTCCGCACCGATGATGGCGGCCAGAGCTGGAAACCGATCAACCAAGGATTGCGATCCCAGTATATTCCTGATCCTAACGCCGAAATCGGCCACTGCGTTCATCATGTCGCCATGCATCCGTCGCGTCCGGGCGTGCTCTTCATGCAGAAACACTGGGACGTGATGCGCAGCGACGATGCAGGAGATTCCTGGCATGAAGTGAGCGGCAATTTGCCGACCGACTTCGGCTTTGTGATTGACGTTCACGCGCATGAGCCGGAGACCATCTACGTGGTTCCTATCAAGAGCGATAGCGAACACTTTCCGCCCGAGGGCAAGCTGCGCGTTTATCGCAGCCGCAGCGGCGGGAACCAGTGGGAGCCGCTCACCAAAGGTCTTCCGCAGAGCGACTGCTACGTAAACGTGCTGCGTGACGCGATGGCGGTGGATTCGCTGGATAAGTGCGGCATCTATTTCGGTACCACGGGCGGCCAGGTATATGCGTCGGCCGATGCGGGGGATAGTTGGACTCCGATCGTGCGGGATCTGCCTGCCGTGCTGTCTGTCGAAACCCAGACGATTGCGGGATAGTTGCCATGGTCCGAGTCTTCCTTCCAGCACATTTGCGGACGCTGGCGCACGTCCGTGACGAAGTGCAACTGGAAATCCAGGGTCCCGCGACACAGCGCTCGATCCTGGACGCTCTTGAAGCTGCTTATCCAGCTCTGCGCGGCACCATTCGCGATCACGTGACCCAACAGCGGCGGCCTTTCTTGCGCTTCTTTGCCTGCGAGCAGGATTATTCGCACGAATCCCCGGACGCGCCCCTGCCGGAGGCAATTGCTTCCGGGGCCGAGCCCTTCATGATCATCGGAGCCATTGCCGGCGGATAATTTCCAGGCCAAGGTTAACGCACGATTATTATTGAACGATGGCCAAGAAGCTTCTCCTTTCCTGGAGCAGCGGCAAAGATAGTGCGTGGTCGCTGCATCTGCTGCGGCAGAAAGGCGACTACGAAATAGCCGGACTGCTGACGACCCTCAACTCCGCATTCGATCGCGTAGCCATGCACAGCACACGGCGCGCGGTTCTTGAAGTTCAGGCGGAAGCCGCCGGGCTGCCGCTAATAACGGTCCCACTGCCATGTCCCTGCTCGAACGCCGATTACGAAGAGATCATGCTCGGAGTCTGCGCGCGAGTCATTGCGCAAGGAGTGCAGGCGGTGGCTTTTGGCGATTTGTTTCTCGAGGACATTCGCGCCTATCGCGAGAAGCAATTGCAAGGAACGGAACTGGAGCCGGTATTCCCTTTGTGGCAGCTTCCCACGGATGAGCTTGCGCGCGAGATGATTCGCGGAGGACTGAAAGCCAAACTGGTTTGTGTTGATCCGAAGAAGCTTGCGCCTGACTTTGCCGGGCGCGAGTTTGACGAACAGCTTCTCGCTGATCTGCCCGCGGGCGTTGATCCATGCGGCGAGAATGGCGAGTTTCACACGTGCGTGTACGCGGGGCCGATGTTCGACCGCGAAATCAGTGTTGTAACAGGCGAGCGCGTGGAGAGAGACGGATTCTGGTTCTGCGACATAATGCTTGCCGAAGCCACATCGGCAAAATGAAATTGTTTTTCTTTCGAATTCTTTTGCGCTTATCGGTCGCTACATTCCGTCATAATTCGGACCGCCGCCACCTTCGGGCGGCACCCAGGTAATGATTTCGTAGGGGTCCATGATGTCGCAGGTCTTGCAGTGAACGCAGTTGGAAGGATTCAGATGGATACTCTTCCCGTGCGGCACGTCGCCGGCCTCCTCCATCTCGTAAACGTTTGCCGGACAGAAGTGCTGACAGGGATTGCCGAACTCGACCACGCATCGCGTATTACAGATGTTGGTGTCATGGATCACCAGATGTGAGGGCTGATCTTCTTCGTGCTTGGTGCCGGAGTGGTAGAGGTCAGTGAGCTTGTCGAAGGTGAGTTTGCCATCGCCTTTGGCTTTGCCCAGCAGTTGCGCTCGATTACCGCCATCAGCCGGCAGTTGGTCCAGATGCTTCATGCGGCGATGCCCCGCTTCGGTGGTGTAGATGGCGTGCAGGCCGCGTCCGCCGGTGAGTTGCTGAAGAGTGGCGTGAAAGAGCCCGTGCAGCAGGCCGTTTTCGAATCCCTGATGGAAGTTGCGCACCTCCCACAACTCGTCCTTGACCCAGCTCGCGTCCACTTTTTCTTTGAAGCTCTTGAGCTGTGCCGCACTGAAGTTGTTAGCCAGTAGAGCTTCAAACGCAGCTTCGGCGGCCAGCATTCCGCTCTTGATTCCCAGATGAATGCCTTTGAGCCGCTGCGAGTTGAGGAACCCCGCCCCATCGCCGATGATCATCCAGCCATCGCCGGCCAACGGCGGCATGGACCACCAACCCCCATAAGGCATGGTCTTGGCGCCGTAGCGAATCATCTTGCCGCCTTCGAGCAGGTGCGCGATGTAGGGATGTGTCTTGAATTGCTGCAACACGCGCTGCGGATCGAGCCGCGGATCCGCATAATCCAGCCCGGTGACAAATCCCATGGAGACGATGCTGTCTTTCGAGCCGTAAATCCACGATCCGCCGTATTCTTTCGTGGTCAGCGGCCAGCCCAGGGTGTAGATCACCTCGCCTTTGCGGATGCGACCGGAAGGCACCTCCCACAATTCCTTGACGCCGACTCCATAGACCTGCGGATTGCGGTGCTTATCGAGATCGAGCCGGCCAACAAGCTGCTTGGTGAGCGAGCCCCGCGTGCCTTCCGCCAGCACCGTGATCTTCGACTTCAGGTCATAACCGGGTTCAAAGTTCGATTTCGGCTGGTTAGCCTTGTCCATGCCTTTGTCGTCGGTGCGCACGCCGGTGACGCGATCGCCATCGAACAGAAGCTCCGAACCGGCAAAGCCGGTGAAAATTGTGATACCAGCCTGCTCGACCTTCTCTCCCAGCCACTTGGTAAAGCGGTTGATCGAGATCACGTAGTTGCCATGATCGCGCATGGGCGGGGGAGTGATCGGAAGGCGATGCGCCTTCTTTTTGGTCAGGTAGAAAACGCCTTCATGCTCCACCTCGGCATCGAGCGGCGCCTCGCGTCGCCATCCCGGCAGCAGCTCGTCCATGGAGCGAGGATCGAGCAGCGCGCCGGAAAGGCAGTGCTGGCCAATTTCGCGCGCCTTCTCCAGCACATTGATGTTTTCTTTGCTGAGAGGCGCGTCGGGATAGCGGCGATTGTGCTTGTCGATGAGTTGCGACAGGCGCAGGGCGCAGGCCATTCCCGCCGGGCCGCCGCCAACAATGGTGACGTCCGCCTCCATCTGGGGGCGCTCAATTCCCTCGATTGGTTTACGAAAATAAATCATTGGAAGTTAGCACTCAGCAGTCAGCCCGGCCACCTCGTTCTAAGGCACCGCAAACCCCAAACTTCGAATTCTCAGCGCAATCAGTGCTCATCCGCGTTAATCAGCGGTAAGGTTTTTCCTGCACTTTTTAATCTTTGGCAATTTTGGCATTTGTGGCAATCACGCCTTGGCTTTCTTCACTTCTTCGGTCAACGCCGGAACGATATCAAACAGGTTTCCCACCACTCCGTAATCGGCAATTTCGAAGATCGGCGCTTCCGCGTCCTTATTGATCGCGATGACACTGCGCGAGCCTTTCATTCCGACAATGTGCTGGATTGCGCCGCTGATACCGATGGCCAAATACAGCTTGGGCGAGACCGTCTGGCCTGAGCTTCCGATCTGGCGGTCCATTGGCAGCCAGCCTGAATCACAGATAGGACGGGATGCCGCCAACTCCCCACCCAGCGCGTCCGCCAGCGCCTTTGCCAGCTCAATATTCTTCTGCTCTTTGATTCCCCGGCCCACAGAAACGATGATTTCCGCCTGCGTGAGATCTACCGCTTGCTTGGCTTCTTTGAACGGATCTTCCGGCTTGTTGCGAACGACGCTCTCGGGCACTTCAGCATTCACGGTTTCCACTGGCGCCGCCGATGCCCCCGCTTCCGCTTTATCGCCGCGGAATGCTCCTGCCTGGAAAGTGGCAAAGTGAGGCGGATCGCAGGCAAACGAAACGTCGGCCGCGAACTTGCCTTGGAACATCTGACGGGTGAAGATCAGCTTGGCGCCTTCCTTGCGGAACCCGATGGCATCGCTGATGAGCGTGCGCCCGAGTGCGGTAGCAAGCTGGGGCGCGAAGTCGCGCACTTGATAGGTGTGCGGCATCAGCACCAGGCGCGGTTGCTTCTGCTGAATGAAAGCCTTCAGCGCTGCGACTGTGCCGTCCGGCTCGTACTTGGCCAGACGCGGCGACTCAATGTCATACACGCGGGCCACTTTGCGTCCGGCGAGTTCCTGCGCGATGGCGGAAATCCCGTTGCCGAAGACCGCCGCTTCCACGTTCCAGCCGGTTTCGGCAGCAATGGCCTGGGCGGCCGCTACGGTTTCGAATGAAACGCGATTCAGCCGCTCTTCGCGCTGCTCGGCGATGACAAGAATGGAATCTGCCATGTTTTAAGCGGTCTTCCTCTTCTTCTTCACGAATCCCCACGCGATCAACAGCATGGCAATAAAGACGTCAGTGCCGAACATCAACCGCATAAACGGATTGCCGCCGCGAATGTCCCAACCCACAAACAGGGCCCAGCCCAAGCCGGCCAGCAGCATGACCAGACCGACCACCATCAACGTGGAGCCGGTTTCATGCTCGGTTACAGGGAGGTAATTCCCGCCTTCGGGGTCGTATTCCATTCTTTCCATGGCATCTCCTCCAAAACTCGTCAGATCACTCGAATGTCGTTGCGCAGCTTGTCCACCAGCTTCTTGGCCACTTCACCGGGAGCGCCTTCCAGCATCTCTGTCTTTTTGCTTTTCTGCGGAAGGTAGAGCTTTTCAATCTTCTGCAGATTGGCGCCCGCCGCAGACCGGACTTCCTCCAGAGCGACCTTGCGCAGCGGTTTGTTCTTAGCTTGTTTGATGCCCAAAAGCGTGGCGTAGCGAAGCTTATTGATGCCGGATTGGATCGTCAGCACGGCCGGCAGCGGCATGGTCACATGCTGAAAGAACCCAGACTCAAGCTCGCGCTTCACGCGAATTCCAGCATCGCTCTTCTGAATTTCCATGATGATGGTGGCATGCGGCCAGCCCAGCAATTCCGCCATTATGACGCCTGTCTGGGCGAAGCCGTAATCGTCAGACTGGAGGCCGGTGAAGATCAAATCGAACTTTTCGTCTTTGATCGCAGCGACAAACACTTTAGCGACGTTCAGCGCGTCCATGCCGACAAACGCAGCGTCTTCCAGGTGAATGGCGCGATCGGCTCCCTTGGCCAGCCCTTCCCGCAGCACCGTCTGGGAGCGAGCCGGGCCGGCGGTAATCACCACCACCTCGCCTCCGTGTTTTTCTTTCTGCCGCAGCGCTTCCT
This sequence comes from Terriglobales bacterium, assembly GCA_025934025.1. Classification (GTDB taxonomy): domain Bacteria; phylum Acidobacteriota; class Terriglobia; order Terriglobales; family Acidobacteriaceae; genus Angelobacter. The sequence goes on from JAICYU010000048.1 coordinate 17,958, forward strand.
CCAGCGCGTAAGCATCGGGTTCGTTTACTTCATACGAAACGTCGTCGCGAATCCATGTGGCGCTCTCGTTCAGCTTGAGCGGCGCGTCTTTCTGCGGGACCTGCTTCATGCAGACCAGAATCTTCATAGAAGGCTTTCCTGTACCGAGAACTTAGATAACCAGAGCCGGCCAAAATCATGTCCGGGACGGTAAACGAAACCTGCAAGTATAAATGAAGGGGAGATGCAAATAAGTCACGATGGGATCGGCGCTCCCTACCTTCTCGCTCTTCTGCGGAAGATGAAACCCATGCCAAAAACGATAGGCCAATACGCGAGGGTATTTGCAGCAACCCAGACAGTGCGCCCTGCGACGGTATTCCACCGTCCAGAATGGATCCCCCAGAGACTGGCTAATGCCAAGAACCCCGGGATCTGCAGCGGGAAAAATATCCTGGACTTAATGAGTCCCACAATGATCAGTAACAGAATCGAGGCGACTGAACTCACCACCAGAGAAAAGGCAACCCGTCTTTCAAGTGCTTTCAAATGGCGACCCTCAACCCGCAGATGGCCCGATTTCAGTCCAAAAATGCCACTGACTGCACCCCCGCTACGTCAAAGCGCTTGCGGCAGCGCACGTTCTTGCACATCACCATGTCATCGCGCCGCACCATATACGATTTGGCTTTGGCGAACTTGGCCCGGTCGCGCTCGTCGGCCCGCGGCGGGAGTTGGCGCTTCTTGGTACGCACCAGCCATGAAAGCTCATACTCGTTGGGCGTATGGCAATGGGGGCAGTTCAGGGTGTGCGGCTTCTTGGCTTCTTTCTCGTCGTAAAATTCGCGTTCTTCCATTGTGGCTATTATCAACCACAGAGATGGCATGAATAAAGTGGAAGCTCTGAGGCGGTATGCTCCAGGAGTGAAATCTGGGGCAGACAGGTTGCAGGCTGTGCTCGTGCAGTGAGGCGGTACGACCTCGACACAGAGA
>JAICYU010000115.1 GCA_025934025.1 Terriglobales bacterium
ATGAGCGGTTGTTCTTATCGGCCGCGCCCGGACAATGGCTCTGGCGATTCTCCGCGACCTCCTTTCCTCACCGAATTCGTAAATCACATTCGCGAGGTCTTCTTCGCGCATGCGGTTTACCACTTGATCGGCGGTGCGCTCGCCCTGCGGGTCCATCCGCATGTCGAGCGGCCCTTCCGCCTGAAAACTGAATCCGCGCGCCGGATCGCCGAACTGGAGTGAACTCACGCCCAGGTCGGCCAGCAAGCCATCCGCCGTAACCGGCGAAACGTGCTGCGCGACTTCGGCGTAGCTGGCGTGAAAGAGTGTGATCTTCGGACGGCTATCACCTCCGATCCGAAAGAGCCTCTCGTGCGCCAGTTCCAGCGCTTGCGTGTCCTTATCGAAGCCAATCAAATGACCCTGTGGGCCGAGGCGACTTGCGATTGCGAAACTGTGGCCGCCCAGCCCCACCGTGGCGTCTATATAGGTCCCGCCGCGACGGATTGCTAAGAAATCGATCGCTTCTTTTAAAAGAACTGATACATGGCCAACTTCCCCACTGCCATGCGCCCCCTGGGGAGCTTCGTTCGAACCCAAATCGTCTTCGTTCCGCGCCACTAGATGCCCAGTTCGTCGAGAGTTTTCTCATCCTCAGCCGTGAACGGGTTCTCTTCTATGTCTTTGCGGTACGCCTCGATGCTCTGCACTTCGAGGTATGTAAGGTTGCCGATCACGGCCACCTCGCCCTGGATCTTTGCCGTTTCCCGCAGCAGCGCCGGGATCAGCACCCTGCCCTGCCCGTCTATCTCCACCAACTGCCCGTAATAATTGGTACGGTTCAAAAACTTTTTCTTCGTTGGATTGAAGTTCGAAAGCCGCGCCAGCTTTTCTTCGATCCGCTGCCACTCCTCGAAGGGATAAACTTGAGCAACCTTGCCATCCAGCGAAGTGATGTAAAATTGCGCGCCGTACTTTTCGTCTATCAGGCGCTTGAATTCCGCGGGGACTTTGAGCCGCCCTTTCTCGTCCACTCGAGTTGGGTGATTGCCGCGGAACATATTGTTCTCTTGCTGCTGCTGCTAAAGAGGTGAAAATGGCGAATTCTTGAAGCTTTTCGGTCTCGGTCACCGCTATTTGGGGGTTTTTCAGGTTCATTTACCGCCTGCTCTACTTTGGACCACTCACCCCTTGATCGAACCGCTTCTCACCACTTTTTACCACTTTCGACCACAATCCTACCTCTAAATGGTTTTGTGTCAATAGTTATTTTTGAGGTTCTCAGAAGAAATTAGCCTTGACCGGCCCTCAGCCATCGAATTGCGCAAAGCAGCCAGGGCGAACCCCAGATGTGGTGTTTACCTGGAAGATTCCACCTCTGATTCCGACAAATCGCTGTCAGGTTAGCTGCCTTTATTCGCCTTCTGCTGCCGTATCCTTCTCAAAATCAACCCTTCCCACGTTGCTCAACGCAAGCTGCAGAAGATAGCCGAGGGTAGTGGCCTTTTTCGCGTCCAGAGTGCCGTCCGCCACTCCTTGTGCCAGCCGCTGGATCCCAATCTGAATGCCACTGGCGTCGTCCAGCGCCGGAATGGCAAAGTCTTTGGGCCGTGCATCCGCCATCGCCTGATGCACATGGCAGAACTTCTTGCCCTTTACCTTGGGCGCCTTGCATCGCTGCCCGTTGCCTTTGATCTGAGTACAGCGAGGCGCCATCTGCGCCCGCTCCAGGTTTGCCCTGATCCGCTGGTAAATCCTGTCCAGCCCGTCGTCGAACCTCTGCGCCAGGTCCTGGGCCTCAGGCTGGCTCCGCAGATATTTGTGATATTCCGCATAGGCATCACTCAGTTGCTGCAACAGTTGCGCGCCTTTACTTGTTTTCCAGCCGTTTAGTGCAACGTCTATGCGGCGCTTGCGCAGGCGCTCTTGTTGCATCGCGTCCATCCTCGCGTAGTCCGCGGGAGTAACGGCTCGCTTCCTTATTACCGCCCATTCTTCGGGCGAGTATTGGCCAGGAGAATCAGGGTCGTAGCCCAGGTCCTCTTCTGTTTCTTCTTGATCGTCTGTTTCTTCTTGATCGTCCAGTTCCTCTTGATCTTCCCGGTCCGGTGCGCTCGATTCCAGTTCTCCCGCCTCTTTTGCAGGTTTCACTCCATCGTTCATCGCTTCGTCGTTCATCGCTGCGTCGCTCATCTGTATTTCTCCTTTTTCTCTCCGTTCCCTTTCCACCACATCTTTATTCTTTTCGCCCTACCGCTGCGTGATCTCAGTGTCAGGAATGCTCCCGGTCTGTTCTGTCAGGAATGTTTCCGGTCTGTACACCACCTGCAACCCCCCACTCCCTTGTTGCCGTTTTGCTGAAAACAAAAGAGTTAGCCCAATTCAACCCAATGGTTAACCCAAGCGTTACTTATCAGTAAATCTTCTATGTAAGTAGCTGAATAAATTGGATTTGCCCTGATCCACACGGCGTTTTTCCATTTCATCAATTCAGCCCTTTCACCGTCTGCCGCTCCCCGGTTCCCCGTCGCCCACCCTCGGCGATTTCGACGCAGTTACGCTGAGTGCGACAACCCGCAAACACGAACACCCGGCAATAAGCCGGGTGTTCGCTATCCAATGCACTTTAACTATATCCTTTTTCTTCGCCCTAAGTCAAGCGCAACTCTCAACAATCTTTGCCGGCTGTTGGCGCTCCTGCTTGCCGCCATCGGGGTCTACGGCACAATGGCGTATACGGTTTCGCAGCGCACACGCGAGATCGGAGTGCGAATGGCGCTGGGCGCACAGCGCAGCACCGTGTTGCGCCTCTTTCTGCGTGATGGATTTAAGATGGCGATTCTCGGCGTTGTGGTAGGACTGGCGCTTTCCTTCGCCGCCATGCGCGCAATGGCGAGCCTGCTCTTCAATGTGAAACCTACAGACGCGGTAGCTTTCGCTTCAGCCGCGCTGCTGCTTCGCTTTGCAGTGTTTCTCGCCAACTACATCCCAGCTCGCCGGGCCCACAAAGATTGATCCATTGGTAGCGTTGAGAGGGGAGTAAGGGCGTGGAATCGAGACCTGCTTCTCTAACCCTTCAAACTAGGCTTGTACCAGGGCACGAAGCCCCATGTTTAGCTAAACCCTAAGCTTGTCGGGAGATGTTAACGGGTACATGTACTTTTTCGCGTTGTAGTATCGCCCCAAAAACTCCTCCGGGACAGCTTGCAATCTAGCTTCTACTCTGATTATTATCTCGTACCAAGAAGTAAAGACACCTTCCGGGAAAAACTGCACCCTCTTAAAGCCGTCCAAGGCTTCGCCTTGTGACGCACACAGTTGAACGCTAACTGCTGTTCTTGCGGAGGATTGCATGTCCCGTATCGTGTTGTGCGCTTTTGCTGCTGTTCTGCTCTCAGCTTCGTTTGCTTCTGCCCAAGTCGCAACGGGCGTGCCGCCTTTCAGCAGCGTCGTGGGTGGCCCGGATGCCATCAATCCCGGCAATCTCAACGCGCATTGGGATTTCCCTCTTTACCAGCGCGGCGGGCGCGGGATGCCCTTCAGCTATGTGATGAGTTATGACAGCACCGTCTATGCGCCCGTCACGACAGGAACAACCACAAGCTGGCAGCCGGTGGCAAACTTCGGCTGGCGCGGACAGAGCGAGGCCCTCACCGGCTACGTCCATTTCCATGCATCACAAGGACAATGCCGCGGCCCGAGCAATCCTGACGGAACCTTCAGTTTTGGCTTTTATACGATCTACAACTTCGATGGATACCAGGACGGCGCCGGCGTGCTTCATCCCATCCATCTCACGACGGTTGATGGTTCTGGAAGCGAAATCTGTACCTCCCCAGTAGACTCAGCTTCCTCCGCCAGTGGAACGGTCAGCGACGGCTCCGGCTACACGCTTTCTGTCACCAACTTCACCGATGTGGTGGTCACCAGCCGCGGTGGAATCACGATCCATGCGCCCTTTTCCCAGAATGGTTCCGGCAGCATCGTGGACACAAACGGCAACGTGCTCACCACAACCGTCAATACCTCCAACAACACAACCACATTTACCGACACTCTCGGCTCGACCGCGCTTACGGTTGCGGGCGCGCCGCCGCAGGTCACCTACTCTTACACCGATCCCAACGGCAATCCCGCCGCCGTCACGATGAACTATACGCAGTTCACGGTGGCCACCAACTTTGGCGTGAGCGGCATCGGCGAGTATAAAGCTACGACTCCCACTTATCTCGTCACCAGCATTGATCTGCCCAACGGAACCTCTTATGGTTTCAGCTATGAGCCAACGCCCTCCAGTCCGGCTGCGGGAGCGTGCGCCGGTTGCGTCACCGGGCGCATCGCCTCGGTCACTCTGCCCACCGGAGGCGCGATCTCCTACACCTATACTGGCGGCAACAACGGAATGGCTACTGATGGCGCCACCTCCGGCTTCGATCGCACAACTCCGGACGGAACCTGGCACTACGTTCGCAACGGCGCCCTGACCGTGATCACCGACCCCAAGGGCAACGAGACGATGTATGAATTCTGGAGCGGCATTTACGAATCCAGCCGCCGCTATTATCAGGGGAAGGGCAGCGACGGCACGGGCAAACTGCTGGCTGAGATTGACACCTGCTGGAATGGCTCGTGCACCTCGGGGGCGATAACTCTGCCCATTACCCAGCGCTCTATGACTTTAACCTATCCGGATGGCGTGAAATCAAAGACCGTCTCGTTTTTCAACAATCTTGGGTTGCCCACAGAGAGCGACGAATACGATTTTCCGGATGGCGGCGCATCTTCGCCACCGAAGCGCAAGAAGCTCATCACCTACGACGCGACACTTGGCAGCATTAAAGATCGTCCGCATCAAGTGACGGTAGAAGATGGCGCGGCGACGCCCAACATCGACAGCCACGCCACCTACACCTACGATGAAGCCGGCTACTGCTGCTCGAGTCCGGCTGGAGCCACGCCGCAGCATATTGCGGTCAGCGGCTCTCGCGGTAATCCCACCACCATTACCTCCCAGGCGAGCAGCGGGGCAACGATCAGCAAGCATATCTCGTATTACGATACTGGAATGGTGAAATCTGCTTACGATGCCAAAGGGAATATTGTCAGCACAGCAAATTTTCCGGATGCAACCTCCACCTGCGGCAACTCGTTTCCCGCGAGCGTCACTGCATCCGGCGGGCTTACGACATCTACGGTTTGGAACTGTTCCTGCGGCATACCCGTGACCACCACCGATCCCAACAATCAAGTCACGAAGCTTCAGTATGACAGCATGTATCGTCTCACCCAGGTCACGCGGCCTGATCAGACCACGCTCACAACGCAGTTCAATGATTCCGTCCCGCCCGTCGTTACTCAGTCGAGCAGCGCCAACAGCGCTGAAACCGTAATGAACCTCGACGGCCTGAGCCGGGTCACGTCCAAGATCCTGGAAAATGCGGGCACCCCCGTGAGCACCGTGGAAATCCGTTACGATTCGCTGGGCCGGCCCTACCAGACCAGCAATCCCTATTCCGGCAGCGAGACGCCCCTGTTCACCACCACCAGCTACGATGCCTTGGGCCGTCCGCTCTCCATCACTCCGCCCAGTGCGGCAGCACAATCTTCAGCTACTTCGATAACTCGGTTGCTGTCACCGATCCGGCAGGCAAGCAGCGCCGCAGCTACAGCGATGGGCTGGGACGATTGATCCAGGTGGACGAGCCAGCCCCAGGCCAAACAAGCGCCAGTGCCTTCGGCGAAGCGATCATCAACATCAATGGCGGCGAGATCTCCAGCACCAGTTCCGGCACAAAAGCCACCGGCTGGTTTCAAGTGAGCGGCAGCGACGAGTCCGTTCTGGATTGCGGACCCAGCGGACTCTGCAATCCGAAATTTACTCCAAGAACCTGGGACAGCGGTGAAGTAACAGTCACCGTCAACGGAGTTCAGGCTGGGGCCGGCTATGGCAAGGCCAGTACTGCGGCCGCCTTGGCGTCGTCCATGGCAGCGCAACTCAATCCGCATCCCATTACGTATTCCGATGCAGGAAACGGCACGATCACTGTCACGGCCGATACGCCCGGGCCGAACTACCCACTCTCCGCTAGTTCTTTCAGCAACGACTCTGCCGACTTTGGGTCGGGTTCGTTCTCAGTCGCGGTCTCCGGTCCATTCCTCGCTGGGGGTGTCTATCCGGTCACCACTTACGATTCTGCAAACGTCACGGTTTCCATCGGGAGTTTTCAAGTCAGCACCAACTATCACCAGAATTTCAATACCACCGCTCTGGCGTTGGCCCAGGATCTGGCCTCCCGTATCAATGTCGGTACTTCGCCAGTGACTGCCACCGTCAACCAGATTTCTTCCACGCAAGTGCAACTGCTGCTGACGGCTAACGCAGTTGGCGCTGCCGGCAATATTGTTGTCTCCACCAGTGGAAACACCGCGTCCTACCAGTTCTCGGTTACGACGTCTTCGGGAGCGCCCGCCACCGCAATGACCGGCGGGGCCAACCCGCAGAGCACCACTTACAGCTACAATCTGCTCAACGACCTCACTCAGGTCAACCAGGGCCAGCAGCTCCGCCAGTATGTTTATGACCAGCTTGGCCGTCTCACTTCGGCCAGCACGCCGGAAAGCGGCACGGTCACTTACGGCTACTTGAACTCCGCGGGCGGGCTGTGCAGCGGCAATCCGTTTGCGGTCTGCTTCTCGACCGATGCGCGCGGCGTCACCGTGACCAATACCTACAATGATCCGCTGAGCCGGCTCACCAACGTGGATTATTCCGTGGGGCCGAGCGGCGTCCCTGCTACTCCCAGCATCGCCTACAGCTACGGAACCAGCGCAGCCGCCAACAACAATGGGCGTCTCCTGAAGATGACCGACGGCCTCGGCTCCGAGAATTATTCTTACGACATCATGGGCCGCGTCACCCAAGTGAGCCGCGCTGTGACTGGCGTTGCCCTGCCCTTCAATATCGGTTATGGCTATAATCGCGCGGACCAGTTGACTTCTATCACCTATCCTTCGGGCCGCGTAGTGCAGCAGAATTATGATGGGCTGGGCCGGCTCGGCGCCATCATGAGCGGCAGCACGACGTATCTGTCGGTCCCCGCGAGCGGCGGCTACAACTCCGCGCAGTTGCCCTTGACGTTGAATTACGGCAGCGGCGTGGCCGGCGCGTTCCAGTACAACGACCACTTGCAGATGTCGTCGCTTAACTACAGCCTGAACGGAGCCAGCCTGCTCAACCTGAGTTACAACTATCTCGATGCGCAGGGCCATAACAACGGCCAGATTCAGGCGATCACCGATTCCCGCGGCGATCCCTATTCCACGCTCTTTACCTATGATCCGCTGGGACGGCTGATTCAGGGTCAGACTAAAGATTTGACCTCAGCCAACACCTGGAACCTGCTGTGGAATTACGATATTTACGGCAACCGGCTGTCGCAGTCGGCAGGCACTCCTCCGGGGACGCTCACCACGGGTGCGCCGCAGTTGACCGTTGACCCACTGACAAACCAGATTCAGATGACCGGCTTCAAGTATGACGCGGCAGGCAATTTGATCAACGATCCTTCGCACAGTTACAGCTACAACGCCGAGGGCGAGCTGACGGGCGTGGACGCGACCACCACGTATGCGTACGACGGCCATCGCTGGCGCATGGAAAAGACCGCAAGCGGCGCAACCACGCTTTACATTTACTCTGGGAGCAAAGTCGTAGCCGAGTACGCAAACGGTGCTGCCCCGACTGCGCCCTCAAAGGAATATGTCTATTCCGGCGGCAGTCTGCTGGCAACGCTCTCGGGAACATCGGTGACGTATCATTATCCTGACCATCTCTCGAATCGTCTGGAGACGAACGCCACCGGAACGGGCACTCGCACCTTCGGCCATCTGCCCTTTGGTGAAATCTGGTATGAAAGCGGCACGCCGGACAAGTGGAAGTTCACCGGCTACGAGCGCGACACCGCGGAAACCGGTCTCGATTACGCCATGAACCGCATGTACAGCAGCGGTTTTGGAAGGTTTGAAACTGCGGATTTACTGGCGGGTAACGCGGGGAACCCGCAATCGTTCAATCGCTATTCTTATGTTTCCGGCGATCCGATTAGCTTGATAGATCCCAGTGGTTTGAGCCAGCACCCGGTCTTGTATGAACCCGTAAATTGGGGTTGCACCCTGGATGGGATAGCCTCTCCGTGCGATCTGGTTTTTAGCATCATAGGCGGGGGTGGAGGTGCAGGCATCGAATGTCCAAATAATGATTGCGGCTTGCAATGGAGCACCACTAATGGCTGGACCTCTCCACTGCGTACCGGACCGGATGGAGAATGGCAGATGTATGTGCCCGATTATTATTTCTATTTTGTGGGTAAATCCGAGTCCGGTGATTCAATACCCGGCTATGGAACCGGAAATGGACCCGGCTGGGTGGACATAGTGCCGATCTATTTGGCAAACCTCTCAGGTCAGCATACTTTTCCAGCGCCTGTTCCGTCCGCCTGCTGCGATGGCGGGGCACCTCAAAAACATGGTCCAAGCCTAATAACGCTAGTAAAGAACTTTATTGTCAATCCCAACCACCCTTTGCTGGGCTGCTTATTGGCGCCAAACGGAACAGCTCAGGAGTTGGCTGAACTTAACAAGCAACTTGCCGAGGGGAGAGCTCCCGTACCACAGGACAGCACGGAGGGCGACGGCCCCGGCGCGATATGGATGCCAAATGTAAATAGCAGCAAGAATGGGGGTTATGCAACGGTTGGCAGCGCACAAGGAACCGCTGGTGGTGCGACGTTAGCGGTGGGAATGCAAACAGCCGCAAACACTACCTACTGTTTTGCACAGTAGCATGAGAAGTATTAAGCCAAGGCGGACTAAACGTGAACATCGGGAGGGGCAGCCTCCTTCCTATGATGAATTCTTGGCAGGTCATCATCCTGTTCACGGAATACAGTTTACCGGATTGCTTTTGATAGGACTTCTGCTGTTAGGAACCGGTGTAATGGGCCTTGTCTTCGTTCTTTTCAGAGTAAAGACGTCGGATTCAGCTCCCTTTTATGCCTTGGTCGCTTTACTCTTTTATTTTCCAGTGATCTACTTGGGTTGGTTACATTTGAGAAGAGCATTCGCAGACGATGGACGATGAAACAGCAGGTCTGCTTCACTAACTGTTATGTTCCTTCAATCGCGAACTAGATCAGAGGCTGGGCCTGCAAGTATCCTGTGGTGGAAAAATGCAATTGGATATCTCATAAACAGCATCGCTGCCGTGTTGGGCGCTGCGCTGCTGGAGCATGTCGAAGATTTTCCAGGGCTTCAGCACTTAAGTTGGCATTTCTTTAAGGGTTTTGGATTCAGCTTCATTTTCGCCACTGCTCTCGGTTTTGCAATTCAGCGATTGTGGCGTACGGGAACCGGAAGATGGGTCTGGATAATTACCACTTCCATATTCTTGGTAGGTGTTTTTGGTTATCTGAGCCGAGGCCATCAGAGTTCAACGGGCTATTGGCATCGAGCGGCTGCTATGTGGAACCACTTTACAGGGCACGATTGCTTTACCACCCTACGTGCCGAAGATTGTGGCGATTTGCTTGTGTATACGAGCACCTTTGTTCGAGGAGCAGCATACTCCCTGGGTGCTTTCGTTGCCGAAGAGTATTTCAAATAGAATTCATGCCCCACGGTCTATTGATGCAGCAGAGCTATGCCGCCATTGGCCGGTTCAGCTCGATTTTGAGCGGCAGCACAACCTTTCTTTCCGTCCCGGCCAATTGTTTCTGGGCAGCAAGCGCATTGCCTTTGTCGCTCTTAACCCCTCCGAAAACGTGAGAAGAAGGTACAAGATAACCGTTTCAGAGCTCACTTTCGAGAAAAATCCGACAGGCCAGGAAGAATGCACCTGGTTACGCGGGTAATCTATGCCGGCGCAAAACGTTTTCAATCTGCTAGGTAACTAATCTCGGTTATGCGGGCACGCCAGCAGGCGAAGACAAGGACAGCGCTGCTCAGAGCGAGCAGGCCGGGAACGGCGATCCACGGCGAAACAGGCTCGGCCACCACTGCGAAGAGTGCCATGAGGCCATTGGCAGGAATCGAAACCGGACACAATTGTTTCAGGTAAAAAGTCACGCTCAACTTCTGCAGCAGTGCAGGCAAGGCCGCGTGGAAGGTTTCCCATAGCAATACTGCGATTCCGGGAAGAATAGGATTCTTGAACACCAGACTCAGGGCAAGAAACACCGCGCCATAACCCAAACAGGCAAGCACGGTCACTCCGAGATAGGCGGCGATTTGGCCCAGGCCTGGACCATCAAAGACAAATGCCCTGCCGGGAGCTCCGAAATGGGCATACATGATTGTGCAAGCGAGCAGCACGGAAGAGCCGAAGATAATCACGGAAGCTGCAAGGCCCGCGAGAAATTTGCCGGCAATCATCATTTCGCGGCGCATGGGGCTGAGAAAGTAATAGTGCAGAGTTTTCTCGACGATTTCTCCACGGAAGAGCCAGGTAAACAAACCCAGGCAGCCAAAGAAGATGCCTAGCCGCAAATAGTAGACCTGAAAGATGAGGGCCAGAATTTCCGTATCTTCATTGATGTTGCAGTGGCGTCCAAACGGGCTCTCAAGAGCGTGTGCTCCGATTAACACAACCGGCCCCAGAGCGACGAGATAGATCCAGATGCTGCGCCGCATCCAGAGATTCTTCCTGAGCTCAATG
>JAICYU010000026.1 GCA_025934025.1 Terriglobales bacterium
GGATGAAGGTCGGGCACTGGCGCCAGGAATACAACCAGGAGCGTCCGCACAGCAGTTTGGGGTATCGGACTCCGGCCGAGTTCGCGAAAGACTGTGGCGGTCAGGGTTATGGAAAAGACGCCAATCGGAAAAGTGAAACCTCGGCTTTCCCGATTGGCTTGGAAATCCCGCCAACCCCGCGGGATTCCCACTTTTCCACAACCCCGGCTGCTTCTAGACTATGCTCGACTTGATTCGTAGTTGCCAGTGTGCGAACTTTGGGGGCAGGTCACTCGACCGCCTGCTCCATCGCTCCACCGTCATCAACATCCGCGGCGACAGCTACCGCTTGAAAGAAAAACGCAATAGCAAAACCGCGCTCGTCGCTCAGGAGGACTCGTCAACCTTGCTTGAGGGGGTCAGATCTAAATGATCGCTAGGGGGTCAAATCTAAGTGAGCGTTGACACCAATCCGCATACTGCCTGCGCAGCTCGGATTTCAGCAGCTTGCCTGTGGTGCTGTGTGGAAGATCCGAAACGAAGACAAAAGCATCGGGCAGTTGCCACTTGGCGAACTTGCCTGCAAGAAAGCCGCGTAACTCATCCGGGCTGACCAGCATTCCATCTTTCAGCACTACGACAGCGAGTGGCCTCTCCTGCCATTTGGGATGAGGAACAGCAATCACTCCCGCTTCCCGCACAGCAGGATGACTCATCAACGTGTTTTCGAGATCCACTGAACTGATCCACTCGCCGCCGGATTTCACCAGGTCCTTGCTGCGATCTACCAGCCGGATGCAGCCATCAGGATCCATGGTCGCGATGTCGCCCGTGCGGAACCAGCCGTCCTCAGTCCAGCGGTCTGCGGTTTCGGGAGCCTTGTAGTAGCTGGCCGCCACCCACGGGCCACGCACTTCGAGTTCGCCCATGGTGCCGCCGTCTGCCGGGGCGAGGCCTTGCTCATTGACGATCCGCACATCAATGAACGGAAGAGCCCAGCCTTGTTTTGCTCTCTGCTGAAGTCTTCTTTCTTCCGGCCAATCCAGCATCTCAGGCTTCAGGCGGGAAACCGTGGCTTGAGGCGAGGTCTCTGTCATGCCCCAGGAGTGGATCAGGTGAAAGCCGTGCCGCGCCAGCCCTTCGATCAGGCTGACCGGCGCCGCCGTTCCGCCGCAAAGAATGCGAACGTCGCGTTTGGGCTTCCAACTGCGGCCACGCTTCTCCAGCGCAGCCAACACGCCGAGCCACACGGTTGGAACAGCACACGACAACGTAACCTTCTCGCCCTCAATCAATTCCAGCAAGCTCTCTGGATCCAGATGCGGCCCCGGCATAACGAATTTTGCGCCTACCATTGCCGCCGTATACGCCAATCCCCAGCCGTTCGCGTGAAACATGGAAGACGCCAGCAGCACCACGTCATGCTGCGAGACGGCGCAAGAGTCCGCCATGCACTGCTGCCAACTGTGCAGCACGATGGCACGATGCGAATAAAGCACTCCTTTAGGATTTCCGGTTGTCCCGGAGGTGTAGCACAAGCTGGCGCCATCCTGCTCGCTAATCTCCGGATAGTGAAATTCGCGGGAGGCCTGCGCCAGCCAGTCCTCGTAATTTTCATATTCAGAGGCAGCGGCGTTTTGGCAATGTTGTACAACAAAAACTCGCTCAAACCTCACCTTTGACTTGAAGTTTTCCAGCACTGGCAGGAGCACATCGTCCACAATCAAAAATCGGTCCTGGGCATGGTTACTGATGAAGGCGATTTCGTCGGGATGGAGCCGCAGATTGAGCGCGTGCAGCATGCCACCGGCGGCAGGGACTCCGAAATAGGCTTCAAGGTGCGCATAATGGTTCCACATCAGCGTGGCTACGCGATCGCCCTTTTGTAAGCCGGCGTTTTGCAAGCACTCCGCCAGCTTGAGCGCACGCTGATGAAGCTGTCCCCAGGTGTACCGATGCAATTGCCGGTTAGGAAGCCGTGAGACGATCTCAACCTGAGGGAAGTACCTGCCGGCTCGCTCCAGAATTGCCGTGAGCGTGAGCGGCGAATTCATCATGGTATGCACGAGCCGGAATTGTAAACCGAATCTGGTTGCAGTTCTCGGCCGCCATTTTCGCTCAAAAGCTCTGTCCCATTCTGCTAACGTCAGATCACCGGGCAAGTCTCTTAGTCAATCGGGAGGGCTCTGTGACCAACCTCGGCCAGGACATCAGATACGCGCTTCGTGGACTGCGGAAATCGCCAGGGTTTGCCGCTGTAGCAATCATCACTCTGGCCTTGGGAATTGGCGCCAATACCGCGATTTTCACGGTTGTAAATGCGGTGTTTTTCCATCCCGTCCCGGTGCATGACCCGGACACACTGGTTTCGCTCTTCACTATTGATCAACGCAAGCTGATTGCAGCTATCAGCTACTTTCCTCTTTCCTATCCCAACGCGCAGGACATTCAGCGGCACGCGCAATCGTTTAGCGGTGTGAGCCTTGATATCGGCTCGGGCGTGAGCATGACCATCAATGGCCAGCCCGACCAATACAACGCCGACCTGGTTTCAGGAAACTACTTTGACGTCCTCGGAGTACACGCCGCGCTGGGCCGCACATTCCTGCCGCGCGAAGATGCCGAGCCTGGTTCTGGTCCGGTGATGGTTTTGAGCCATGGATTTTGGGAAAGAAAGTTTGGCGGCAACAGAGACGTCATCGGCAAAAATTTCCTGCTGAACGGCCAGGGATTCACCGTGATTGGCATTGCCCCCACGGGATTTCAAGGAATAGGCGTGCTGGGCGGTCCGGATATGTGGATTCCGATATCCATGCACGACCAGATCGTCAGCGGAGTGGTGCAGCAGTTCTTTAACGAACGCCGTTTTCTTGGGTTCAATGCCATCGCTCGCCTCAAGCCCGGAGTTACGCGCGAGCAAGCCAGCGGCGAGCTGCATGCGTTGGCTACTGATCTTGAGCGCGATTTCCCCATGGACAATAAGGGACGCAGCTTCAAAGCGGTTTCTCTGCTGGAAGCTTCTATCAATCCCAACTTTCGTGGCATCTTCCAGCGCGCGGGAGCGCTGTTGATGACCGTGGTCGGCATCGTGCTGGTTGTGGCGTGCTTCAACATCGCCAACTTGCTGCTGGCGCGAGCCTCAGGTCGCAAGCGGGAAATTTCCATTCGCGCCGCCATCGGTGCTTCCCGCAGTAGAATCCTGGTGCAGTTGCTCACCGAAGCCATGGTGCTGGCAGCGGCAGGCGGCATTCTGGGCTTGGGGTTGGCATACGCGGGACGTACCGTTCTATGGCAGTTCCGCCCGCCATTTCTCCAGGCAAGCGATATTGATCTTTCGCTCGATACGCATGTGCTGCTGTTCACATTTTTTGTCGTCATCGGCACGGGCATCATCTTCGGGCTGGCGCCGGCATTGCAATCCTCACGTCCTGATCTGGTTTCGGAGCTTAAAGAGCGCGCCGGCGGTGAGCTCTACAGTGGAAGCCGTTTCAAACTGCGCGACGTGCTGGTCACGTTTCAGGTGGCGGTCTGCCTTATCGCTCTGATCGGCGCCGGGCTGTTCTTGATGAGCCTGCGCAACGCGCAGCAGATGGATCCCGGCTTCAACACGCAGAACCTCGCCATGGTTTCATTTGACCTGGGCTCACTCAATTACGACGCCGCCCGCGCTCGCGAGTTCCAGCGGCGTGTGCTCGAAACCGCACAATCGCTACCGGGAATCAAAGGAGCGGCGCTCTCGAGCGTGGTGCCATTGTTCAACGGTGGCTTCGGCCACACTACGTTTCCCGAAGGCGAGCAAGTAACCAGCGGACAGAGCGGCCAGTTCACCCAGGCTGGGGTAATTTCGCCCGAGTATCTGCCGTTGATGGGAATTCCACTGCTGCAAGGGCGGAACTTTGACAGCTCCGTGCGTGAAGAAAGCCTCAGAGTGGCAATCATTAACCAGACTGCGGCCAAGCGGCTCTGGCCCAGCCAGGACCCGGTAGGGAAGCGCTTCAAGTTCTTTGGCGACAAGGATTGGACGCAGGTGATTGGCGTAGCGCGCGACTCCAAGTACAACACGCTGGGCGAAGAGGCCGTCCCGTATATCTATCTGCCACTGGTCCAGAACCTCAGCCCCGGAACCACGCTGCTCTTTCGTTCCAACGGTGATCCCACGGCTGTGCTCAGCACTGTTCGGTCACAGATCCAGGCCATGGATCGCAACCTGCCCCTAACCAATCTCTGGCCTATCGGCGAGGTGTTCTCGCAGGCGCTGTGGGCCGCACGGTTTGCCGCCGGCCTGCTGGCAGTATTTGCCGCCATCGCTCTGTTGTTGTGTGCTGTTGGGATTTACGGAGTGGTGGGCTATTCGGTGGGGCAACGAGTACGCGAGTTCGGCGTTCGCATGGCCCTTGGCGCGCGTCCGGCTGATGTTTTGCTGATGGTGCTCCGACAGAGCGCAGTTACGCTGGCCATCGGGCTGGTAGGCGGCCTGGTCTGCGCTTTTCTGCTGGCTCGGCTGATCGTTAATCTGCTCTACGGCGTTACCGCCAACGAGCCCTTAGCATTCCTGGCTCTTGCCGCCGCGCTTGCCCTGATCGGACTGATTGCGACGTATTTCCCGGCGCGTAAGGCCGCGAAAGTGGATCCCATGGTGGCCCTGCGCTACGAATAATTACTGCTGGTAGGTGATCTTCATCTTGTCCACGTAAATTGTGTATGGCACGGATGCGCTGTTGCTGTCGAGCTGGACGGCATTGGTGAACTGGTCGCGTCCGCCGGTGAACGCAGCGTTGTGGGTGATGTTCACCGGAACGCGCACTCCGTCAACCGTAAGCGCATCGTGGATGACCAGGTGGTTCGCCGTGTCGTTGTGGTATTCCGCCAGAATGTGGTGCCATGTTCCTGGTGTGAAAGGCTGCACCGGAACAGTAGTCGCGTCCCAGCGCTTTAATCCGTAGTCAAAGATTCGCCATGTGGCCGCTCCGTGGTACGGAGCCTGCCAACTGAAGTTGTACACCCAACCGCCAATGACCTGCTGGCACTCAAACTCAACCGCCTGCGGAGCCGTTTCCATCCCGGAAGGAATATAGAGATCGAATTCATAGCTCAACGCGTTGATCTGTGAGGTCACCGGAATCTGCTGGCGATAGAAGTAGGCATTCGCGAACGCCGATGGAGGCGCGATGTTGAACTGAGTCGCGACTAGGTCTTCGCTCGGCGCGGTAATCCCTGAAGTGAAGGTCGCTCCGGCGACTGCGCCGGTGCCGCCGGTGTTGCCGCAGGCGCCGCAGGTGAGCCAGTTGGGAGAATTCTGCACGTTATCAAGAACGGTGGTGTTTGGCGCCGGAGGAGTCGGGCTTGGGGAAGGCGAAGGAGCGGGCGAGGGCGAGCTCACTGGTGTAGGAGCAGGAGTGGGAGCCGTTCCACCGCTAGGTGAGCCGGCCGCTGCGCTTCCTCCGCAACCAGTCAGCAAAGATGAGGCCGTTACAAGAGCAAAGATGATTGCTGAAATGCGGTAATTTCGCATGTTAACCCTCCTGGTTCGTCCCGTCCTGGAGGGCACTCTATCGGCGGGAATGGGGTGGAGGATTACGGCGGATGCCTGAGACTAGGGTGACAGAGGTGCGCTGTACTTTTGCCTTGCGCTATCGTCCCGTGGTTCGCAAATTGGTCGCGGATGCGCGCTGCCCGGAGATTCACCTGAGTTCGCTCTAAGGCGTAACAGGGGCATGAATAGCGGCAACTCTACTGCATAATGAAGCTCTTCCGGTTAGGTTAACCCGGCATTAAGAAGGCAAGCAGGGCGGATTGAGTTCCAGCGCAGTGCAGTCCTCAAGGACGGCATCACTGCTGCGGGCCGAAGGTCTCCACGTGGAGTATGCGGCCGCAGACGGGGCACGGGTGTGCGCACTGCGCGATGTCAGTTTCTCGCTCGAACCATCACAGAGCCTGGGAATCCTGGGGGAATCGGGCTCCGGCAAGAGCACACTGGCGCTTGCCTTGATGCGGCTTCTGCCGTCGAACGCAACCTTCACCGGCAAAATAGAGATTTCCGGCCGCGATCTGCCTTGGCTTTCCAGCAGCCAACTGAGACGAGTCCGAGGAGCCGAGCTGGCGCTCATCTCGCAAGAGCCCGCTCTCGCGCTCAATCCCGTGCTCTCCATCGGAAGGCAAATTTCTGACGTTCTTCGGGCGCATAGCGATGTCTCTAAGAAGGAGGGTGCGCGGCGTGTCTGCGAAATTCTGGAGCAGGTTGGATTCGAGCACCCTGAACGAGTGATGCGGGCTTATCCGCATCAACTCAGCGGCGGTCAAAAGCAGCGTGCAGCGCTCGCCCAGGCATTGGTCTGCCGCCCTTCCTTGCTGATCGCCGACGAACCGTTGAGCTCACTCGATACCGTCACTCAGGCAGAAGTTCTTGATCTGCTCCGCCGGCTCAAGCACGAATTGAATTTGGGCATGGTCTTCATCAGCCATGACGCGTCGGCGCTCTCAACTATTTGCGACCGCGTGCTGGTGATGAAGGCGGGGCAGACAGCTGCCTCCGGAACATGGGAGCAAATCAGAACGAGCAGTGATGATTATGTCCGCGGGCTCCAGTTCACCTCCGGGGCGAGTTGCAGCGACGCTTCCAGCAGAATTTCACCTCCAGTTCTCAACGCTGCTCCTGTGCTGGAGGTCCGTAATCTCAGCAAGACCTACGTGCAGCGACAGATGCTCTCGCGTGAAAAGTTTGAAATCCGGGCTCTGGAGGATGTGAGCGTCAGGCTGATGCCGAATGCGACTGTGGCGGTTATAGGTCGTTCAGGATCAGGGAAATCAACACTGGTACGGTGTATTGCAGGGTTCGAGATACCCGACAAAGGCGAAGTATTACTTGAAGGAGATCCGGTTCAGAAGAGAAGCAGCGTCCAGATGATTTTTCAGGACTCATCTACGGCTCTGAATCCTCGCTTTACCGCGGTCCAGCTTGTGGCAGAACCGCTGGAGATTGCGCGAGCCGGCTCAAAAAAAGAGAGAATCGAGCGTGCTCTTGATCTGATGGCCGAAGTGGGATTGGAAAAGTCATGGCATTCTCGCAATGCCGCCGAGTTCAGCGGAGGGCAACGGCAGCGCCTTGCATTGGCGCGAGCTCTGGCCGCCAGTCCCAAGGTGCTGATCCTTGATGAATCTCTTTCCGGCCTCGATCTTTCGCTTCAGGAGCAGATTTTGAAACTGCTCCTGGATCTCCACGCCCGCCATAACCTCTCCTATTTATTCATCAGCCACGATTTGCGTTTCCTGCCGATGTTCGCTCAGCAAGTGCTGGTGATGGAGGCAGGCAGAATTGTGGATCAGATTGCACCCAATAAGCTATGGACAAGCAGTTGTCCCGCAACGCGTCTCTTGACTCGGGTCAACCAGCAGCTCCACGCGCGCCACGCCGAGGTGCACTCGTGATCCGCTATCTAAGTCGAAGACTGGCTCACGGTGTGCTGTTGTTGGCCGGCGTCTCTATGCTGCTCTTCGTGTTCCAGAAGGCGGCGCCGGGAGACTTTTTTCTCGGGATGCGTCTGAACCCGGAACTCTCCGGGCAAACGCTTCAGGGATTGCGCGCCGAGTACGGGCTTGATCAGCCACTTCCGCAACGTTACGCCCGATGGCTTGGCTCGGCTCTTCGCGGTGATCTTGGACCGTCCTTCGCTTACAACCTGCCGGTTACAACGCTGCTTTGGCCGCGTATCAAAAATACGCTCCTGCTGAGTGTGCCCGCTCTGTTGATTTCGTGGCTCATCGCCATTCCTTTAGGACTGCTGGCTGCATGGCGCAGGACAGGATGGATTGACCGAATCTTCTCCGGCTCCACCTCGACGTTACTGGCGCTTCCTGATGTGCTATTGGCGTTGCTCGCCGTGCTTCTGGCGCTGCGCACGCACATCTTCCCTGTTGGAGGCATGACCGCAGGAACAGACGCAGGGGAATCCACAGCCGGCCTACTGCAACACATGGTTCTTCCTGTATTCGTGCTGGTGGTTGGCTCGGTCGGGCCGCTGCTCCGGCAGGTTCGCGCCAGCGCCATCGAAGTAATGGATTCATCATATTTCCGCGCGGCTCAGGGGAATGGACTGGGAAGAACCACTCTTCTTTTTCGTCATGCGCTGCCCGCTGCCGCCAATCCTCTCATCTCGCTTTTCGGACTCTCCGCAGGCTTCCTGCTCAGCGCTTCCATCCTGGTGGAAGTAATCATGAGCTGGCCGGGAATGGGACCGTTGATGCTGGAGGCGATCTTCGGGCGCGATCTCTTTGTCGTGATCGGCGCGGTGATGATCTCGACCCTTTTGCTTGTGTTGGGCAATTTGCTGGCCGATGTTCTCCTTTACTTTTGTGATCCCAGAATTCGGGTGCAATCATGAAGCAGCGCAAACTGTTCTGGACTGCTGCGTTTCTGGTTGGCGCCCATCTCATGGCGGGGCTGGCTGGGTTCTTTGCGCCCTATCATTACGCTGCGCAGGATCGCTTGCATCCTTACGCTTCTCCGAGCCTGCCGCACCTGATGGACTGTTCGGGCAAAATCCATCTGCGCCCGTTCGTTTATGGGATCAGAAACAAGCAGGGCAGTTTCACCGACTATCAGCCGGACTGCTCGGCGCAGATGCCAGTCCATTTCCTTGTGACTGGTGAAGAATATTCACTTTTTGGTTTGATTCCAAGCAGCCTTCACCTGTTTGGCGTTTCCGGACCGGGCGAGATCAACCTTCTTGGTACCGATGCATTCGGCCGCGATCAGTTCTCGCGTGTTGTGTATGGAGCGCAAGTTTCGTTGCTGGCTGGGGGGCTGGCGGGAGTGCTGGCGGTGTTTGCGGGCGTGATTGTGGGGACCATTTCCGGATTCTATGGTGGCGTGGTGGATGAAGCGGCTATGCGCGTCGCCGAAATTGCTATCGCGGTCCCATCCCTTTATCTCTTGCTGGCAGCCCGGTCATTCTTGCCCTTAGAGATCAGCCCTCTCATGGCGTTCCTGCTGGTCATTAGCGTAATTGGGCTGCTGAGTTGGGCGCGTCCGGCCCGTTTGGTTCGGGGACTGGTGATGAGCGCCAGGGAGCGGAACTTCGTGTTAGCCGCTCAGGGCTTCGGCGCCTCGAAGTCTTACGTGATGCGCCGCCATCTCGTGCCGATGACTTTTAGCGTAGCACTGACGCAACTGGCAATTCTGATACCGCAGTTTATTCTGGCAGAGGTCGTCCTTTCATTTTTGGGTCTGGGAATTGGGGAGCCATTTCCCAGTTGGGGCAACATGCTGGCCGAGGCCCAGCAATATCACGTTCTGGCTTCCTGCTGGTGGATGCTGTTGCCGGGTCTGGCTCCTGTGCCGTTCTTTGTTGCATATCACGCCTTGGCTGACGCGCTTCAGAAGAAAACGAAGGTGAATCTGTAATGCGAAGCATTCGCCCGATAACGCCAAGTTTCTTGCTGGCTTGTCTTTTGTTGCCCGCGTCCTTGGCGCGGCCGGAAGGCCGGCAGCAGGATCTGCTTAAAGTTTCCGTTCCTGTTGGGCATCCAGGTGGTGTGCTGGTGGTAAGCCAATCGTCGGAACCGAAAACGCTGAACCCAGTAGTCGCCGTGGACCAGCCCTCGCGCGATGTGATCCGCCGCATGACAGCCGATCTGGTCCACATCAATCGAGCTACGCAGAAGACAGAACCCGCGCTGGCGAGATCCTGGAAATCGAACCGCGAGGGCAGCCAATTCACGGTCGAACTGCGCCGGGGCCTGCGCTTCTCTGATGGCGCTCCTTTCACCGCAGACGACGTTGTGTTTTCGTTTCAGGTCTACCTGGACGAAAAGGTGCATTCTCCGCAACGCGACCTGCTGCTTGCCGGCGGCAAACCGATGCGAGTGGAAAAGCTGGGACCATACACGGTGAAATTCAGCTTTGTCGCTCCCTATGCACCGGCGGAGCGAGTTTTTGATAGTCTTGCCATCCTGCCGCGCCATCTTCTCGAGCAGGGCTACAAGGCCGGAAAAATCAACCAGGTCTGGAATCTGACAACCTCAGCGGAGAAGATCGCCGGGCTGGGACCTTTCCGTCTCAAGCAGGTTCTTCCCGGCGAAAAGCTTGTTCTAGAGAGGAACCCCTACTACTGGAAAACAGATTCGCAAGGCCAGATCCTCCCTTATCTGAATGAGCTGATCTTCCTGACGGTACCCAGCCGTGATGCACAGGTGGTGCGTTTCCGCGCCGGTGAGACCCAGATCATCACTCAAGTGAGCGCCGAGAATTATTCTGCTCTGCTGGCCGATCAACAGACAGGACGTTACAAGCTCTACGATGCCGGGCCGGGGCTGGAATACAACTTTCTGGTTTTTAATCTCAACGACGACGTGAAAGGCCGGTTGCCGGCGATCGCGCAGAAACAAACATGGTTTCGCGATCAGCGGTTCCGGGAAGCCGTCTCTCTGGCCATTGACCGTGCCGCGATTGTCCGGATGGTGTACCAGGGACGGGGAGTAGCTCTGGCTACACCGGTCAGCCCCGGAGACAAGTTGTGGTTTGACTCGGACATCCCGATACCGGAGTACTCTCCCGAGAAAGCCAGGAAGCTTTTGCAGGCAGCCGGTTTTTCCTGGAATTCCAGTGGCGCGTTGACGGACTCCTCCGGTCAGCCGGTGGACTTCAGCATTCTGGTTAACTCTGGCAACGTGCAGAGGAGCCAGATGGCTACTTTGATCCAGGAGGACCTGAAAAAAATTGGCATCAACGTACATGTAGCGGGATTGGAATTTCGCTCGGCGACCGACCGCGTCCTCAACTCGCATGATTACGAAGTCGCTCTGATGGGGCTCGGAAGGGGCGATGCCGATCCAACACCCGACATGAGCGTTCTATCGTCGGATGGAGATATCCATCTCTGGAACATGGGAGAAAAGACACCCGCCACGCCGTGGGAAGCTGAGATTGACCGGCTCATGCGGAAACAACAAGTCACGCCAAATTATGCCGAGCGCAAGAAGCTGTTCGACCGTGTACAGGCAATTCTCGCCGAGCAGCAGCCAATGATATTTCTCGCCAGCCCCAACATTCTCACTGCGGCCCGCGACGGTTTGGAAAACGTGCGTCCCGCTATAATGGACAACTACATTCTTTGGAACGCAGATGAACTTTTTTGGCACACCCCCGCCGGAAAACACTGAATGGATGACAACGCCAGGAGCATACAGCTAGAAGCGCCAAAGGAAACGATAGCGGAAGACGAAAAGCTGGTTCAGGATTGCTTGAATGGAGATGAGCGGGCATGGAACCGCCTCATTGATAAGTACAAGCGCCTGATTTATTCCGTTCCCGTCAAGTATGGATTTCCTCCCGAGGACGCCGCGGACATTTTCCAGAATGTCTGCGTGGACCTTTTTACCAACCTGAGCAAGCTGAGGAAGATCGAATCTCTTCGCTCGTGGCTGATCACGGTAGCCACTCACAAGTGCTTTCATTCCAAACGCCAGAAGCGCCCTGACGTGGAGCTCGATGCCATGGAGCAGGAGATCGCAGAGGAAATTGCTATCGCTCCGGAAATTCTGCAGGAAGTGCAGGAGGAGCAGGCAGTAAGGGACGCAGTCCTGAAGCTTACTCCGCGCTGCGCCGAACTGGTGCGCATGCTCTTTTTCGAGCAGCCTCCGCGCCCCTACAACGAAGTGGCCCAGGCTCTGGGATTGGCCACAGGATCCATCGGATTTATTCGGGGCCGCTGCCTGGGCCGTTTGCAAAAGATCCTTGCCGAAGTGGGATTCTGAATGGGCGACTCAGAAAATCAGCTCGAAATAGAGCCGTGGGTCGCATCGCTTTCTCTGATTGAGGATGCACCGGAACGGCGTGAGCTGCTGTTGCGCAACTCCGAGGCATGCAGCAAAGACAGCTTCAAAGCGCTCTACGAGGGCGCAATCGCCCTCCTGCGCAATGATGTTCGCCGCGCCGAAAGAGTAGCGGAAGAAGCTCTATGGATCGCAGGGACGCTCCAGGATCCTTTCACCTCTGCGAAGGCTGCGCGCCTCAAGGGTCATGTGCTGGCTGTGAGAGGCAAGTACCGCGATGCAATCGGTGACTATGAGACTTCGGCGGCAACATTCCGGATTTGCGGCAGCGATCTGGAAGCAGCCATCACGATCAACGCCTCACTGCAAACGCTGATCTACGACGGGCAATACGATCGTGCTTTTCGTTTGGCGGAAGAAGCCCAACAGATTTTTTCGGAACACAAAGACCAGACGCGTCTCGCCCGGCTGGACATCAGCCTGGGAAATATTTTCTATCGCCAAGACAGGTTCCGCGAGGCGGCGGAGCACTATGAGCGCGCCTACAAGAAGGCACTTGAGCATGGCACGCCCATGGACATCGCCATCGTGCTCAGGAATATGGCTGTGGCGTACATCAGCCTCAATGAATTCGAGCGCGCGGAAGAGACTTACCGGCTGGCCCGCGAACACTCCGGAAAGCACGGCTTTTCCACGCTGGTGCTGAAGGCAGATTACAACGTTGCCTATCTTTACTACTTGCGCGGCGAGTATCTCCGCGCCATCCAGATGTACGACCAGACGCGGGTGCTCTGCGAGCAGCTTGATGACAAATATCACCGTGCGCTTTGCGATCTTGATCAGTCCGAAATGTATCTGGAACTCAACCTTACAGAAGGAGGCGCAGAGCTTGCGCACGATGCTTTCGAGGCTTTTGGAGAGCTCAAGATGCGGTATGAAGCCGCGAAAGCTGCGGCATTCTCTGCAATTGCCATCAGTCAGCAAGGCCGTCATCAGGCAGCTCTGGAAGTGTTTGATCAGGCGCGAGATCTCTTCCTGGAAGAAAAGAACAAGCTCTGGCCGGCTCTCATTGACTTGTACAAAGCCCTGGTGCTCTATGAGTCTGGTCGCGATGATGACGCCGAAGACCTTGCTCATGCGGCACTGCAATATTTCGCGAGCTCTTCTTTACCAGGGAAAGCCGCGCTTTGCGAATTGCTGCTGGCGGCCCTGGAACTGCGATCGTCTGATGCCGACGAGGCCCGGCGTTATTGCAGTTCGGCGCTGTCCCGGCTGCTGCACATTGAATCTCCCGCCACGTATCAGGCTTACTTCATGCTGGGCCAGGCCGAGGAGGCCAGCGGTAACCTCGAACTGGCGCGCCAAGCCTACGAGAAGGCGCATGAGAAATTGGAGGACCTCCGCAGCCACTTGGGCAAGGAAGAGTTGAAGATCGCTTTTCTGAAAAATAAGCTGGCGGTGTATGAAGGTCTGGTGGTTACTTCGCTCGCGGCGCACTCGCATCGCTGCGCTGAACATGATGCCTTCCAATATGTTGAACAAGCCAAATCAAGAAGTCTGGCCGATCTGATCGCGTTCCGCGCATCATCAGTCATTGGTCGCAACGAAGCTTCTCCCGCCATGGCGCAGTTCCGCGACCTGCGGCAAAAGCTGAATTGGACCTACCACCAGATCGAACTCGAGGAGATGAATCCCGGCGACAGTTCCCAGCCGCGGATTCACAGCCTGCGCCAACAGAGCCGCAAATATGAGGACGCGCTGGTGAAGACCTTCTCCCAGATTCAAACCGCAGACAGCGACTACGCCAGCCTGCAGAGCGCGAAAACCATATCGGCGGAAGAGATGCAGAGAATTCTTCCGCCGCGGACACTTCTGCTTCAGTACTACACCGCCAGAAACAATTTCTACGTGTGCGTGTTAGGACGTGATCAACTGTCCATCTCTGCGGTTGCGGAAATCACCCCGGTGCGTGAAAAGCTTCGCCTGCTCCAACTGCAATTAGCAAAGTTCCGGCTGGGTGAAGACTACACTCGACCATTGGAGAAGAAGCTACTTGACGCTACCCAAGCACACCTGGAGGAGTTGTACCAGCTTCTGATCGCGCCAATTCGCAAGAATCTCGATGCGGACCACCTTTTGATTGTGCCGCACTCGTTCCTGCATTACTTACCATTCCATGCTCTTTCAGATGGCAAGCGCTATCTGATTGACGATTTTTCCGTCTCGTATGCTCCCAGCGCCAGCATTTACGCCTTATGCCAGGATAGGGCGTCTACCCTCGCAGATGGAAAAGCTCTCGTCCTTGCAGTCCCCGACGCGAGAGCACCCTTCATCGAGCAGGAAGGACGATACGTGGCTGAGGCCATGGGGAATGCCAGCCTCTTTCTCGGTTCAGAGGCCACCGAGGAGCGGCTGAAGAGCTTGGGGCCGCGGAGCCGGTACATTCATATCGCGACTCATGGATATTTTCGCCAGGACAATCCGATGTTCTCTTCCATTCGACTCGGAAACTCTCAGCTTAGCCTTTTTGATTTCTATCAGTTGCAGTTAAATGCTGAACTTGTAACTTTAAGTGGTTGCGGGACGGGGATGAACGTGGTAATTGGCGGGGATGAGCTGATTGGCCTAGTTCGCGGGCTGCTCTATGCCGGTGCCCAGACGCTAATGGTGAGCTTGTGGGAGGTTCACGACCAGAGCACAACCGAATTTATGCGGGATTTTTATCGCATATACAGACAAATCCCGAATAAGGCAGAAGCTTTGCGTCAGGCAGTGATCACACTGCGGGAAAAACACCGCCATCCTTATTACTGGGCGGCGTTCTCGCTGGTCGGGAAATTTGTGTAAAGAAGCGTAAATTTTCGGGATACATATATTTTCTTCGCCGAGTTTGACTCTTCTTGTACAGAAGCAGGCTCATCCGTCGACTGCTAACGAGGGGAGCACAGACCCGGAAGCTGGGCTCTCCTCCCTTAAAAGACGAGAAAAAAGCACATGCCTCACGC
The DNA here is from genome assembly GCA_025934025.1 of Terriglobales bacterium. GTDB lineage: Bacteria > Acidobacteriota > Terriglobia > Terriglobales > Acidobacteriaceae > Angelobacter. The sequence continues at coordinate 14,754 of JAICYU010000026.1, forward strand.
CGCGCAACATTTCGACATTACGCAATGGGCTGACTACTCCCGCCAGCTAGTGTCCCCGGAACAGCGTCAGCAGATGGCGTCTCACCTTCAGGACGGTTGTTCCAGGTGCCAGAAGGTGGCGCAATTATTTGAAAAGTTTACTGCTGTGTGCGCTCGTGAAAGCGCATATCAGCTTCCCCCTGCAGTGGAGCGGCAGGCCAAAGCGCTGGCCGCGATTGTAATGACGCCGCGGCGCTCGGCGCTGGAGCGGCTCTGGGCCAGTCTGGTTTATGACAGCGTGAATGATCCTCAACCTGTTGGCGTTCGAGGCGCTCATCAGATCAACCGCCACGTACTGTTTCATGCCGGCGATTATTCGGTTGATCTCCGTTTTGAACACGAAAAAGGGTCCGCAAGTATGGTGCTGGTGGGGCAGATTGCCAACCAGAAATCGCCTGAGGAGACGATGTCGAATCTGCCCGTGATCCTGTTCTCGGGCAAGCGAGAACTGTCACGGTCTATCAGCAATTCCTTTGGGGAGTTCCAGATGGAATACGTGCCCCACAGTGATTTGCGCCTGCTGGTTCCGATTGAGTCCACAGGGCAGGAATTGGAAGTGTTGTTGGGAAAGGCGCCCGAAGCCTAGAGATTTCAAAATTAAGACAAGCTGGAATCCGACGATGAGGGTACTGCGCTCACTACTTATAACCGGTCTGCTGTGGATGGCTCTGCCTGCTGCCGCCCAAAGCACGTTCATCCTTACGGTTTCGCCCACTAACACCCAGCCGGTTCTGAACCAGTACGGCTTATCCATTGTGAAGGAACTCTACGATGGTCCGAACTGCGTTTATCTTGTTGGTTCAGCCTCGGCCGATGCCAATGAGACAGAAGTTGAGGTAGAAAATGACGTTCGAGTAGCCGGATTCGAACCTGACCAAAGTGCCAGGCTGCCGGAACTGAATGGCGCCACTCAGCCCACACTGAACCAATCTACTTCTACAGTGCTCGAATCATTGCCGGGTCGCAGCCTGGTGAACTTTTTCGGCAGCACTGTTCCCAGCAATTACCTTGCGCAGCCTGCTACCGCCATCATTCGTCTTGCCGACGCACGGAATGCAACCGGTCTCACAGGCTCAGCTACTGTCGCTATTATTGACACTGGGGTTGATCCGAACCACGCAGCATTGGCGGGCGTATTGTTGCCCGGGTACAACTTCGCCGACGAGAGCACTAACGTTTCCGAATTCCAGGACCTTTCTTCCAGCACGATTGCCACTCTTCAGCAATCCACGAGTACAGTTTTGGAGCAATCAACCAGCACGGTGCTGGAAGCCCAAAACGTCATTCCTATGGGGCCGGCGGTTGCCGCAATTCTGGACCAGTCCACTTCGACGGTGCTTGAAGGGAACACGCCGCAGGACTTTGGTCACGGCACGATGGTTGCCGGAATCGTTCATCTAATTGCGCCGACCGCAAATATCATGCCCCTGCGGGCGTTCCACACTGACGGCAGTTCGAGTCTCTCGAGTATTATTCGCGCGATCTACTATGCCGCTGACCATGGCGCCAACGTCATCAGCATGAGCTTTAGCACGGCGCAGCCTTCCCCGGGGCTCCAGTCCGCTGTGCAGTATGCGCTCAAGAAAAACATCACCGTCGTCGCCGCCGCAGGTAACGATGGCGTAAAGACTCTTGTTTTTCCCGCAAGCTTTGGCGGTGTGGATGGCATCGGTTCTACCACGAACTCTGATCAGAGGAGCGTATTCTCCAATTTCGGATCGGGCGTGGTAGCGTTCGCAGCGCCGGGCGAAGGCGTCATCAGCACCTATCCCGGAGGACTCTATGCCGCGGGATGGGGAACCTCCTTCAGTGCTCCGATGTTTGCCGGATCGGCGGCCCTTGTTCTTCAGGCGCGGCCGAATGCCAAACCAGGAGATGTAGGCAACGCGCTCTCCAAGACAAAGCAGATTGGAGACATGGGCTATGGACGAATTGATTTACTCCAGTCATTGACGACCCTCGTTGGAAATAGCAACGGCGCCAGCGCGAGTCACCCCTGATCCAGCCCTGATTGGTTTTATTAGCTCTTTTAATTTTTCTCTTAGATTCTTTAACTTCTCCTGCTTTCCGATCCCAGTCCCGAGACCATTGGCGATTAACTTTGCTTCCGTCAAGAGACCAGCTTCGCTTCCTCAATTTATTGAATTTACGAGAGTTACAGTCGTAAAGCCCATTCTGGCCCATACCTGAAAACTCCAAGCCGCACTCACTAGAACCGGGCCGTCACAATCGAAGATTAAAATTCTTTGCTCCGCCGAACCGGCTTGCCATACTTCTAGCCGGTAAGCGCAGCACTCAACCATCAGCGAGCCCCGAGCGTCGCGACGGAACGGCAATCTGGGGAATTTATTGGGATGTCACATTCAAAAAATCTAACGCGCTTGATTTTGATCATCACTCTGTTGGCCAGCATCTCGTTGTGGGGGCAAAACCGCTTTGTGCTCACCACATCGCCTTCGAAGGTCGGAGACGTTTGCGGACGGCACGGGCTTACACCAATTTCAATACTTGCCGGCTCATCCGGTTCAGCGGTGCTCCTGGTTTCTGAAAGCTCCAGTGATTCCACCATTGCCAACGATCCCGCAGTACAGAGCTTTGAGGCCGACCGCAAGCTGAACGTGCCTGAACTCTCGGGCGCAACCATTGCGAATCTTACACAGTCCACCTCTACAGTTCTGGAGACCATTCCTGGAGCGACAGCAGTTTCATACTTCGGCTCCATCGTCCCGAGCAATTATTTGCAACAGGCCGCAGCTTCCGCGGTTCGCCTCTCTGATGCCCAGCAGGCGACAAGCCTGAGCGGGGAGGGAATCGTAGTTGCGGTGATTGATACTGGTATTGACACCAACCATCCAGCGCTCAAGTCGGTGCTGGTTTCGGGCTTCAACTTCATCAGCAACAGTTCCGATGCATCAGAGCTCTCCGATCTCGATCCCTCCACAGTTGCCAGCCTAACGCAGTCCACTTCCACCGTGCTTGAGGGCGATAACGTTGTTGTGATGAACCCCTGGACGGCCGCGATTCTCACCCAGTCCACCTCGACGGTTCTGGAAGGCAACGTACCGCAGGCGTTCGGACACGGAACCATGACCGCCGGTTTGGTACACCTCGTCGCGCCGGCAGCAAAGATCATGCCGCTGAAAGCGTTTGCTGCTGACGGAAGTTCTGATCTGTTCAACATTCTGCAGGCAATCTATTACGCGGCTGATCACGGCGCCAACGTGATCAGCATGAGCTTTGAAATCAACCAGAGTTCGCCCGGGCTGCAGAATGCAATCCAATACGCGCTTTCGAAGAACGTCAGTGTGGTTGCAGCTTCAGGGAATGACGCAGAGCAGATCATGGTGTATCCAGCAGGATACAACTCTGTGGTTGGCGTGGGTTCCACAGGCGCCAACGATGCTAAGAGCACGTTCACCAATTTCGGAACGAACTCGACATTTGTGGCCGCGCCGGGAGAGGCCGTCATTACTTCATATCCGGGCGGCAACTACGCAGCCGGATGGGGCACCTCATTCAGCACGCCGCTCGTGGCCGGCGAAGCGGCACTGATCCTGCAAGCTAAACCCGGCTACCACCCCGGCGACGTTGCAAACGCGATCTCGCGCGCTGTTCAGGTGCCGCAGATGGGTCATGGCCGAATTGATGTTTGCCAGGCGCTCTACAGTACCGGTGTCGTTCCCAAATGTGAATAGCTTTAAGCTGGTGAAGGCTGTCCGAGACTTTCTCCCATCCATAGGAAGATGAACCGGTCCAGCCGGTTACGCCCGTAACGCCTATTGGCGATTCTCTCGCCTGTCGAACTCAAGAGCCTCCCGTCCGATAGATACAGTGGCCTGCTGGACTGGGTGGAGCAGATCTATTCATGTAATCTGAGTTCATGGCAAGATATGCGGCATTGCTTGGCTCTTCCGGACTGGTCGGAAGACATTGCCTCGACAGTCTTCTGGAGAGCCGGGATTTCGACAGGGTGGTGGCCCTAAACCGTCGCGAGTTGCCGCGCAACAATCACTCCAAGCTAAGCCAAAGAACCATTGATCTCTGGAAATTGCCGCCAGCAGAGTTCTCCGGCGTTACTGATCTGTTTTGCGCCACCGGCACCACAATTGCGAAAGCAGGTTCACAACAGGAGTTCCGTCGCATTGATTATGAATTGCCGCTCCACATCGCTCAGGTCGCTGCGAACTCAGGCGTGCAGCGGTTGGTTCTGGTTTCATCGGTGGGCGCAAATCCGGATTCGACGAACTTTTATCTTCGGACAAAAGGAGAGCTGGAGCGCGACTTAGGCCAACTTGGGTTCCAAGGACTCTACATTTTCAGGCCAAGTCTTCTGCTTGGGAAGCGCCGTGAGGTCCGGTTGCTGGAGATGATTGCCATGCGCTTTGCTCCAGCGCTTGATCTTGTGCTCTGGGGCGATCTGAAGCGTTATCGCGCTATTCCCGCCAGGATCGTCGGACGAGCCATGGTCGCGACCGCAGAAGAAGCTAAACCGGGAACGTTCGTCTATCACTATCCTGAAATCGTTCGCCTGGCCAGGCAGATCAGGTAACCAGATTCCGAGTTTCTGGTTCCAACCACGGATGAATCGTTGCGTATTCCTTGCCGCTGGCCTGATTGCATCGCTCACAGCATCTCCCCTTCAGAATAGCGCCTCTAAAGCCCGCGGCCCCCAAACCCAGGTCCAGGTGCAGATGCGCAACGTGATGTACCACTTTCAGAACAATATTGCAGTCCACATTGTGCGGCTTGGCGGAGAACTGGTCCCGACACGGGAAGGCGAGATTCCGGTATTTGACGACAAGAATTCCTTCGTCCTTCGCATCAATGCCGGTGAGATGGCCATCGAGACCCAGTCCATGGCCAACGTTCTGAATCAGTATGTCTTCGCGCGCAAAGATTCTCCCGTGAAAGAAGTTTCCATCCAGATTGATAAAGGACTGTTGAAAGTAAAAGGAAAATTGCACAACAAAGGTGATGTAACGTTTGAAACCGAAGATGAAATTAGCGTTACTGAGGACGGAAAGATCCGAATGCACGCAAAAAAGATCCGTGCAGCGCACCTGCCCGTGAAAGGGCTAATGGACTTGTTCGGAGTGGAAATGTCGGATTTGATTAAGACAGGAAAAGTTCGCGGAATCCGGGCAGAAAAAGACGACCTGATTCTCGACCCCGAACAGGCTCTTCCGCCGCCTCACATCCAAGGCAAAGTAACTCAGGTCCGTCTTGAGGGAAACAGCATCGTGCAGGTGTTCGGAAATCCCGGCTCATACAAGTGGGCGCCGGTTTCGGCCCGGAATTACATGGCTTACCGCGGCAACCGGCTAAAATTTGGGAAGCTCACCATGGAAGACACGGACATGGTATTGATTGATCCTGACCCGCGCGATCCGTTCGATTTTTACCTAGATCATTACAAAGAGCAGCTCGTGGCCGGTTACACGAAAACCACAGAAAGCTTCGGTTTGCGAGTGTTCATGGTTGACTTCAATAAACTCAAACAGCAGAAGCCTGCGCGAAAGTAGCGGAAGAGTTTCCGAAGAGCGACAGCCCGAGCCACGGAACCGTGCTACCATTGAGACTGCTACATTGATTGTCCTCGACTCGGATAGACTAGTCGCCGCTTTTGCCGCCTGCCTATTTTTGCTGAGAACAGCCTCTTAGAAATCAACTCAAGGAACAAAGCATGAAACTTTTTGTAGGTAACTTTTCTTTCAGCACCACTGAGGCAGATCTGCGCACTCTATTCGAGCCTTATGGCGCAGTTGAAAGCGCTTCGGTCGTGACTGATCGGGACACCGGAAGATCGCGCGGCTTCGGGTTTGTTGAAATGGCGGATCGCGGCCAGGCGGAAAAGGCCATCGAAGCATTGAACGGCAAAGAACTTGGCGGACGGACTCTGAACATCAATGAAGCGCGGCCTAAGACTGATGGTGGCCCGCGACGCAGCCAGGGTGGACGTGGCGGCAGCCGGGATGATTATCGCGGCCATGCCCGGCAGCCTCGGGAACCACGCTGGTGATTCCAGCACCTGCATCAAATGGGACCGCCAGGCGGCTGCGCCATTCGGTAGAAAAGCCAGCCGCCCGGACGGTGGTGATGAACGTGGTGGTTTGCAGCCAATGCGGCCAGCGGTTCACTCTCAGCCATGACGTCATTTCGCAGGATGCCGCTTTGGCTGAACGCCAGATGGCATGGCTGCTGGACCACTTTGTTTGGGACCATATCCAGGAAAACAAGCACAAGGCCGTGATCACGCTGCCCGCCTCGGCGGAGATGAAGTAACGGTACTTTCGTTATCCGGCGATTAGGTGTTGTTGCACCGTCTGTGCTACACTGAAAGTGCTTAGGTTGCTGGTCGAAGGGACTTCTGTGATCGAGATCTTGTCCAGGACTCCCGCTTTAAAGTTTCACTTCCGTTATCTACAGCAAAAATCCAATCGTTCGGCATGAGATCACTCTGCCTTTAGGCCGGAACCGGCGCCGATCAAAGAAAGCAAAATCAACATCAATGGTTCGTTTTACCGAACTCCCAATATCTCCCTATCTACAGGACCGCCTTGCTGCGGCCCAATTCGTAACTCCCACTGAAGTTCAGGCTGCTGCAATTCCGCATGCCGTTCAGGGCAAAGACATACTGGCAACCGCGCAGACCGGAACCGGAAAAACTCTGGCATTTCTGCTTCCTATCATGGAAAAGCTACTCGCAAAGTCTTCGTCCGGCGTGCAAGCGCTGGTGCTGGCGCCCACGCGAGAACTCGCGATGCAAATCAATACTCAATATGAACAGTTGCGAGGCAGGAAGCTGCCCGCAGCCGCGCTGCTGATCGGCGGCAATTCCGAGAAGACGCAACTCGAATCGCTGCGTCGCGGTGCAAAGCTGATCGTGGCCACTCCCGGACGATTCGAGGATCTGCTGGACCGCCGGCTCTTCGACCTGAAAAGCCTGCACACGCTGGTGCTGGACGAAGCTGATCGCATGCTGGACATGGGCTTTATCCCTGCGGTGCGGCGGATCGTGGCTCAGTTGCCTCGCGCTCGCCAGACCATGTGTTTCTCCGCCACGCTTGACCCCGCGGTCGCGCACCTGGTCAACGACTATCTTCGTGCTCCGGTCCGGCTTGAGTTTGGCTCAACCAGAAGAGCATCGGAGACCGTTAATTTGATTGCTTACGAAGTCCAACCAGACCAGAAGCTAGCCTTACTTCGGAGTTTGCTGGAAAACGAGACGGGCCGGAGCCTCATCTTTGTTCGTACCAAGCGGGCTACGGAACGTCTGGCACAGAAGCTGGAGCGCGACGGATTCCGCATTGCCGTGATTCACGGTGATCGTTCGCAGTCGCAGCGTACCAAAGCTCTCACCTCGTTCCAGCAAGGCAAGGCTGACGTGCTGGTCGCCACTGATGTGGCTTCCCGAGGAATTCACGTGGACAACGTCGCCCAGGTGATCAATTACGATCTTCCAACCATGGCAGAGGAGTTTATTCACCGCGCAGGCCGTACCGGACGCGCGGGCCTTACCGGCATTGCCATTACCTTCTTCACACATCTGGAGCGGTCTGACCTCGCAGCCCTGGAGCGCACGCTTCAAGTGAAAATCCGGCGCGAGCGTGCGAGCTCAGAACTGGTTCGCGAGGAACGCGTTAAGCCGGTGGATGTTTCTACTTTTGTGCCTGTTCCGGTGAGACCGGGATCCCGCATGATGCGGCTGCCGGGAGAAGTTCTCCAGCGGCACGCCAACTGAACGCCGCATCCTGCCTCCTGGAAGAAATCGAAGGGCGTTGAATTCCGCGTTGCCACTTGCGAGTGGTCACAATGTTTCAGCGTCCTGGCGTTTGGCAACGTGGAAGCGGTGTATGATCGGAGAAGCTACCTTCTCCGGAGAACGCTGATCCGCGACTTCGTTGACAGCAGCAAATCTGCTCTTCGAGGTGCCTATGCGCTCCGGTCTCGTGTTCAACGCTTCTGAACGTATTCCCAACCGTTTCCTTCTGTGCCGGGTGCTTGCGGCCGCCGCAAGAAAAATGCATCGCGACGGTGTTTCTACCTCGCAATGCATTAACAGTTCGCTTACTACTCTCAGCCAGCAGTCGGAGCAGCCGGAGCTTCCGTCACAAGTTGGACCGGAATTATCCATCGAGGCGGCTGCCGCTGTGCCTTAAGTTGTTAGCCGAGATGCCGAACAGAATAATAGCCGGCAGGCACAAAAAGAGGCCGGGGACGAGCCCCGGCCTGCTGGCTTACTGAAGCTCAGAAATCGTGGAAATTAAAGCCTTGCGGCTGGCCTTCTTCGTCGTACGTGACGGTCAGTTCGGCGCCGCGTTCTGTCTGAGGAGTTTGTTCCTGCTCTAGTTTGCGCTGTGCCTTTTTCTGCGCCTTTTCCTGACGTTTCTCCTGTCTTGCGCGTTCCTTATGCCTCTTCGCCGCTGTGGTTCGAGAACTTCCAGCCATAATTGCTCCTCCCGATCAGGAAGAGGGGCCATGCCGCTCTTCCGAGTTTGTAGCACCTAAGGGTTAAAGCAAAAGGCGGCTCGCAACCGCCCTTTTTCCAATAGTGCCGGTGCTATGAATTCGTGATCTGATACGCCTCCAGATTATCACATCTGCCCGGTTCTTCTCGCGGGTCGTGCGTTGCCCATTCAGCCACGCAATGAGTTTTCCAGGAGCAAGTCGTGTCGAGAAGAGGCCGCTGTCGTTACGGAAACAACGTCAGCGTTGATTAATGTTCCTTCTGGCCGTGGGCCGTTGCTATGCATCCCGCCCCGGGAATGCCGGGGCGCTTCCACCATGGCTTCCTTTGTCTTGCCCTCAGCTTCAGGGCGGATTCTTGGCTTAGCCTCGGTATCCCACGAAACTCAGATGGCGTTTACTGGCGCGCTTGGGATGCGTTCAGTTCCTGCTGAACGCCCGCAGGAAGGCTCTTTTGATCAATATGCTTGAGCAATGCAACCGTCTGCCAGATCTGTTGGTCGCTGAGCAGGTCGCCCCAAGCCGGCATGGCGGTCATGCGGACTCCGTGTTTGATGATGTAAAAATTTTCGTTCTCTTTCATGTCTGGCGGATCGTCACCGAAAAATTGCGGTACCGGAGGGTAGAAAGATTTCCCCAGCTTGCTGTCGTGGTCTGCGGGGGTTCCGTGGCAGATTCCGCAACTTGACGCATAGATCTTCGCGCCTGCCAGAAGTGTCTCCTGCGTGTCTGGGGCCGGGTTCGTGAGTTTGGGCGCATGCCGTGAGGTGGATGCGTCCATGGCCGAGCCAAGCCAGCTATCCATCATTCCGGGTTTCACATCTGCACGCGCGCTCACGAATCCCTGCGCAAGATAGATGTAGGCAGCGGCCGAAAGCACAATTAAAGTCACGATGATTCCCAGCACGAACCATTTCACGTTAGTTCCTCCTCGCATGGCAGCATCCGTCGCCGCAACTAATCTATTGCCCTGCACCCCCCAAGAGCAAGCGGCGGGGGCTTCTGATTCAGATGCAATCTGGATTTGCTAGACTCACTATCATGGCGAAGATTGCTTATCTCGAGTGCAGCAAATGTGGTGACCATTTAAGCGGCGAGCAGCCGCAGACCATCTGCCCTAAAGATGGCGGTTCCTTGTACGTGCGCTTTGATCTTGCTGCGATAAAAAGTAAGTTTACCCCCGATGCTCTGTGCGGACGGCCAGCCACGATGTGGCGGTACCGCGAGGTGCTTCCGGGAGATGATCCGGTTACTCTGGGCGAGGGGTTCACGCCCATGCTGCCCAGCCGCGAGAACAGCAACGTTTACATCAAAGATGAAGGGCTGAACCCGACCGGCTCTTTCAAGGCGCGCGGGCTCTGCGCGGCCGTGACCATGGCCCGGCAGTACGGCCTGAAGAAGCTCGCAGTGCCCTCAGCAGGGAACGCCGCCAGCGCGCTCGCGGCGTATTGTGCTGCGGCCGGTATTGAAGCGCACATCTTCATGCCCAAAGATGTTCCCCTGGCCAATCTGGTGGAATGCAAATCCTACGGCGCTCACGTCACCTTAGTAGATGGTCTCATCTCCGACTGCGCAAGAATGGTTAGCGAGCGCAAGCAGGCAGAAGGATGGTTTGACGTTTCCACCACCAAGGAGCCTTTCCGCGTGGAAGGGAAGAAGACCATGGGATATGAGGTGGCGGAACAGCTCAACTGGGAGCTACCTGATGCCATCTTTTATCCCACCGGCGGCGGCGTAGGGATGATCGGCATGTGGAAGGCGTTTGATGAGATGGAACAGCTTGGATGGATCGGCAAAAAACGTCCGAAGATGATCTCCGTCCAGGCCGCGGGTTGTGCTCCGATTGTGAAAGCATGGAGCGCGGACAAAATGACAGCGGAAGTCTGGCAGAACGCGCACACTGCCGCCGCTGGCCTGCGTGTTCCCAAGCCATACGCCGACTATATCGTTCTCGATATCTTGAAACAGAGCGGAGGGGCCGCAGTTGCTGTTTCCGACGAAGAGATCTTCTGTTCGGTGAAGGAGTGGGCGAGCAAAGAAGGTGTTTTTACCTCTCCCGAAGGAGCAGCTTGCCTTAGCGCCTATAAGATGCTGGTGAAAGACGGCGTGCTCAAAGCCTCAGACAAAGCCGTACTCTTCAACACTGGCTCCGGGCTGAAGTACATTGATGTAATCGCCGGCGCGCTCAAGATCAACGCGCAGCCTGCGGGCCACATGGCAACTCCGCAACCCAGGAGCATCGGAGGAATCATCCAGCCAAATTAGCCGGTAGCCATGCTGCCGAAATCTCCTATGACTGAACGGTTGTACTATCACGATTCATTTCTCCTTGAGTTCGAGGCGCGCGTGCTCGAATCCGTGCAGCGGGAAGGGAAGAATGCGGTCGTGCTGGACCGCACGGCATTCTATCCTACCAGCGGCGGCCAGGTGCATGACACCGGAACAATCACCTTTGACGGGCGTGAAGTCGCTGTGACCGACGTTACGGATGAGGAGGACGGTCGCATTCTGCATTTTATTTCTGAGCCAGTGAACATTGGAAGCGAAGTGCAGGGCAAGGTGAACGAAGAGCGTCGTCGCAACCACATCCAGCAGCACTCGGGCCAGCATGTACTATCAGCGGCTTTCATCGAACTATTCAACGTGCCTACGGTCAGCTTTCATATGGGCGAGGAGAGCTGCACGATTGATCTCCAGACATCATCGCTCTCAGCGGCGCAGGTGCAGGCAGCGGAGCGCCGCGCCAACCAGATCGTGACCGAAGATCGTCCTGTTGAAATTCGCTTCGTGCTACTTGAAGAAGCCCGCCGGCTCGGACTGCGCAAACTCCCGCCAAAGCAGACAGGAACGCTGCGCCTGATTGATATTCAGGAGTTTGATCTCACCGCCTGCGGCGGAACTCACGTGCGTTCCACCGGCCAGATCGGGAGCATCCTGCTGCGCAAAATCGAGAAGGTGAAGCAGGGAATCAGAGTCGAGTTTGTCTGCGGGTTGCGAGCCGTCA
>JAICYU010000137.1 GCA_025934025.1 Terriglobales bacterium
CTCACGCCTTCAAGTCGCGCCGTGACCTCAATGTCGCGCTGCAGGTTCTCGCGGCGGATTTCTGTCTGTCCCGGCATCTCCACGATCGTTGCCAATGCTCCCAGTGTGGCGGTCTTACCCGTCGAACTGGTGAGCAGGGTGTTGCTCATGGCATCGAGCGAACCGCGGTTTTGGTCAGGGAAACGGACGCGGATGGTATAGGCCCGGTCATTTTCCAGCAGCGGCGCAGTCGCTGGAACGCCTTGTAGTACCGCCTGCGCGTCCGTCGAGACCTCCTCGGGCGTAAAGCCCGCCTTGGCGGCGACGCTTGAGTTCACGTTGAATATGGTGGCCGGGCCGCTGATGGTATTCTCGATTCCATTTTTCAAGTCCACTACGCCGGGAATCTTTCCGATGGCGTCCGCCACCCGTGGCGCCTGCTCTTCCAGCAGCTTGGCGTCATTCGAGAACAGCTTGATCACCACCGGCTCGGGCGCGCCGGTGAGATCGCCGATCATGTCCTGAAGGACCTGGATGAACTCCACGTCCACGGCGGGCTCCTGCCGAGCGATGGCGGCGCGGGCATCGGCAATCACTTCGTCTATGCCGCGGCTGCGATTGTCTTTGAGTTTGACGGAAATGTCGCCGGTGTTCGCCTCGGTGACGGCAGCCAGCCCCAGTTGCAGCCCGGTGCGGCGCGACGTGCTCTCGACTTCCGGAATGCCGCGCAGAATCTGCTCGATGTGCGAGACCATGCGATTGGTTTCTGCCAGGGAACTTCCAGCCGGGGTAATGTAGTCGAGCACGAAGCCGCCTTCATCCATCTCCGGCAGCAGGTCCGATCCCAAGGCGAAATAACTCACGCCGGCGATCACAATGAGCAGGCCGCAACCTGCTGCAAGCCACCACGGATGCTCCAGCGCGCGCCGCAGCCAGCGCTCGTAAAAGACGATGACCTTGCGGAAGAAACCCTGCATGGAAGCCTCTTCTGCCGCCATCAGGCGTTGCATCTCCTGATCAACATCGAGCGATTCTGAATTTTCCGGCGCAGCCTGTTTGCGGCGAACAAAGAACTGGCTGAGAGTTGGCGTCCAGGTAAGCGCCAGAATGAGCGATGTGAGAAGCGCCGCTCCCATCGTGACTGCAAGCGCGCGGAAGAACGTTCCTGTAACTCCAGTGATAGAGATGAGCGGCAAGAAGACGACGATGGGAGTAAGCGTGGAGCCGACCAGTGGACGCGTTATTTCTGACAGCGCGCTCTGGATGGCTTGCAGTTTGCCTTCTCCCGCATCGCGGTGCAATACGATGTTTTCCACGACGACAATGGCATCGTCAATCACCAGTCCAACAGCGGCAGCCAGCCCACCCAGCGTCATCAGATTGAAGCTCTCGCCCAGCACCTTGAGAACCACAAACGTAATCAGGACGGTAACCGGAATTACCAGTCCCGCAACCAGCGAACTGCCCCAATCGTGCAGAAAAATAATGAGCACCAGCGACGCCAGCACCAACCCAATCAAAATGGCATCGCGGACACTCCTGATGGAGTCGCGCACAATGCCTGACTGATCGTAAAAAGGCGTAAGCCGGATTCCCGGCGGCAGCGACTTGCTGATGGCTGCGACCTCGTTGTGAACTTCATCGGCAACTGCCACGGTATTGCTGTCCGGCTGGCGGTTGATGTTGAGCAGGACCGCGGGCTTTCCGTCAGCCCGCACGACCGTATAAACCGGCTTGACAGAAGCATGCACCTCCCCCAAATCGCCGATCCTGACCGGAATCCCGCCTGGCGTATTCTTCACCACCAATTGCGCCAGTTGTTCCGGGCTGTGTACCTGCCCGCTCACCAAGCCGAGGACGAGCTGGTGGTTGCGCTCAAACAGTCCCGGCGAATCAATCAGGTTACTGGCCTTCACGGCATTCAAGATGTCGGTCACTGTCACTGAAGCGGCAAGCAGCTTGGCAGGATCGGGCGTGATTTGGAATTCCGGCTCCTGGCCTCCCTGTACTACGACGGTGGCTACGCCGTTCAACCGGTTCAGCCGCGGGGCCATCTCGTAAGTCGCCATCTCCCAGAGCTGAGTTTGCGGAACGTTCTCGCCGGTGAGGCTGTAGCCCAGAATGGGAAATGACGCGAAGGTCAACCGGTGGGTATCAATTCTCGCGGTCGGAGGCAATTCCGCCTGCACTTGCGCAACCGCGGAGTTTACTCGCTGCAAGGTCTGGAACATGTCAACGTTCCAGTTGAAGAAAAGGTCCACTTCCGCCGAGCCCCGGCTGGTGATCGAGCGTACCGATTCCAGTCCCTGAACGCTGTTTACGGCCTGCTCCACCGGACGGGTAATGGTGACCATCATCTGATCAATCGGCATCACGCCGTTATCAATTCCGATCACGATGCGGGGGAAGTCGGTGTTGGGAAAAACCGAAATCGGAATAGTAAAGGCCAGATAAGCTCCGACCATCGCCACCACGAGAATGAGAAAGACAACTGATTTCGAGTTTCCCGAGAACCAGTAGCTTCGTGAGGGCGTTGTTGCCGTTGTACCGTTGTCGAGTTTGGTTTGGTCAGGCACGGTACGAATTAAGCGCTCGCCCATTCAGTCTGGTGAAATTTTGTTGTTTAACCGCAAAGTACGCAAAGTTCGCGACGACTCAGTAGCGTTCCTGAGGAGGAAGTAGCAGCTTTGCGTTCTTTGCGTCCGTTGCGGTGAATAATCTCGCTCCCGCTGAATGCTGAGTGCTGACTGCTATTCCGCGCTCGCACTCGCCTTCTCCACCTTTACCTTCGTCTGGTCCGGCAGGCCATAGGCTCCCTGCGTGACCACTTGCTCGCCGGGTTTCAGTCCTGCAACGATCTGCGCCTCATCCGGTGTTTGAATTCCCAGCGTCACGTCGCGACTGTGAGCAATGGACTGCCCATCCACCACCATGACTTGAGCCTTGTCGCCATTCACATTGAGCAGTGCCGCCGGCGGGACCACCAGCGCGTTGTTGACGGTGCGCGCGGTGATCGAAAGCTGCGCTGTCACTCCCGGACGCAATTGCTGCTCAGGATTTGCCGCTGCTACCCAGATTTCAACTGTCGTACTGTTGGGATCGAGCGCCGGGCTGACTACGGTGACGGTTCCGGACACGCCTTTCTCCATACCCGGAGCGGTGATCGTGGCCTTATCGCCTTTGCGTAAGAGCACCGCATCGGATTGCGGGATGTGCGCTTTGGCGATGACTTTGGACAGGTCCATCACCGTAAGGAGCGGGCTGGAAGTTGAAGCCATCTCTCCCGGATACAGCGGACGATCAGCGACAACGCCGTCAATCGGGCTGCGGATTTCCGAATAGCTGAGTTGCGCTTCTGAAGCCATGAGCTTGCCCTTGGCAGAGGTCAGTTGCCCACCGGCGGACTTGATGGCTGCCTGCTTGCCGACTGCGTTCAGCGAATCGAGGTGCTTCTTTGCCGTGTCGTAGGCGCTCTTTGCCTGCGCCAGCGCCACAGCGGCTGAATCGAGGTCCTTGCGCGGCAGCGCTCCCTGGTTGAACAGGTTGAGCCTGCTGTCATAAAGCTTCTGCGCGGCATCAAGTTCCTGGCGCGTCGTCTGGACGTCAAGTTCCGTCTTCTGTACCTCTTCCGGAATCGTGGCATTCACGCTGCTGCTGTAAGTTGCTTCGGCCTGCGCGTATGCTCCCTGATTGTCCAGGGCAGCCGCGGAGAGATCGCGGTTTTCAAGCACCGCCAGCAACTGTCCTTGACGCACTTTTTGCCCGCGCGTGACGTAAAACTTCTTGACCGGAGCATTAATTTTCGGCGTGATGATGGATTGCGCTACGGGAAAAATGATGGCTTCGGCATTGATAACTCGCGAAATATCCGCCGTGTGCGCAACGGCAGCCTGCACTGTGACTTCGGGCTTTTGCTCCTGCTCGCCCTTTCCGCAGGAAGCGATTGCAACCGCCAGCGCCGCCACAGCCAGAATACCCGTGATTCTGTTGACCATAAGAAGGTGCAAACTCACATTGTACCTGTGAGGGTCTGCAGGTTGGCCAATGCTGCCCGATAGCGAACCACGCCGTCATCATAGGCATTGCGCGACTGAGTAAGCGTGTTTTGCGCGTCCACTACTTCGAGGACCGTCGCTTCTCCGCCCTGGTACCGCAAGGTGGTTAGCCGCAGACTCTCCGTCGCAAGCTCGGCCGAGTTCTTGAGCAAATCAAGTTCGGAGCGCGCCGCTTGAGCTTCGGCATAAAGCTGGCGCATGTCCGCCTGGAGTTTGCGCTGCGCCAATGAGAGTTCGCGCTGCGCCTGTTTACGCCGAAGGTCAGCCTGCACTACCTTGCTGTGCGTTGCTCCCCAATTCCAGACTGGAATGTTCAGCGTGGCCGAGGCGGCATATCCCAGATTGCGAAAGCCTTCCGGACTGTGGATGGCGAAGTTCGACGCGTCAATGCCATAGAAGTAATTCAACGTGAGCGTGGGAAAGTAGCCGGCGCGATTAGCTGCAAGCTCGTATCCCGCAGCCTGTGCCGACGCAGATGCGGCGCGAAGATCCGGATTCCTCTGCGCTTGCCGCGTGAAGTCTTCGAGCGGAGGAAGAGACGGCGCAAGCTGCGTATCGTCAACTACGGTGAAGTCCTGGTTGAAATCGGGAAACAGCAGCACGGCCAGATCCAGCCGCGCTTTATCCATGGCAAGCTGGGCTTCGCGAAGATCGCGTTGCCGGTCGTTCGATTGAATCTGCGCTTTGATCACGTCAGAGTGCGCAACCTCGCCGCCGTTCTCCAATTTCTGGCTGAGCGAGAGAAAGCGTTGAGCTTCATCCGCGGCCTGTTGCGCGCCGGCGTACTTGCGTTGCGCCGCAATC
This sequence comes from Terriglobales bacterium, assembly GCA_025934025.1. GTDB lineage: Bacteria > Acidobacteriota > Terriglobia > Terriglobales > Acidobacteriaceae > Angelobacter. The sequence continues at coordinate 4,839 of JAICYU010000137.1, forward strand.
AGTCCGTAATAGCCCTGGACCACCGTCACTACGAGACCGCGCGCGGCAATATCGGCTTTCGCGCGAGCCACAGCTTCAAGAGCTCTTGTGCGCCGGTAATCCGCGATCTGACCATAACCGAAAACCTGCTGCGCCTCACCCTGGCTGAGATATTCATGCACCGCATTGTTGGCGATGAATCGTGGCGCCGCTACCGCCGCCGGCTGGTTGGCGCCGGTCGGCTGCGTACTGCCCGTGCCTTCGGTGAAGGTGTACGCGTTGTTGTAGCTCAGGCTCGGAAGCAGTGCCGCGCGCGCCTGGACGTTATCTTGCGTAGCCACTCCTTGCTCCGTGAGCGCCGCCTGATAAGGCACGCTGTTCTTGCGAGCCAGCTTCAGCGCATCCTGAAGCGTAAGCGTGATCGGCGCCTGTCCTGTTGAGGCTGGCTGCGGCGACTGCGCGTTGAGACCTGCCGCAAGAATCGTGCTGGCGAGAATGACCGCATAAAGAGTGCCTATTGACCTTTTCAAACAGCCTCCTTCACTACCCGCTTCGCAGGTTAGGTTACTTTCCCGCACTCCAACCCGGCAAGCGGCGCATCGCCGTGGCAGTCATTTATATTGAAGATTCATGCTCCAACGTGGCGGTTTCTTCCTTATGGCGGCTCTTCTTGCCTTCGTTTCAGTCTCTTCTATCGGAGCACACGCGCAGACCGTTACGACAACTCCGTCTAATCAGCACCAGGGGGATGAACCAAGCGGCTTTATCACTGAAATCCTGAATCACGACACGCCGGGCACCAGCGCCGAACCAAACAGCATTCAGGAACCCATGGTGATGCAGTCACTGGGCCACGACTGGATGTTCATGTTCCACGGTGTCGCGTTTCTGAATTTTCAACAGCAGAGCGGCCCGCGAGGAGGCGACAAACTTTTTTCCACCAACTGGTTCATGCCGATGTTGCAGCGCCCCGCCGGCCCGGGTCAACTCACTGTGCGCACGATGATCAGCTTTGAGCCGGCCACAGTCACTCACCGCTTTTATCCGGAGCTATTCCAGCAGGGCGAAACTGCCTTTGGCCGTCCCATCAACGATGGCCAGCACCCGCACGACTTCCTGATGGAAATCGCCGTGCTCTATGACTGGACGCTCGGCCACGACAGCCTGCTATCTTTCTACGCTGCTCCGGTCGGCGATCCCGCGATGGGGCCACCGGCCTATCCGCATCGCTCTTCCGCATCCGAAGATCCGCTCGCGCCGCTCGGACATCATCTTCAGGACTCAACCCATATTGCTGACGACGTTCTCACGGCTGGGTTCACTCACAAGAAGTTGCGCATCGAGTTCTCCGGCTTTCATGGCCGCGAGCCCGACGAGTTCCGCTGGAATCTTGACTCCGGCGCCATTGACTCCTGGTCCACCCGCCTGACCGCTCAGCCCTCTGACAACTGGAGCGCGCAGTACTCGTTTGCTCATCTGCACAGCCCCGAACAACTGCACCCGCAAGACAATGTCCAGCGCATGACTGCGTCAGTGATGTACCACCGCTCGCTTGCCAACGGAAGCTGGTCAAGCATGGTCTTGTGGGGCCGCAACCATTTTGAGCAGGAAGGCGGGAATCTCAATAGCTATCTGCTCGAATCAACGCTGCAGTTCGCTCGCGACCATCGCGTCTGGACGCGAATTGAGAACGTCGATCGGACGACAGAGCTGCTTCTCGGAAACCGTCCGGAACCGCCCAACTTCCAGGAACAATTCCTGGCGCGAGTGCAGGCATACTCGTTCGGCTACGACCATGAGTTTAATCTGGTCCCGGGATTCCAGACTGCCTTGGGCGGACAATTGACGCTGTATGGCAAGCCGGATTTCCTGACCTCGCTTTACGGCCGCCATCCCAGAGGAGCAATATTGTTCGTTCGGCTTCGGCCGAAAGCCATCATGCACATGCACTAGGAAAGGCAGAAATCATGGACCCAAGTCGCAGGCAACTGATTATTGGCGGTTCCGCAATTCTTACTTCCAGTCTCACACTCCCCTTAGCTTCCTTTGCCCAAGCCAAACCCGAAACCAGAGTTGAGCCTAAGAAAGAAGAAGGTGAAGAGGAAGTTTCCACCAATGAAGACCTGATGCGCGAGCATGGCGTGCTCAATCGCGTGCTTCTGATTTACGAGGAAGCAGAGCGGCGGATTGCGGCCAAACAGCAGTTTGATCCGGCCATCATCGGCAATGCGGCAGGACTCATCAAGAGCTTTATCGAGGACTATCACGAGAAGCTGGAAGAAAACCATCTCTTCCCGCGTTTCGAGCAAGCAGGAAAGCTGGTGGACCTTACCGTGGTGCTGCGCGCGCAGCATGCCATGGGACGGCGCGTCACCGAGCGTCTGCTGGCTTCCGCGAAAAACAAAGACTTGAAAACCATGAGCGAATCCCTTCATCAGTTTGTCAGGATGTACCGTCCCCATGAAGCCCGCGAAGACACGGTGCTCTTCCCTGCGCTGCACCAGATCGTCACGCCGCACGAGTATGACGCCATGGGCGAGCAGTTCGAGAAAATTGAGCGCCAAACCTTCGGCGGCGACGGCTTCGACATGGCGGTGGACAAAGTCACAGATCTCGAAAAGCAACTGGGAATCTATGATCTCTCACAGTTCACGCCCAACGTGCCACTGAAGGGGTAAGCCTCCGGGAACTGTTACATGTGCGCCAGATAGCTGTACAGGTGTAACATTACATCGGTCATGGTCGCCCTTCAGGCCAGCACATGTGAGTGGCTGCTGCTCGTCTTCAGCCTGCCGAGCAGGAATGGCAGCGGCCGAGTTGATATGTGGCGCAAGCTTCGCCGCGCGGGCGCCCTGGCCCTGCCTACTTCAGGTTACCTGCTGCCCAATACTGCTGAGAATCTGGAACGCTTTGAATGGCTTTCCGCTGAGATCCGTAAACACAAAGGACAGGTTTCACTCGCGCGCGTGCAGTCCTTTGAGGACATGCCGCACGAGCGAATTGTGCAGCTCTTCGTTGCGGAACGCAATAAGGAATATAGCGCCCTGCTGCGCCAGGTGCGGCATATGCGGGGTCCGCGCCAGATCAGCACAGCCCGCCAGAAACTGCTGCAAATCAGCACGATTGACTTTTTCGACAGCCCTCTTAAAGAAAAAGTGGAAGGCGCTATTGCCGCGATGGAGGGCGGGAATGCTGCATCGCGCACGCGCAAAGGCGCGAAGCAATATGTCAATCGCGTCTGGATCACCCGTCACCGGCCAGGGATTGACCGCTGCGCCTCAGCATGGCTGATTCAGCGATTCATTGATCCCCGCGCCAAATTCGTTTTTGGCAAGGACGCGAGCCAGCAGCCTCACTCCATTCCCTTTGACATGTATGGAGATGCCGGCTTTGGACACCGCGGAGACAGTTGCACGTTTGAGACGTTGTGCCGCGAGTTCTCGCTGCGCGAACGCAAGCTGAAAGAGATCGCGGAGATTGTTCACGATGCTGACCTCGACGACGAAAAGTTCCAGCGGCCCGAGGGTGCCGGCATTGATCGCATCCTCAAGGGCTGGGCGAAGCAGCAACTCTCCGATGAACAGTTGCTCCGCCGGGGAATGGAGCTCTTTGAAGGTCTCTACGCAGGATTGCAGTAATCAGAACGACAACACAGAAAGGAGCAACACGCACAAATGAAACCGATGATTTTTATTGCATTACTCTTGGCTGCGATGACCATCCCAGCCTCGGCAAAGCAAACGCAGGCTAAGAGCAAAGCCGCACCCGGCGATTGGAAAGCTGTTGACGATGCCATGGGGCGCTCCGGGCAAGATCAGCCGGACGGCACGCACAAATATGGAATGCCGCGCAAGGACTTGAACGTGGCTGTGAACGGGGTACAGATCAAAGCCGGTCTTGCGCTGGGATCATGGGCCGCATTCAAGAGCGTCGGAGATCAGGCCGTGGTCATGGGCGACCTGGTGCTGACGGAAGATGAAGTAGAGCCGGTGATACGGAAACTCCAAGCAGGCGGAATTGAGATTACCGCGTTGCACAACCATCTTTTACAGGAATCGCCAAAGGTAATGTACATGCACATTCGCGGGAAAGGAGAAGCAGCAAACTTGGCAAAGGCAATTCATGATGCGCTGGCAGAAACAAAGACGCCCGCCCAGACCAAATCTCCCGCCCAGGCCCCGAAGCTGGATATTGATACAGCTCAGATTGACCAGATCCTCGGACGTGCAGGCAAAAACAATGGCGGCATCTACCAGGTGTCCGTTCC
>JAICYU010000288.1 GCA_025934025.1 Terriglobales bacterium
GTAAGCAATGGGATCGCGGTGATGGTGGTCGTAAAACAGCCAGGCATCAATGTTGCGCTCGTGCAGAGCTGTCTGTATCGCTTTCAGGTCCATGGGCGTGAATAATCTATTAAACCATACAGACGAGCCCCTTCGCTGACTGGGGCATTCTCCGGGACCTTTCTGTGACTTCTATGCCCTCCGTGGTAAGCGGGTTTGGTTCTTCTGGTCCGCGTTCATCAGCGGTAAGGTTTCAGCGTGATCTTTTACGATTGTTTAAGATGTGAGAAGAGGAGCCGCCATGGCGCAATCAGAGATAAGGCAATACGACGTTCATGCAGCATCGAGCACGGTTTTTGGACGCGTGCTGTGTGGAGCGCGCAATCATCATCTGGTGGTGGACGGCCCGGAGCAGAACGGCTGTCCGGGAGAGGAAATCACTCCGGCGGAACTCTTCCTGGCCGGCGTAGCGTGTTGCGGAGTGGAGCTGATCCAGGTGCTGGCAAAGTCGGCGGACATTCCGCTCAAGTCAGTGAAAGTCAAAATCCGCGGCATGCAGGACCGCTCGCACCCCGTGCGTCCGGATGTCTCGCTGTTCAACTCCGTCAAGCTGCAATTCAAATTTGCAGGCATCAATCAGCAGCAAGCCGGACAGTTGATTGACTCATTCAAAGGCAGGTGACCGCTCTACGGCACGGTCGCGGTCGCGACCCCGGAAGTGGTGGTGGACTACGAAGTGGAAGAAGCCCGGAACCCTTGAAACGCGGAGGAACGGAGGAAGCAGAGGGATTATTTCTTCCTTTTCCGGTCCACCTTCGGCCAGTATTGAAACGCATCCGCGAAGAGTTCACCGTCGAGGTCCTGCACCCGCTGTTGCAGTCGCGCCTGGGCGTCGGCGATTGCGCGGTTGTAAATCGCCGGCCCAATTTCTTCAATGAAATAATTGAGCAGCAGCTCCGCCGGCAGATCGCCAATCGGCTCTGGCATGTTTTCACGGAAATAGCGCTTGATGGACGCGAGCGCGTCAGCACGTTCCTGCTGGGAAAGTTCGATGCTAACCATTCACAAACATCATACTGTCGAGGAGTGGACGCTGCTTGCGTTTGGCAGAAGGGCCAGCGGCCCGTGTAGAGAGTCTTTACACTCTGGCTTTAGCCATGGTGGCTTGCGCAACTCCAGCGCTAAAGCGCCTGATCTTAGCATTCTCTACACGGCGCTAAAGCGCCGTTCTTCCACCAGTTGCGCCCTAGAGCGGATAAGAGGCCTTCTTCCACCATCACTCCGAGCGCAGCGCCTGGATCACATCCACGCGCGCGGCTCGAATTGCGGGCAGCATGGAGGCAACCACCGCGACCGTCAGCAGCAAGAGCGCAGACACAATCACCGGCAATGCGCCGGGCGACTTCAAGTCGAGATAGCTGCCTGCCACTCGCAGTAACGCGAAGCCGAAGATCGCGCCGGCCACGATGCCTGCCGCTGCCATCACGGCGCCCTCGCTGATCACCCCGCGGAGAAGGCTTTGCGGCTGCGATCCCAGTGCCAGCCGGATTCCGAACTCCCGCCTGCGAGAGCTCACAGAAAATGCCAGTACGCCCGCCACGCCGACCACGGCGATGATCAGCGCAACCAGAGCAAACGCGCCAAACACCAGCGAGTTCAGACGATCAGGCGTGAGCACTTCGGCGCGAGCGTCTTTGAGGGTGGCGGGGCGCTCCACCGGCTGGTCCGCCGAAAGACTGCGAATGATGCTGGTGGCCGGCGCGACCAGTGCATAAGGATTTCCCTGCGCATGGATGAACAGCCGGCCGCCAAACAGCGGTCCTTCGTCAAAGGGGCTGTATATGGTAAGCGTCGGCTGAGGAATCACATGTTGGTCATCAATATCGGCAGTCACGCCGATGATGCGGCGCGGAGCCATAAAGCGGGCTTTCTCTTCCTTCGAGCCGGGGAGAAATTCCAAAACTGGATCAGTCCAGTAGACGTGGCGATTGATTGGGTCCTGGTTGGGGAACATGCGCTGCGCCAGGGTCTCGCTGACGATGACCACAGGTTCCTCACTCTTGCCATCCAGATCGTTGAAATCGCGGCCGGCAATAATAGGAACTCCAAGCGCGGCAAAGTAGCCAGGAGAAATCGAGCTGCCTTGGGCGCGGGGATCTTCAACGCCGGGAGAGTGGGCGTGGCCATCGGCGGAGAACTGAATGCTGAACACCGAGTTGCCATCGCGCCAGGGGACCACATCGCCAAAGGCGGTTTTGCTGACGCCGGGAAGCGCCTCAATGCGGCGCATCGCCTCTTTGTAGAAATCCACCACCTGCTCATGCGATTTGCCATACGTCATCGCCGGCACGTCAACCGCAAGGACGTGCTGGGCGTCCAAACCTGTCTGCGCGGTCTGCATGGCGATCAATGTAGAGACCAATACGCTGGCGCCCGCCAGCAGCACGAACGATGCTGCGATTTGCGTGACGGCGAAGATTCGCTGCCGACGGCTGGCGCTGCTGGTTGCGCGCACGCCGCCGGCGGCCAGGGTCAATCCGCTTGAGCTATCGCCCGAGGGAAGCCGCGGAACAAAAGCCAGAATCACGGCTGCGATCACGGCCAGCGCGGCTCCTACCCAAAGCAGGCTGGAATCAATCGTGAGATCAGCAGCGCGGAGCGAAAAGCGCGAGGCATAGCGGGCCAGAACGGCCACCATCGGCTGCGCGCTCAAGATGCCTAATCCAGCTCCGGCAACGCACAGCAGAAGACTTTCCGCCAGCAGCATGCGGCGCAACGCGGCACGGCTCGCGCCCAGCGCAGTGCGGATGGCCAGCTCGTTTTCTCGGCGGACCGTCCGGGCCAGAACCAGATTCGCGACATTCGAGAGCGCAATAATGAACACCAGCGCTGCGGCCGCCAGCAGTACCAGCAATATGGTCCGAGCGCCGGAGGTTACCTGGTCACGCAGCAGCCTGGCCGAGATCTGAAAATCCGCGTGGCTCGAGTAGGCCTCAGGATGCGCCTTCTTCATCGTCGCGTACACCGACCGAAGCTCAACGCGCGCCTGGTCGAGCGTGGCTCCGGGCGCCAGCCGTCCAAAGAGCTCGGTCATGCGATGAATGCGGCCGGTCACCATGGTCGCCGAGAGGTGGTGCGGGCTGGTGACCACGTTGCCGATGATCTCGGTTTCCTGCGGATAGGGAATGCTAGGCTCGAGCACGCCAATCACGGTGGCAGTCCTGTCGCCAATGCTGCCCAGGCGAACGGTTTTGCCGAGTACGGAAGGATCTTTCTTAAGCTCGGTGGCCCAGAAACGATAGGTGAGCACCACCACTCCCGGAGCATTGGGACCATCATCCTGTGGGCCGATCAGCCGCCCCAGCACGGGATGGAGACCCATCACATCAAAAAATGATCCGCTCACCACGCCGCCCTGAATCGAGCGAGGCTCGCCCAGCCCGACCATAGTGAATCCCATGACGGAGAAGTCGCCGAATTCGCTCAGCGTCTTCACGCTAGCTTGCAAGTCCTGGATTTCAGGCACCGAAAATGTGGTGTTTTCGGCGCCCTCTCCCGGCGCGCTCTGGCGGATATAGACCAGACGGTCCTCGCCGCGATTGACCAGAGGCTTCAGCAGCACGCCGCGCACCAGTGTGAACATA
>JAICYU010000198.1 GCA_025934025.1 Terriglobales bacterium
ACAAATCAATGAGTAGTGCACGCGTTTCGGGCGGTTACAGGAATTGTCATCCTGAGCGAAGTCCGAATGACCCTGAGCTTGCGAAGGGTGTAGTGAGGACGAGTCGAAGGATCTATGTACTTGTTAACGTAAAGGACTGGTATACCCGTGCGGAAAAGATACAAATGCATAGATCCTTCGACTACGCGCTCATCTCGCGTCGCTCGACTTGCGCTTCGCTCAGGATGACAAACTCTAAGGTTCATCGCATGTTCAGGAGCCCCGCAGAACGAGGCCTTCGTTTGAAAAAGATCCAAACCATTCATGCCACGCAAGAAAAAATCCGCTGACCCGCTGGCCCAGCCTGGCCTGCTCGACATCACCGCCCGGCTGCGTTCGGGGCCATGCGTGCCGGCGCTGCGGGAGGCGGTGAAGAGCTGGCGCGCGGCAGATTATCCTGGAATCACAGACACGACGCGAGTGCTGCTGAAGCACTGGTTCTACAACGACCACAAGCTCAGGACTGGAGCGCCTTTCAAATACCATGCCTCCCAACAAGAAGCGATTGAGACCCTGATTTATGCATGGGAAACAGAAAAGGTGCGCAGCCGCAAGGAGCTGCTGGAAAAATATGCGCGGGAATGGAAGGACATTCGGCTACCGGCTTACGACGAGTTTGCGCGCTATTGCGTGAAGATGGCGACGGGCAGCGGCAAGACCAAAGTGATGTCGCTGGCGATTGCATGGCAGTTTTTTAATGCCGTGCGCGAGCAGGACGAAATCGGCAAGGACTATGCCAAGACATTTTTGTTGCTGGCACCGAACGTGATCGTGCTGGAACGGTTGAAAACAGATTTTGCCAACGGAAACATTTTCATCAACGATCCGGTGATCCCCCACGAGCTGCGAATCTTCTGGGAATTTGATTGCGTTATGCGCGGGGATGCGGAGAGAGCACCGGCAGAGGGCGCGCTGTTCCTCACAAATATCCAGCAGTTCTATGAGCGGCCGGAGCGGAACGCCGATGAAGAGCCGGACGCGATGACCGCCGTGCTGGGCCCGAAGCCGCCGACGCAGAAACTGGAAATAACGGATTTTGGAGAGCGGATCGCCAAGCGTGCTGGCCATCTGCTGGTGGTGAACGACGAGGCGCACCACACCCATGATGACGAAAGCGAGTGGAACAAAGTGATTCGCTCGCTGCACAAGGAGACGCCGCTCACGGCGCAATTGGATTTCACGGCAACGCCCCGCTTTCAGAAAGGGCAGATATTCCCCTGGACGATCTCTGATTACCCGCTAAAGCAGGCGATTCTCGACAATATTGTGAAGCGCCCCATGAAGGGAGTGGCCAGAATTGAGGAAGCCAAGTCACAGATTGCCAGCGTGCGCTATCGCGGCTATCTGGCGGCGGCAGTGGAGCGCTGGCGCGAGTATCGCGACCAGTTGAGCGCCCTGAAACGCAAGCCTGTCTTGTTCATCATGATGAACAGCACGGAAGACGCCGAGGACGTAGGCGCATGGCTGCGGGAGCGGTATCCGGAAGATTTTGCCGGCTCAAAGACACAGATCATTCACACAGACAAATCAGGCGAGGTGAGCAAGAAAGACTTGGACGTGGCGCGCAGGGCCGTCCGCGAAGTGGACGATCCGACAAGCCCAATTCACGCCATTGTGAGTGTGCTGATGCTGCGCGAAGGCTGGGACGTGAAGAATGTTACGGTTGTCGTGGGGCTGCGCCCCTACACGGCAAAAGCGAACATTCTGCCGGAGCAGGCGATTGGACGCGGGCTGAGGCTGATGTTCCGGGATATCCCAGTGAGCTTTACCGAGCGCGTGGACATTATCGGCAACCAGAAGTTCCTCGACTTTGTTGACGACCTGGAAAAGCTGGAAGATCTGAAACTGGATACGTTCGAACTGGGCAAAGAAAAGCTGCGAATTTCCACCATTCTGCCACTGGAAAATCGCAAAGAATTTGACATCGGATTGCCTGTGCTCTCACCTGCATTGGTGCGAAAGAAAACACTAACGGAAGAGATCGCCGGGTTGGATGTGATGGCGTTCCAGACAATTCTGCTGCCGCTCTCAGCCGATGATCCAAAAAACAAGACGTTTCGCTACGAAGGTTACGACATCATCACATTGCAACGCGAGGTTGAGCGGGACTACAAAATCCCGGAGCCGCAGACGGCACAGGAAGTGATTGGCTACTATGCACGGCGGATTGCGGAGCAGGTGAAATTGCCTTCTCAGTTTGCGGCATTGGCGCCTAAAGTGCGGGAATTCTTTGAACAGAAGGCTTTCGGTCAGTGGGTGGATTTGAATGAAATGAGCACAGTTCGCGCTATGAGCACTCCGGTAGCGCACTACGTTTGCGTAGATGTGTTTGCCAAAACGCTGAAGAAGTTAACCATTGCGGAACAGGAGCCGCAATTGCTGGAACCGGAGAGAATGCTTTCAGGTTGCGCGCCTTTTCCATGGTCACGTCCGGTGTGGGAAGGAACAAAAACCGTCTTCAACCTGGTGCCGTGCGACAACCAATTTGAGCGGGAATTTGCGCGGTTTCTGGACAACGCCGCAGACCTGGTTGCGTTTGCAAAATTGCCGCAGCCGTTTGGGTTCTCGATCGACTACACGGACTCAGGCATGAATCTGAGGACCTATTACCCTGACTTTGTCGCGGTGGATAAAAACGGTGTGAGATGGATTTTGGAAACCAAAGGGGCAGAAGATGTTGAGGTTTCATTCAAAGATGCGGCTGCGGTGCAATGGTGCGAAAACGCAACGCAACTCACGCAGACAAGCTGGCAATACCTGAAAGTAGGGCAGAAGGCTTTTGAGACCTTGCAACCCACCAAACTGGAGCACCTGGCAGCGTTGCGCCCAGCCGTGCAAGGGCGCTTCACCTAAATATTTCTGTTGCAAACGCGACGAATTCTGGTAAGGTAGTTTCGTATTTATTTCGCGCAGCATCAGGCGCATGAAGGTAGTTAGTAATTAATATTTGGTAACTTGGAAAGATAGAGGACACCCGGCATTCGTGCCGGGTGTCGGCGTTTAGGGGTTGTGACCCTCTGCATAACAAGCAGATGGGGCAGAGATCGGGTGATCCGGTGATCGGGTGATCCCGAAAAAGCCAAGGCAAAAGCCTCGGGATGGATTGGGATAGGTGGGTAAAACGATTGGGATGGGCTTGGGGTAGCGGTTGGGATGGAGTGGGTTGAGGTTGGGAGAAGTTGGGATAGATGGGGGGAGACGGCACCCCCTGATCGGGTGATCTGGTGATCCGGTGATCGGGTGATCGGAAAAGAAAGGCGCTGCACATCGTTCGCCGGTATGGCAGAGATCAAGTGGCGGTACGGATCAACGAGACGCTTATTGAATTTCAGAAGGATAGAGAATTCGAATGGAGGAGGAGTCAAAAGTGAGTACAACCCAACGAAATCCGGAGGGGATCATCATTCCTCGGAAGCGGACTGACCCGGAGGCGAAGGTGTATCTGCGTGGAGTGGGGTACTTTGCCGAGTACGAGATAGAAGAAGCCAAACAGCAACGCGCAGAGCAGCTTACCGGCCATATGAAGGCCATGAGGGATTCATGGGAGGGGAGCCAATACGGCAGAGCTTGTCTGGAACTCTATAAGAAGTTCCTGGAATACAAGAAGCTTTGCGAAACCGAACCGCTGGCGCAAATCTGCCTGGATCAATGCCCTGTGGACTTCCCGGAGCACATGCTGATTGTCCGGGCGGTGCACGAGCTGCGACTGGACGAAGAGAAAAGGGCGGAGATCGCACGCATGAACCTGACAAGAGCCCGGCTGGCGGCGCGATGCGATTACGTTTACACCGACGGAAGCCACTGCGGGTCACCAAGGATGAAAGGCCATACGCTTTGCTACAAGCATGACCGCATGGAGCAGGTGAAGGCGGTGAAACTGGACTTAGGACCAATGGAGGACGCGGACAGCATTCAGGTGGCGATTAAGAAGCTGCAAGTGGCGGTGATTGACGGCACACTGGATGCACGCCAGGTGAGCCAGCTCAGCTATTTAATTCAACTGGCAGCGTGGAACGTGCGCAACACGACTATAGCCAAGTTTGAAGAGCCGGAGACTGAAGAGGAGGTTGACGGAAGGGGCGTAGCGGCGAATTGAAAGAATCGCCGTAATCGCGCGCGATCGGAAAAGCAAAACCCACGGCATTTCACCGCAAAGGACCCGAAGGCCGCAAAGGAACCGAAAGGCAAAACATTGGCCGCAGATCTGCGCAGATGTACGCAGATAAAAATTAATTTTAATCTGCCGTTATCAGCGCTTATCGGCAGCATGATGGTAGGTTTGCCGGAAACTTCTACGCTGCCACAGCCAGCGCCGTTGCCTGGCTCTTGAGCGCGCGCAGGTCGAGTTTGCCGGTGCCGAGGTACGGCAGATGCTCCACGCGGAAGAAGGCATCTTTGCGCGGCTTCCACAACGCGGGAAGATCGGATTCGCTGAGGCGCGCGAGCACCGGCGCAAGCTGCTCGTCAGTGACCGTATGCAGCACTACGAGCCGTTCGCCCTTACGCTCGTCAGGAACGGCGGAGACCACAAGCACATGCTCGGGCGAGTTGCTTTCGTCTGCGCCGTAGAAGAGTTCATGCAGCTTTTCTTCCACCTTGATGTGCGGGACCATCTCGCCGCCAATCTTGCTGAAGCGGCTGAGGCGGTCCGTGATGGTGAGGAATCCATCTTCGCTCACGCTGGCAATGTCGCCGGTAATGTACCAGCCATGGTTGAGCGCGGCGGCGGTTTTGTCCGGACGGCCAAGATAACCCTGCATGATGTTGGGGCCCTTCACCATCAGCATGCCGGATTGGTTTACGCGCAGCGGCTGCATGGTGTCCGGATCAACAATGCGCACGCTCACTCCCGGCAGTGGATGGCCGATAGTTCCGCGACGCGCGCCAACCTGATGGAGTCCGGGAGCGCGGTAGTCAAAAATGTTAACCGCCACCACGGGCGAGCACTCGGTGCAGCCGTAGCCTTCCAGCGGGCGAATGCCAAACGTGGTTTCAAAGCTTTGCGCCAGGCGTTCCGGCATTTTTTCCGCGCCCACCAGCACCACGCGCAGGCTGCGGAACTGCTCCGGCGTGCAGCGGCGCATGTAAGCCTGCAGAAACGTAGGCGTGGCCACAAGGAAGGTTACACGGTATTTGTGCACCAGTTCGCCAATGGTCTGCGCATCGAGCGGGTTGGGATGATAGACAATCCCGACGCCGTGCATCGCCGAAAGCCACAGGCACACGGTGAAGCCGAAGGAATGAAAGAAGGGAAGAATGCCCAGCAGCTTGTCATGTCCATCAAGGTAGAAGACCTGCGTCATCTGGCGGATGTTGGAGATGATGTTGTGATGGCTGAGCATCACGCCTTTGGGATCGCCGGTGCTGCCGCTGGAAAAGATGACGGTTGCCAGATCGTCCGTGTGCGACGACCGCGCGCCCAGTGCTCGCTTGAGCAGCGGGAAGGGAAGCAGCCAGGCAAAGAGGAGCGCGGTAATCTTTTCACCAGTGCGCGGAGTAGCCAGCAGATCTTCCAGCAACAGCAGCGGACACGGCACCTCAATCTTCTGGATCTTTTCAAGAAACGCTTTGGAGGTGATAACCGTCTTGAGGTTGCACTGTTCAACGCTGGCCGAGATGAGTTCATTGCTGGCGGTGTAATTCAGATTAACCGGAACCAGCCCGAGCAGGGTGGCTGCGTAGTTGGTCAGCGCACCGCCAATGGATGGCGGAAGCAGAATGCCCACCATTTCCTGGCCGCGCCAGATTTTGCGAAGACGGCGCGTGACATAGATGGTCTTCATCAGCAGGTTGCCAAAGCTCATTTTGGGGATGCGAGCGTCCGCGCCGTAGAAGCGCCACGGATAACGCCGACAACGCTGAACAAAAATGCGGTCCAGGGTGCGGAGCGGATGCCGGTCAGCAGCAAAGGCTTCACTGCCCAACTCCTGCACCGCGCGCCGGACTTCACTCAGCGAACTGCTGGGCGCACAC
>JAICYU010000334.1 GCA_025934025.1 Terriglobales bacterium
CCACCGGCAGGAATTCCGATGCCTCGCTGGTCACTGCGCGAGAGATTCACCAGCGCGCGCAGGTTCCACCAGTCCTCATCTTCTTCATGAGCGCCTATATAGAACGGAGCAAAGCCGAACATCTCGATCACCTTGGGCTGCGTTTCCTCGCTGAGTGCTCCCAGGGCTAACTGGACCGCGCCGGCTGAGACTCCAACCAGAACGCTGCCGTCATACCGCTTGCGCAGGAGCATCTCTTTCACGCCGTTTTGCATAAAAACTCGCCAGCCGCGTTGCGTATCACCTCCAGAAAGCAGGACCAAACTGGCTTCGTCCAAAAACGTGCGGCGTCATCTGCGAGTTGCTCAGGGACCATGCGGCACTGTTTGATACCAATCAGCTCCATGGCGGCGAGGAAGAGATCGTAAAACTCAGTGTGATGATTGTTGGAGGCGCCTATGTAGGCCGCTTTGGGATCGGCAGGAAGGTCTTCTTTAAGGCGCTGAGTGAAACCGTTGCGGCCCTGCTCAACAAACAGTAGCTGGCTGTCTGCCAACAGGTAGAGCGGCTTGATCTCCAAAAGTGCCCCCCGTGACCGGCTAATCCGGTTAATAATGTACAGCCAAAGAGGCGTGCATGCCGCGATTCGGTATCGCTCAAGGAGGTGGGATTGCAAGTTGATGGCGTATGCACGTTCTTTCGGGAAGGATCGGGATTGTTGCAGGGCTGAACGACATTTTGGCTGGTTACTTTAATAACCACCTAAGCGTTTCTCCGGCTTGAGCTGTTTGGCCGTGACAAGCATAGTAAAGTAAGAACAACTCCGGTAATTCCGGCGCCCGGGGAAGCAATTTGCCTCAGGACGATACAATAGAGCCCAACACATGGTTTCAACGCAGCTCCAGTCTTCAGCAGCCGTTCGCGCCGCCGCAATCGAGCAGTCTTTGCGCACCATCATTCGCGGAAATGATGAGGTTGTCCGCATGGCCATGGTGGCTGTGCTTGCCCGTGGCCACCTGCTCATTGAAGGTGTTCCCGGCGTTGGCAAAACCACTCTGGCGCATACGCTGGCCCGGACTTTGGATTGCACCTTTCAGCGTATCCAGTTCACCAGTGACATGCTGCCTTCAGACCTTTTGGGCATCTCGGTTTATTCGGCGGTAGAGCAGCAGTTCGAATTCAAGGCCGGCCCAGTCTTCACCAATATTCTTCTGGCGGATGAGATCAATCGCACCACGCCGAAAACACAGTCGGCTCTGCTGGAAGCCATGAACGAAGGCCAGGTAACCATGGACGGCCACTCGCATCCGCTGCCCCAGCCATTCCTTGTCCTGGCCACTCAGAACCCGGTTGAACATCACGGCACTTATCCGCTTCCAGAATCGCAATTGGACCGATTCCTGGTTCGGGTGCGGATGGGCTATCCGCATGCCGACAATGAACGAGAGATATTGCGTTCCGAAGCAGGAGCCGCGCGGCTGGAACAGGTCCGTCCCGCAGCCAGCGGCGCGGACGTGATCGCCATGCAGGATGAGGTCACGCAGGTAAAGGTGGATGACTCGCTGGTTGATTACGCTCTCGCTATCGTGAACCGCACGCGTGAATCGGAATCCCTGGCGCTGGGCGTTTCTCCGCGCGGCTCCATTATGGTTTATCGCGCCGCGCAGGCCATGGCTTACCTGGATGGCCGCAAGTTCTGTACCCCGGAAGACTTCAAGACTCTGGCGGTGGCCGTTTTCTCCCACCGCGTGGTCATCAACGCGCGTTACTCCTCAACCCTGAAGAAGTCGGAGCAGGCAGAAACCATCATTCGCGATATCATCCAGAGCGTCCCTGTTCCCGTATGAGCTGGCTTCGAGCCCTGATGCTGTTGTGCCTGATCGTCTGGATTGGCGGCATCATCTTCTTTGCTTTTGTTCTTGCGCCAACCGTCTTCACCGTTTTGCCCAGCAATGAATTGGCCGGCAATGTGGTCAATCCGAGTTTGACCCGTTTGCACTGGATAGGCGTCGGTGCGGCCGTGATATTTCTGTTCTGCTCGCTGCTGCACAATCGCTTGAAACACGCGCAACTGCGGTTGTTCTCCAGCGGTCACGTGCTGATGCTGATTATGCTGGTACTGACCCTTATCTCACAGCTTTCTGTCATTCCCAGGATGCAGTCTCTGCGCAGCAGTATGGGCGTGATTGACAATGTCTCCCCGTCCGATACACGCCGCATCGAGTTCAACCGCCTGCACGTCTGGTCCACCGAACTGGAAAGCGGAGTGCTCCTTCTGGGCTTGGGCGTGGTGGTTTTGACCGCGCGGCGATTCTCAGCTTAGCCGTTGGCCGTTACCCTTTGGCTCTTAGCTCTTAGCCATTAGCCAGAAAATACCCAACCGGCTCACGCTCTTTGCGTTCCCCGAATACGCTCCCGTCTGCTCACGACTAAGCGCAGAGAGATCACGGTTTGTAATTTACAATCGAAGGTTGCGCAAAAGCCACTAAGTGCTAATGGCTAATTGCGCTAAAGGCTAATCGCTAATTGCTTTTTTTGAGGGCGAGGCCGTCCACGCGCCGAGCCCGCTGCAACAGGAGCAAAAATGCAC
>JAICYU010000006.1 GCA_025934025.1 Terriglobales bacterium
CGGAATGGAAGGCTCGGCCGACGCTGAATCCGGTGAAGACGTGCATGACGAGCTGTATCAGGATGCGGTGAAGCTGGTGATCGAGTTCGGCAAAGCTTCCACTTCCCTGCTGCAACGGCGGTTGCGGATTGGCTACGGTCGCGCCGCGCACCTGATTGATCTGATGGAAAGAGACGGCATTGTGGGCGCGGCCGATGGTCCCAAGCCGCGCGAAGTGCTGAAGAAACCTGACTGGCTGAGCGAGGTGGAAGAAGCGTTGAGGTAGAAATCGCCTCCCAGGAGGCCCCGTTGAAGCGGGTTTGGTCTTTGACAACTAAATAATGTGAGCGAAGCGGAAGGGATGCAAGGTTAGTATTCGTTCGTGTAACTCATTTCGATCTGCGCTCGTCTGCGAAAATCTGCGGCGACTTAGAAATACTCTTGCACAATTTGGCTGAATCGAGGAACATACGTTTGCTTCACTTTTCCCCCAATGAGCATCGTCGAACGGCGCAGGCATGCGCGGTACCGCTGTGAAGTGTCGGTAGAAGTGCAGGCGGCTGGTGAATTGATCGCCTGCAAGGGAGTCCTGGCCGACATCTGCCGGGGCGGCTGCTACGTTTCCATGGTCGCTCCCTTCCCTTCGGGAACCAGCGTTTCGATTTCGGTGGGCCTGCCGCAATTCAGCGGGATTCTCCGCGGCCAGACGGTGACTTCCGTTCCGGGCAGCGGAATGGGAATTGAGTTCACGTCAGGAGAAGATGCGGAGATGGCGGAGCGGCTTCAGGCGCTGCTGTTTTCGCTGGAAAATGGCGTGGCCGCGAGCTGACCTGCCCCAGATGTACATGGGCCGCTTGTACCTTGACCCGCATGGTCTAACGTAATTGCCCCGCACTCTCTTAAGAGTGCCACAATAGCCATAACTTCCGGGTTCGAGTAGCCAAGGGAGAAGTACCATGGCTGTTGAATATCAAGAGAGGCGCCGCTATCCGCGTTATCCCTGCGATACTGGAGTGCGCATCCATCCCGAGAAAACTACCGCAGGATATTGGGGAACGCTTTCCGATATCTCGTTTGGCGGGTGTTACGTCTATACCTTTTCGCCGCTGCCGGTCGGACAAACCATCACCTTGATCATGAAAATTGGCGATGCGGAAGTTGATGTGGGCGGAAAGATCGTAAGTTCACATCCTGGCGTGGGAATGGGTGTGGCGTTTGCCGGATTTTTGCATCAGGACGGCGAACAACGGTTGAAGATTTATCTGGAACAACTGGCTGTCCAGCCACGACAGAAAGATTCTATCGCTGTGTTTCACTAAGTTCCTGCGGCATCGAGAGACTTCTCTATAATCTCTCGACATGCGAGAGCGCGAACAGTCCGCCGGACCCAATGCCTACGTGATTGCCGGTCCGAACGGCGCCGGGAAAACTACCTTCGCTCGTGAGTTTTTGCCGCTGTACGCTCATTGCAAGAACTTCATCAACGCCGATCTCATTGCTCAAGGGCTGTCGCCGTTTTCACCGGAAGATGCCGCGTTTCGCGCAGGGAGGCTGGTGCTTTCCGAAATTGCAAGCATGGCAGCACGGCGAATGGATTTCGGATTCGAGACGACGCTTGCCGGCCGCAGCTATATACCAATGATTCATGATCTTAAGAAGCGAGGCTCCCAGATTCATTTCTTCTTCCTGTGGCTGCCGAGCGTGGATCTTGCGATCAGCAGAATCAAGCAAAGAGTACTGCGCGGAGGGCACAGTGTTCCTGAAGCGGACATTCGCCGCAGGTTTGAGCGGTCCAACCGGAATTTTCTGGTTGACTACAGCGCGTTGGCAGACTCTTGGATGCTCTTCGATAAACTCCGGCGACGTCCCTGCGCCGATCGCCTCACTGGAAGTTGGAAGCCTCGTTATAATGCAGGAAGAAAAGTATCGCGAGTTGATTCAGCGCTATGGAAGAAAACCCCAAGATTTCAGCGGAAGTTCTCAAGCTTCCATTACATGAGCGTGCCGAAATGGCACTCAGGGAAGCGGTCCGAAAGGTGATTGAGAGTAACGCCCGCGATCGTCTGCCGGTTTATGTCTGGCGCGACGGCAAAGTCGTCGCCGTTCCCGCGGAAGAGTTGCTGAAGCAGCAATAGCCCCGTTTCCAGCGTCCTTCAGCGTTGCCGGATGTTAGAATAATACGTTTCCTCATGCCGTCTTCCTACAACTCTGCACATCATCGTTTTACCGTTCTCGTTGCCGTTCTTGCATTCGTGCTTCTCATAGCCGGCGGTCTGGTCACCAGCAACAACGCCGGTCTTTCCGTTCCGGACTGGCCCACAAGCTTTGGCTCGCTTTACCGCATGCCGCACATGGTGGGCGGCGTGAAGTTCGAGCATGGCCATCGCATGCTGGCCGAACTGGTAGGCCTGTTGACGATCATCGTCGCCATCTGGACCTGGAAAGTGGACCAGCGGCGCTGGATGCGCGGGCTGACTCTGGGCGCGGTCGCTGGCGTGATCTTTCAGGGCGTGCTCGGCGGGTTGACGGTGCTCAACTATCTTCCGCCGGCGATCTCGACCGCCCACGCCACGGTTGGCCAGACGATGTTCGTCCTGCTCGCGGCCATTGCGGCCTTCACCAGCCGAAGCTGGCTGGAAGCGCCGGCGCAGCGCATCACGCGCAAAGATGCGAGCCCGCTGATTCGCCACTGCTGGATGCTGATTGGCTTTCTTTACCTGCAGTTGATTCTGGGCGCAGCCTTCCGGCACGTCTGGACCAAATTGGGACCGATGGGATCGAACGAGTGGCCAACCCACAAGATCATTCACGCGTTCCTGTATCCGCACATCTTCAACGCGTTTCTGGTTGCCGGATTGATCTTTTACGTTAGCCTGCGCGTGCTGATGAAGCACCCGAACATCAATCATCTGAAGTGGCCGTCGGCGTGGCTGCTGTTGTTGCTGGTGCTGCAAATCATGCTGGGCGTTGGCGCTTACGTGGTTCGAGTGGTGCTGGGAGCGGAAGAGCTTCAACCCACCCGAGCGCTCGTCGGGATAACCGTGATGCACCTGGCGACGGGAGCGTTGATTCTTGCGGTCGCGGTGATTCTGACCATTCAGGCGTACCGCCATCGCGGCGATTCGGCTGAAGTCCTTCCCTTTGATCGCAAACGCGAGGCGGCAACAGCATGAGCTCAACCGCGCAACCCATCATGGAACAAACCGTCACTGCTCCGGCTGAGCCTGTCACCGTTCTCAAGAAACACACTGTCGCCGGCGATTACGCTGCACTGTTCAAAGTCCGCGTGACCTCGCTGATCGTGATGACGGCATGGGCGGGATTCTACATGGGAGCGGCAAAAAGCGGAGTTTCCTCGCTCTCGTGGACGCTGGCCAACGCATTGTGGGGAATTGGGTTGACCTCCGCCGGCGCCGCAGCCCTGAATGAAGTGTTGGAGCGCCGGTTGGATGCGCGCATGCGCCGCACCAAGGACCGCCCGCTGCCTTCCGGAAGAATGGATCTGGCGACCGGAATCATTGCCGGATCGGTTGCGCTGCTGGTTGGATCTGTCTCTCTGGCGCTGACCACCAACGTGCTTACGGGCGTTCTCGCGTTCGCAACTGCGGCAACCTATCTCGGTTTGTACACGCCTTTGAAGAAGGTCTCGCCGATTTCAACGTTCGTCGGCGCTTTTCCCGGCGCGATGCCGCCGCTGCTCGGCTGGGCGGCGATTCGTGGACGAGTTGAACCCGAGGCCATCATTCTTTTTTTGATTGTCTTCTTCTGGCAGTTCCCGCACTTTCAGGCGATTGCCTGGATGTACCGCGACGACTACGAAGCCGCCGGAGTCAAGATGCTTCCTGTGGTGGACAACTCGGGGCACAGCGTGGTGCGGCAGATGATCGCCTATTGCGCGGCGCTTTTGCCGGTGAGCTTGATGCCCCCGCTGCTGCGCATGTCCGGCAGAGTCTACCTGGCAGGCGCGTTGCTGCTGGGGATTGGCTTCTTCTATTTTGTGCTTCGCTTGGCCCGAACCAAACTTCCGACTACCTCGCCAGACTCGCGCAAGCTCGCGCGCCAGCTTTTGCAAGCGTCAGTCCTTTATCTGCCGCTGCTGTTTGCCCTGATGATGATCAACGTGGTGCGGTCCTGATGGAGACAACGCTGGAAAACAAAGTCTCCGATTCCGGTAGCCGCGCTGGGTCTCCGGCCATTCAGGTGGAGAACATCCATCACTTTTATGGCAAGCGGGCGGCGCTGAACGGCGTCTCCTTTACGGTCAACACCGGCGAGATCTTCGCGTTGCTGGGTCCGAACGGCAGCGGAAAGACGACTCTGTTCCGCATCCTTTCTACGCTCATGCTGCCTGCGAGCGGGCGCGCGCTTCTGGGCGGGTTTGACGCAGCGATTCATCCTGACGAAGTGCGCCGGAGAATCGGCGTCGTCTTTCAGGCGCAGAGCGCAGACATCAAGCTGACAGCAGCGGAGAACCTGTGGCATCAGGGACATCTTTATGGATTGCGTGGAGCCGAGTTGAAGAAACGCATCGCGGAGATGCTGGGACGCGTCGCGCTGGCCGATCGCGCCAACGAACGCGTGGAGACTTTCTCCGGAGGCATGCAGCGCCGCGTGGAACTCGCCAAGGGCCTCATGCACCGGCCCAGCGTGCTGCTGCTGGACGAGCCAACAACCGGGCTTGATCCGGGTGCGCGCCGCGATCTTTGGCAGTACCTGCATGAACTTCGTTCGCAGGAGCGTGTCTCCATCATCGTGACCACGCACCTGATGGAAGAAGCTGAACGTTGCGACCGGCTGGCCATCCTGAGCGCGGGGAAAGTTGTGGCGCTGGGCACACCAGCAGAATTGCGGAGCGAGATCGGCGGCGACGTGATTGTGCTGGAGACAGAGAACGCGGATTCGCTGGGGGTGCGACTGGAGCAACGCTTCGGCGGCAACGCTACGGTGCTTGATGGCAAAGTGCGCATGGAGCGCCGCGAAGGTCATCGTTTTGTGACTGACATCGTTGAGGCGTTCCCGGGAGAAATTCAGTCCATCTCAGTGAGCAAGCCGACGCTCGAAGATGTCTTCATTGACCGCACCGGACATCGTTTCTGGACTGAAGAAACACAAGAAGAGGAGAAACAAAAGAAGTAAATGGCGCAAGCGGCAATCACTCCGGAAAGGCTGATCAACCCCAGAGTCAATCCTCTGCTGCCCGCGTTTACGCTGTGGTGGCGCGAGATCGTGCGCTTCTATCGCCAGCCGGCGCGCGTGGTGGGCGTGATCGTTTCGCCGCTCTTGTTCTGGGTGGTGATTGGCGCGGGATTCGGAACGTCGCTGCAATCGGGCGCGACCGGCACCGGCAATTTCCTGCACTATTTCTTTCCCGGCGCGCTCATCATGATCGTGCTCTTCACCTCGATCTTCACCATGATGTCCGTGATTGAAGACCGGAATGAGGGCTTCTTGCTCTCGGTGATGGTGGCTCCGGTGCATCGCTCAGGAATTGTGCTGGGCAAGGTGATGGGTGGGACAACGCTCTCCGCCGTGCAGGGACTGGTGTTTCTGGTGTTCGCTCCGGCCATCGGGATTCACATTGGTTTCGAGCAATTTTTCATCATCGCACTGGTCACGTTTCTTGTGGCCTTCTCGCTGACGGCGCTCGGGTTCGCGATTGCCTGGCGCATGGAGTCGTCGCAAGGATTTCACGCCATCATCAACCTCTTCCTGATTCCGCTGTGGATGCTTTCGGGCGCGCTGTTTCCGGTGAGCGGCGCCAGCGGCTGGCTCAAAGCGCTGATGCGCATCAACCCGCTCACCTATGGAATGGACGCGCTCCTGCTCACGCTCTTCCCTGCCGCGCCTCCAACCACTCTGAGTCTGTGGCCTTCCATTGGCGTTCTGGCCGCGTTTGCGGCTGTGGTTTTCGCCGCAGGATTCATGATGGCCAATCGCCGAAGCACCGTGCCCGCCGCCTGAGCGGTTGCAGAAGAGGGGATTTTCGGGGGCTAAAGCCCCAGCCAAAAAGAAGCACTCTCGGCACGACTGAAGTCATGCCCTGACACTTGATGGAGTTATCTGAGAGTTCTTCTCTTAACCTATTCCGCGCTGAGGAAGAGCGCACATTGAATGCCGGACCTCTCCATTTTTCCAGCAGTAAACGCCAGCCTGAACGGAGCGAGCGCAGTGCTGATCACTACAGGACACGCGTTCCTAAAACGGCACAACGTGCGGCTGCATCGCGCTTGCATGATCGCCGCAGTCGTCACTTCAGGCGTGTTTCTGGCTTGCTATCTTTACTATCACGCACATGTCGGCTCGGTGCATTTTCCCGGACACGGATGGGTCAGGCCGCTTTATTTTGCCATCCTGATTTCGCATACGATTCTTGCTGCCGCGGTGCCGCCGCTGGTGATCATCACTCTCGTCTTCGCGCTGCGCGAAAGGTTTGACCGGCATCGCCGCATCGCGCGCTGGACTTATCCCATCTGGCTCTATGTTTCCGTGACTGGCGTGATCGTTTATCTGATGCTGTACCAGATTTACGGAGCGCACGCGTGACCGAGCAAATCGGCCTTCCACAAATTGCGGTGGGCTGGTATATTGACCAAAATTCCTTAAGGAAATTCTCCCATGCCAAAAAGCGTTAATAAAGTGATCCTCCTCGGAAACCTGGGCAAAGATCCGGAGGTAAAGTACACGCCCAGCGGCCTTCCCGTTGCCAAGTTCAGCCTCGCTACTGGCGAGCGCTACAAAGACAAAGACGGTCAATGGCAAGAGCGCACGGAATGGCACAACATCGTCGCCTGGCAGCGCCTGGCGGAGATCGTGGGCGAATACGTGAAAAAGGGCTCGAAGGTTTATATCGAAGGCCGCATCCAGACGCGAAGCTGGGACGACAAACAGACCGGAGAAAAGAAGTATCGCACCGAGATTGTAGCCAACGATCTTGTCCTGCTGGGTGGCCGTGGCGAGAGCCAGGAATCCGGCGAAGGCCGGGCATCACGCGGCGCGGCAGCAAGTTACGACCAGCGTTCGCCGCAGCACGATGACACGGCGCAAAGCGCCGAGATCACCGATGAGGACATACCGTTTTAGCTGGCGTTTCCAGCTTCTTCCGCTTCTTGCGCGATGACTCTCAGCGGGTGCTTGCGCCTGCAGTCCAGTACTCTGCTGAACACTTGTTCTGCTACGGCTCCAATACTTGCTTAACCGAAGTCGTGAGATGCAGGGCCTGCAGACTGGCAGCATCCCATCCGCCGCCGAGGGCCTTGATCAGCCCCACCGAAGTCACCAGTTGCTGGCCGAGAAGTTGCGCCGCGAGGCGCTGGTTATCCAGAAGCGTCTGCTCGGCCGTGACAACATCGAGATAAGTGACAAGGCCGCCGGTATAGCGGTCGTTGGCGATTTTGAGCGCGCGCTGTGCCGCGTCCACGGCCTGCTGCTGCGTTTGCGCGGCCTGGGCCAGCACGCCGAGTCCGGAGAGATTGTCCTCAACATCCTGAAACGCGTTGAGCACGGTCTGGCGGTAAGTGGCAACGGAGGCGCCGTACGCTGAAGTAGCAAAGTCCACCTGGGCCTTTCTGCGGCCGCCGGTCAAAATGTCTTCCGCTACGTTGGCGCCCAAAGCCCAGAACCCGCTGGGCGCGCTGACCAGCGTGGTAATGGCGCGGCTGTTGAAGCCTCCACCGCCTGCGATTCCCACGCTGGGAAAGAAGGCGCTGCGAGCCACGCCGATCTGTGCGTTCTGTGACGCCATCTGCCGCTCGGCCTGCGCGATGTCCGGACGGCGTTCCAGCACATCAGACGGGACACCCTGCGGAATCACTGGCAGTGAAACGTTCAGCGGCTTTGCCGGCACGGTGAAGCTCGAAGCCGGAACTCCCACCAACGCGGCGATCGCGTGCTCGAACTGCGCGCGCTGCCGGCGCAGCAACGTTGCCTGCGTGCGAGTGGCGGCAAGCTGGGTCTCCTGCTGCGCGACATCCAACCCGGAAGCGATTCCTCCGGCATGACGGTTCTGCACCAGATCCAGCGCTTTGGCCTGGTACTGCACGGCGGAGTCCACCACCGCGATTTCCGAATCAAGCTCGCGCAGGCTGAAGTAGTCCACGGCCAGCTCTGAGGTAATCACCAGACGAACATTCTCCAGCGCCGCGCCGGTGGATTGGTACGCGGCAGTCGCAGATTCCACGTTGCGCCTGATGCCGCCGAACACGTCCGCTTCCCAACTCACGTTGAATGGAATGATGAAAGAATTCTGCGTAATCGAAGCTGCCAGCGGCGTACCGGAAGCCGTAGGTTCGTTGGCGGATGTGCGGGAACGCTGCGCCAATACTCCGGCGGAGAGCTGCGGAAACAATCCCGATTGCGTGATGCGCGCCGCGGCACGGGCCTGCTCAAGTTGGTATTGCGCCGTGGCAATGGTTTGATTCGCTTTCAGCGCCTGAACTTCATAGCCGGTGAGCTCGCTGTCGCCAAACATGCCCCACCAATCGCCTTTTGCCAGCGAGTCCTGCGGAGTGGCTGTCCGCCACGGAGGCTGCTCTTTCCATGAAGGCGCAACCGGAACGGTGGGCCGGTGATAGTTGGGGCCGACGGTGCAACCAAGCATCGAGATCAGCGCAATGGCGAATACCAGACCCGCGAAGCTTTTGAACACGCGGCCTGATAATATCGCTGCACGATGAACCTCTGCCATCGAAATGAATACAGGCCGGAGAGATCGAGTGAAACACCTGGGCCAGAGCATGCCTTTTCTCATAGAGCGTTTAACGATTGTATTCCGGCAAACGCTGTTGCGCGCAGCGGCTCTCGATGCAATTGAGCAAAAAGAAGCGCCCTCTCAGGGCGCCTCGATCAATTCCATCTTGCCGTCTTTCTTGCGATGCAGCACTTTCACGCGGCCTTCAGGATCGCGAAAGACAAAAACTTCGCGGTCGCGAAACTCCGCTTCCTTCACCGCTTCTTCCAGCGTCAAGGGCCGATGCGAGACAGAGTCTGCGCTGCGGATGATGTGAGTTTCAGTAAATTTGACGGCATTCGGAAACGAATGGACTTTCACCGGAACCGCGGTTTTCAAATCGCCGCCAACCGCGATCTCCAGCGATACCTCTTCCGACACTACTTCCTCTCCCTGCCGCTTGCGCGCTTTCTGTTTCTTGCTCTTCCAACGAGTCTTGTATTTCACTGCCTGGCGCTCTACCTTGTCGAGCGCGTCGCCGATGGCACTGGCGACGTCTGTGGACTCCGCCAATCCGACAATGGGAGGATGGTTCCGCACTGCTACCGTGATCTCAACGTTGTAACGGTGCTTCTCCGCGGAGAAGATCACGTGCGTTTCAAATGTGCCTAGGATTTTCTTGAGTTTTTCAAGTCCGGTTTCGACTTGTTTGCGGGTTGCAGGAGTGACTTCAAACTGGCGGCCAGTATATTCCACGTTCATGAGACTCCCTCCTGGGGGTGAGGCATTGTTGCCGGAACACGGCATCAGGTCCAGGCAACTTCTTACTACGGAAGGCGAATAGTCCCGTGCGACCCCGCCTTCATGCAGCTCAGTTTTTTACCCTCCTTTGATGGGTGCTGGGAATCTTCATGTCCTCCCGATATTTTGCAACCGTCCTTCGGGTGACCTGAATTCCCTGCGATTGCAGAATCTTAGTGATGTGCTCATCGGTCAGAGGTTTGCTCGGGTCCTCTTCTTCAATCAGTTTTTTCACGCGCCTCTTCAATATCAGCAGCGACGTGCCGCCTCCCTCAGGACCCTGCACGCTCTCAGAAAAAAAGTAGCGCAGCTCGAAAACTCCCTGCTGCGTGTGAACGTACTTGCCGGCAACCGCGCGGCTCACCGTGGAAGGATGTACGCCGATTTCTTCCGCCACTTCCTTGATCATCATCGGCTTCAGCAGATCAATGCCATGGTCCAGGAACTCGCCCTGGCGGCCGATGATGGCATAGCATACCTTCAAAATCGTCTGACGCCGCTGCTCAATGTTCTTGATCAACTGCACCGCCGACTTGAAGCGTTCTTTCACGTAGGACTTTACGTCCTTTTCCACGCCTTCGCCCTGGTGGAGCAGGCGGCGATACGTGGGACTGACACGAAGTTGCGGCAAATCTTCATCGTTCATCAGTACGAGATATTCGTCGCCGTGTTTCACGAAAGCGACATCAGGCTCGATCAGCTTGGGTTCAGTCTTGTTGTACCGCAGGCCGGGCTTGGGATCGAGGGTGCGGATGAACTCGTGCGCATGAATCACCGCCTCCAGAGGCCGTGTGATGGCTCTTGCAATCTCTTTGTACTGCTTGTTTTGCAGGAAATGAAGCTGGCCCTCCACGATCTTGAGCGCATCCTCCACCACCTGATCGTTTTCCGGATCTTCCGAGCCTTCCATCTCTCGGGTCTTCAGCAGGTACTCGAGCTGGGCCATCAGACATTCGCGAAGATCGCGGGCCGCCACGCCGACAGGATCAAAAAAGCGGACCACTTGAATGGCTTCCCGCAGGTCGTCGCGCGTGAACTGGAGCACAGGAGTCAGGTGATTGCGGTTCTCCGCGGCTGCTGCTTCCGGCGAAGGCGTATGCGAAACCACGAGCTGCAAGTGCGAGGCATCACCGTTTTGCTGCGCCGTCTCTGCGGTCTCTGCTGTTTCTGCCGCAGGCGCGCTCGCCTCGGGATGCACGCCCATCAGCTCGTCTTCTGAGGCTGTGAGATAGCCCTCTTCATTCAGATTGCCAATCACCAGCTCGGCCGCAGCAGCAACCTCCGGGCGCACATTCAACGAACCAAGCTGCCACAGCAGATGGTCCGTCAGCGTGCTTGGCTTGGAGAGGAAGTTTTCAAAGGAAGGCCGCTCAATCTCCTCCATGTTGGTGGAGCTGCGATAGCCAGGGTCAAGGTAATCGCGGAAGAAGGAGCCGAAATCAATTTCATCAAACGGATCTTTCTTGTCAGTGTCAGCGGAATCCTGCTGCGCCGGTTCCTCCCGCTCGTGAATTTCCTGGGCCACTTCCCTTTCGCGCGCTTCCTCGCGTCCGGCCACTTCATCCAGCAGCGGCACGGAAGAATCGAGTTCCTCCAGAACGGGGTTCTCTACCATTTCAGCATTGATCATTTCCCGCAGCTCGAGCTTGTTGAGCGCGAGAACGCTGACCATCTGCACCAGCCCTGGCGTCAGGATCTGGCGCTGCGTTACCTTCAAATTCAGTTTGTTCTGGAGTAATACCATTCTTCCCTGACAGTCCTATTGTCGCGCCGGGGGAGCGCTTGCGAAAGAGTACCCACGTAATTTCACACGAAGGAAAAACTCTCGCCCAGATACACCCGTTTCACTTCGGGATCGTTGCCTAGCTGTTCCGGGGTTCCGTCGCGGAAAATTCTTCCTTCATTAATGATGTAAGCGCGGTCAGTCACTGAGAGCGTCTCACGCACGTTGTGATCAGTGATCAGCACGCCAATGCCATTGGCTTTGAGATCGAAGATTATCTTCTGCAGGTCGAGCACGGCAATTGGGTCAATGCCCGAGAACGGCTCGTCCAGCAGAATAAATTTTGGCGCGATGCACAGCGCGCGCGCAATTTCCACGCGCCGCCGCTCTCCGCCGGAAAGCGCATATCCCATGTTGCTGCGGATGTGCCCCAACCCAAGCTCGTCAATCAACTGGTCGCGCTTGCGCCGGCGCTCCTGCCATGACAGCTCCTGCACTTCCAGCACCGCCATGATGTTCTCTTCCACCGTTAGCTTGCGGAAGACTGACGGTTCCTGCGGCAGGTAGCTGATCCCATACTCCCGGGCGCGCAGGTACATGGGAACGTCAGTAATCTCCTCCCCATCCATCAGCACACGTCCGCTGTCCGGTGGAACCAGGCCAACGGTCATATAAAAGGTCGTGGTCTTGCCGGCGCCGTTAGGGCCCAGCAAACCTACCACCTCAGCTTGATTGATATGGAGACTGACGCCGTTTACTACTCTCCGCCCACGGTACGATTTCGCGATGTCGTCCGTGGCCAGGGTCTGCATTTAACTTCCTACTCGCGTCTGGATTCCTGTTTTTGGCTTCCTGCGGGGGCAGAATCACCGCTACCTACGAGCACCCTATCACCCTGAGTAAAGAAAGTCAACGAATTCCCCGAGATTTGGCCGTGTTCGGCATCAAAAATGCTAGGGAGATTCCCTTCAGACCCCGTAAGCACAAATTTCTGCTCCTGTGCGACGTAAACCAAGCGGCTTCCCTGGGCTTTGCGATCACGCTCCTGAATCCTGATATCTCCTTCAGCTACAATACGATCCAGTTGACCCGAAGGAGACGAACCTGAAGTTCCGCGAGAGGGGAGAAGGAGCACTTGGGCACTGTCCGCATTCATTATCGCGTCCTCGGCATGGATCTCCACCTTACCTGAAAAGACCGCTTTTCGCTCGGCATCCACGTAGGAAAGCCGGTCGGCAGCCACTGTAACCGGCGTTGTTTTCCCGGTTTTTTCGCTTTGGAGAAAAACGCTCGTAACCCGACCAGCCTGATTTCCCTGAGCCAGAAGACTGCGGTCAGTCTTGTTAAAACTAAGCAACGGCGCCTCAACGATATTCGGCCCCTGCCACAGGCGGGCGGCCGTGTACCTGGCAGTTGCGACTGCCTGCCTGGCTATAACGCTGTTCCCGGTCACATGAATTGGCGCGCCCGATGCCAGCATTCCTCCGTCGGGCTGGGCTTTCAGATCGTTATAGGTGGTCTTCACATTACCTCTGCCCACCGCTGTTCCGGTCTTGCGGTTGAGTTCCAGAGTGTCCGCAGAAAGCTCGACTCCGCCTTCCTGCACGCGCGGGTTTCCCTGGAGAGAATAGGTTTCACTCGCGACGGTGTAATGAGCGTGGTCTGCGGACGCCTTTCTCTCTCCCTCTTGATAGTGAAAATCGCCTTTGAGATCTGCGGCGGCGATGGTTCCATCAGGCCGAAACGCTGCGGTAAGCTCACGGGCGGTTGCCGTCCTTGCCGGCTGTCCTGCGGTTTCAGAGATGATCTTTGCGTCTGGGCTGCCCACAACCGAGCGCAGGCGATTATCGGGGTTGAAATCGGCCTGGAATTGTCCAGCAGTAATAGTGTTGGTTGCAGGCTGCTGCGTAAGAATGATTTCAGCCGGCCCCTGCGAGGTAACCGCTTTCTCTAACTGCCTTCCGTTCCTGACAGTCAGATCCACCGCAGCCGCACGCAGTTCCTGCGATTTGCCCATGGCTCCCTGCACAAGATCTACCTGACCCGATGCCTGTGTCCGCCGGATCTGGCCTTTGGGTCCGAAGAGGAGTGCAAGATTTTCTGCCTTTCCATTCGCCGGCGACTTGCCTCTGCGCGCGAAATTGACGTTCCCGGAAATGGCGGCTGATTGCGGCTGATTGCTCCCCACCAACAGCAGCTTGCCTTGAGCAGCGTTCAACTCGAACCCTTGCGGTCCCGGCGCTTCAGCCCGCAAGTTGCCCTCGCCTTCCACCCGCTCCACAGTGCTGTTCTCGCGCAGCAGGATTCTTACCTGATCGGCCGAAAGAGTGCGCTCCGGCTGCTCCACGCGCGCCGCATGCAGCACGATCTCGCGCGGATCCTTTTTTATGGAAGCGCTCTGCCCCGTGATGGTCGCTTTTTGCTTCTCTGTGGTGACGATCCGCACTGCCGAACTCAGCGTGAGAACGCTCTGCTGCGCATTGTAAGTGGCCCCTACGGCTGAACCCTTTGCTCCGGGAAAGCGGAATTCAATCTTCTCTGAGGTATGCGCTATTCCGCTCTTGCGATTGAAGGTGAGACCGCTGGTGTTTACGTGGATCAGGTTGCGCGTTTCTGGCGCGGGCCGCTGGCCGGCGGCAGCAGAAACGGAAGCGTCCGCCTCAAGATCAATTTGCACCTGGCCGTTGGCGCTCATATCTCCGGTTTGCGGATCGTAGAGAAAGTCGGAGCCGGAGATCTCGTCAGAGCTATTGTTGTTGCGGTCGTAAACCACAATGCTGACATCGTGCAGCGCAGCCTTCCCTCCTTCGGGATGGCCTGGTTCCTTGAATTGCTGGAAGTTCGCAGCGTGAATGGTGAAAAGAGTCTTGCCTCCCTCCGATTGCGAGTAGGTAAATCCGGCGCCGCTGCGCGCGACGTTTTCGGGAATCTGTTTGGGAAGATGCGCCAGAGGTTTTTGGCTCTTGATGATTCCGCGCAGGTAAAACCCCGCCGCAATCAGGACCGCCAGGGCGGCGGCAGCGGCAAAGATTCTCCTGAGAATATGCGGATTCGGAGCCATTCGGTTCCAGTCTAACTGAACTCATCCAAAGAGCATCCAGCCACAAGAAACCGATATTGCAGTTTCACGAGGTGTGCCGCAGTCAGGTCTTGGAGCGCTGATGGACAGCTAACAGGACCTTCAGGGTCTCCTCGGCCGTCCGTCGCCAGGACAAGCGCTGCGCTTGCTTGAGGCCTGCTGCCGCAAGTTCCTGGCGTAACGATGCGTCGGCGACGGCTGTCTCCAGACACGCAGCCATCTCATTGACCGATTCGGGATCGAAGTAACGCAACACTGCGCCGGAAATCTCTTTAAGGCATGAGCTTTTTGCAGCTATCACAGGCACGCCGCAAGCCATTGCTTCCACCATAGGCAGGCAAAAGCCTTCATACAACGAGGGAATTGTCACGAGAAGCGACCCTTTCAGCAGTGCAGGCAAATCATCATCGCTGAGAGGGCCGGGGAAAACCACCTTGCCTCGGTCGCTGCTCAACTCGCGCGCGGCAGCAGTCAGTTCTTCGCCTTTCCAGCCAAGCTTGCCCGCCAGCACCAGATCGAGCTCGAGTTCAGGGCGGCGAGCCAGAACCTGCGCCCAGGCTTGAATCAGCCGCTTCAGGTTCTTGCGTGGCTGCATCAGGCCATGATGAAAGATGTACGATCGCGTGATTCCGTGCCGTTGCCGAAGTCTCGCCAACTGCTCGCGATCTGCAGGTGCTGCGCTGAACCGGAGATGATCGCAACCCGAGTACACCACTGAAACCTTCGACTCAGGGACTTCGTAGACATGCATGAGATCGCGTTTGCAGGATTCTGAAATCGCGA
Source organism: Terriglobales bacterium (assembly GCA_025934025.1). GTDB lineage: Bacteria > Acidobacteriota > Terriglobia > Terriglobales > Acidobacteriaceae > Angelobacter. The sequence goes on from JAICYU010000006.1 coordinate 15,031, forward strand.
TCAGATGCGCCGACGACTTGATCGCGCGTTTCAGAAAAAAACGCAGCTTGCGGACGACCGCTGCTGGCGCAAAGTTCGGCATCAGCACGGGAGACAAGTCGTGGACGGTGCTGACCACCGGCGCGGCCATAGGTCCATACAGGCAGTTCACGGACGGCGAGAAGATCACGTCCGGCCGGCGCAGCAATAATGTGAGCCCCGCGCCGCCATAGCGCCAGAGCCGGTCAGAAGCTAGCAGCGCTGCGCGTGAGGGCTGAAATCCCGGTGCGGCAGCAAATGAGTTCTGGTCATGGAGCAGTGGTGTGATCTCCACCGGGTATTGCGCTGCGGCTTCGCGCATCTGGCGCAGCACTTCGCGCGTGTAAACATAAATTCCGGTGTGCCGATGGACCTCACCCAGATACCAGCCGTCCACGGCGATCTTTGTTTTGCGAACTTGTTCCACCCGCAGTGGATTTTACCCGCGCAACGCAATTAGCTGTTCTTGATCACGCAATACTGCTTGCTCACGTAGCCTGTTGAGGGCTCGCAATCCAGATAGTGCAGGTCGCCGTTGAACGCGGGATCAGTGGAGTTGGTGAGCCGGACATCTACGATTTCGGCATCGCAGTCTGCCAGAGTTCGCCGGATGTATTGCTCCGCCATGCAATGCATCAGGATCATCGCCTTGCGTCCAGTCTTCATCTCTTTCCATCTGCGGCGAACAGCAATCTTGACGCGGAATTTGTGAAGCACCGATGCGTTGCAGTGGTCCGCCATCTGGAACACCAGCACACCTCCGGGACGGAGCACACGCGCCAGCTCCGTTAGATAGCCGGGCAGAAACTTGCGGTCAATATGCTGCAAGACCAGGCTGCTGTAGACAAATCCAAACGTCGCGTCAGCGAACGCGCGAAGGTCCGTTTCCTGATTCATTTGAAACTTGCAGCGTGGCTGATCGTGATTCAGCGCGCGGGCCTTGGCGATCATCGTCGGCGAAATGTCCACGCCCCAGCACTCGCGGAAGCGAGCGGCCAGTGCCCGCGTGAGCCTGCCTGCCCCGCAGCCGAAGTCGAGCGCCGGCCAGTCCTTATTAATAGTGACGTTCAATCTGCGCAGGTATGCGAGCACTGTCTCAATCTCGCGCTCGCCCGCGACAAAGAACTCCTGCTGGTTCCAGCCGCTGTTGCGCTTTGCGGGATCGGAGCAGATGGCCCAGAGCGCGTCATCTTGCGCGAGTGTCTCCCATCGCTCGCCGAGTTGCTTGAGAGAAGGCATCCAATAAACCTCGTCATCCCGAAGGCCGTAAGCGAGCAAGCGCAGTCTTCAGCTTGCGGGTAGGCCTGAGGGACCTTGTGTTCAGGCTCGGATTACTAGCCTCAAAATCTGATTTAACAAACAAACGCAAGGTCCCTCGCTCCTATTCGGACGCTGAAGAGAGCGCGTCCTCATTGACGGAGACTCGGGATGGCGAAACCATTAACATGTTGCTATTTTCGAGGTCCCCGGCTAAGTGCGTTTCTTCGTGACAGATATTTGTATAGTCTAACGCCACCCATGCTGCCGCCTCTGGTGCGCCGCAATCCGCTTTGGCAACGCTTTGCCGCGCTCATGTTTCCGTTGAGCGGCCATCGCTATCCCAGCCCGTGGTACACGCCGTACAAATTTCGCGAACTCGCGCGCATTCTGGCAAAGCCGTTCGATCCCAATAATCTGCCTGCCGGTCACGGCCGCTGGCTCGATGAGCGGATCGTTGAGTACCCATGGCTCTTTTCCCGATTGCCGCAGGAGCCCGGCAGACTGCTGGATGCCGGTTCGGTGCTCAACTTCGCGCCTCTGCTGCGGCATCCAGTGATCAAGGAGAAAGAACTGACAATCATGACTCTGGCGCCGGAAGCAGACTGCTTCAGCGAACGCGGCATTTCTTATGTTTTCGGTGATCTGCGCGACATGCCATTCCGCGACGATTCCTTTGACCACATCGCCTGCATCTCCACGCTTGAGCACATTGGCCTCGATAACACGCTGCTTTACACGCAGGATGCCGCGAAGAAAGAGAATTCCCCTGATTCGCATCTGCTCGCCTTAGCGGAAATGCGGCGGGTGGTCCGTCCCGGAGGTTCGCTGTTTCTCACTGTGCCGTTCGGCCGGCGCGATGTCCGCAGTTGGATCCAGATTTTCGATGCTTTCGCGGTGGAACGAATACTGGAGAGATTTTCAGCACGACCTGTATGCGAGCTCTACTTTCGCTATCACGCAGAAAAAGGCTGGCAGCTTTCCTCACGCGAAGCTGCCGGCGACGCCCGCTACTTCGATTTCCGCACCGACACGCCTTGGCCCGGACATCCCATAGCTGCCGAAGCAGTCGCTTGCCTGCAACTGCAAAAATGAATCAGAAATGATTCGCGATTATTTCTTGAAGCGCAGCTTGCGCGTGGCGGATTTGCCGCCGTGTTTTGCTTCCACAATCACGGCACGATCGCGCAAAACCTGTTCGGATGGTTCAAGGAAGACTCCGGCCGTCCCAGAACTGTCGGTAGCGCCACGGGTAAGCGCCGCCTCTGCTGCGGCAACGCAGGGAAAGACAGTGACTTCCGCGCCGGAGACCGGTTGGCCCGAGTCCAACACCTGGAAGTGCAGCGTGATGGACGAGCCGTCGCTCGATTCGGCCACCGCCACCCACTTGATGGACAGGCCGACGCCGTTGATGTCCTGGATTTCGCTGTCGCTGGTCAGGACGGACTTGAGCGTCTCCTGCTGAATGGCCTCGAGCACGGCCTTGTGCTGCGCTTTCAGCAAGTCCTGCATCGCAGCGTCAGAAAAGTCCGGCTGGCGCAGCCGGTGCGCGTAGGAGACGGTCTTTTTGCCGATGCACTGGCCTTTCACGAAGACCTGAGTTTCAAAAAGAAGATCGTTCTGGCGCGCCTCGGTCTGCACGTGATAGACCTGCTCCCCCTGTTTCACGTCAGTATTGAAGCCGAAGATGGTCATAATCGCTACGCGTCCAGCTACACCAGAAAGGCTCAATTTCGTCTGCTATAGCAGCCGGAATTGCTGACATTGTTGCTCACTTCCTTCTACATACCTCAAAATAGCGTCTTCTTCAGCCACCGGTTCCGCACCAAACCGTTGCAAGTGGGAGTTCACTCTGTTCAAAAGCTCGCCTTTGTCGACGTATCTCCATACGGCTTCGACATCCAATCTTTGGAGAACCTTCTTTGTAAAAGGCCGTTTAGAATCGGAGAACACAATGGAATTAAGAAACTCTGCACTGACAGGATGATTGAGTAACTCCGTTAGCACGCAAGCTTGCTGCAAGGACTCGCAGGCCAGGAAATAACACGTGTCATCCAGCAACAGGGGCTTATCGTCGTATGGCCTGAGCGCTCTAAAGAGACCCGATTTGTAAAGGCCAGACACCGCCACTTTGAACGGGCTGAAAGAGTATCCTCCAATTCCAAACATTGCAAAATCAGGCCGTCCCGAGTAAATGCTGGACTTCCTGTTTCGAAATTCTTCAACGTGTTCATTTAAATATCGCCAAAGGAGCGGCGCCTTCTGACGCAGCTCGCTCGGGTCCTCAGTAAGTGCCTTCTGAGTGACAATCACACGATAACGAGGCGAAGGCTCGCCCTCAGCCTGAAGATCCGAACTCTTGATCAGTGGAAACGTATATTCCTCTTCAAGCTCAACAATTTCTCCCCTCTTGTTGATTAGAACTCCGCTTGCTTCCCTAAGTTCCATGACTGTCGCTAAATCATGCTTGATCCCTTGCCTCCACTCGAGAGCGCATTCCCCATCCAAGAATTTCAGTTGATGATAAATTTCAGTGTTCGCGACAAGTGAGCCGTTGCTAATACTCAAAAGGCTCTCTGGCTCGGCCGCCGAAAGATCGGAATAAACGGGAGCTGTGTAGTCCGATTTTTCCAGGCCGACTTCCATGCTGAATAAACACGCGTCCGTCGCCGCATCGAACCATTTTTTCGCGTTAATTCTGTACACCGCTGCTCCGGAGACGGGGAGTTGTTCCTCTTGAGCAAATTTCAGGACATTTCTGGCAACTGAAGTTTTGCACAGCATCGCGATCGTAGGCTTCGCCCAAGCGAGCTCTTTTATGATCTTGATCCAGATGTACTCGGCAATATCAAAATTGGATTCCCCGGTGATTGCAGCCAGACCTCGCAAACCCTTAATGTTTGATTTTGATGGAAGATTCGCACTGCCGAGAACCCCGAGTTCCGAATTTGTTACCCAAGGGGGATTCCCGACAACGAGTAAGGGGCCACGCTGCGACCACTGCAATTGCGCGAGATTAAGCTGAAAAAGGTCTTTCTGCTGAATACGAATATTGATTCTCGTATTGAGCGACTCAGAGATCAGCCGTGCACGTTCCACATATCGCGATTGAATCTCAATACCTTGAATATCCTGCGGCGGAGTCGGCAGGGAACAAAGACCATGAATAAAACTTCCTGCCCCACACGTCGGCTCTAGGGCTCGCGACCAAGCGCGGCCTCCTCGATGCAATGCGACTAAGACAGCTTGCACCAATTCGCGAGGCGTCTGAAAATCGCCGAATTCACGCAAGGAGGTTCTCTACTCCAACTTGTTTGCCTGCGAGTGTAATTACTCGAGTGTATTGCAATCGCCACTGAAGCGCATTTGAGATGGTCAGGAACCCTATTTGAGGCGGCTTTTTTAGAATCGCATCGGCCAGCCGGTCTCGAATGATTTCGTCGCCTGGAATCATCCGTTCTTCCAGGAACGCGACAATATCATCCTTGTTTCCATCTCGCGCCAGTATGTCCGTTATCCCTTTAGTGGCCTGCCAATCTGCCGTTTGTTCCTCATTTACAAAAACCACGTGCTTGAATTCCAAGTAGGCTGTTTTGGCTTGGGGATCGTCGTTTTTCTCATATACAAAAACCAAGACGTGATAACCGAGTCCGTAAATCTTCTGCTGCTCCGATTTAAAGGGACACGAGGACTGCGGCTGTTTAATCGAAGTGGCCTTCATATCGACGCCGAGCTCGGGAAAATCTATGCCGCTTGCGGCATTGCCTGATTCGTAATCATAACGGTCCTGCAAATATTTATTGAACTTGATCTCGACGTAGGTCCCAACTTTCTTTCCGTCTGTGACTCCCAACAGCTCTGGATGGGATTTACCGAACGCAGGGATGAAGCTCTTCGCCTCTCTCTTTAGCAACTCAACTGTGAGTCTCGGCTTTTTCTGCAATGGATTCATTTCAGAACAAGTTGGATCGTAATCTGGAGTTAAATTGCCTACGCGAATGCAAATGCTTGCAAAATCAAGGCCTTGACACCCCTGCGAAGGGAAATTACATTCGAATGTTTGGCCTTCGGTGTTGGCGCATTATATACAGGCTCTTTCATGCCGGACAACAACTACTTCATCCGTTATATCCCGTTGCTGATTCAGATTGTAGTGGCCATCGGACTTGCCGCGGTCATGGTTACCCTCTCTCACCTGCTGGGGAAGCGCAAATGGTCCCGGGCCAAGAATGCGCCTTATGAATGCGGAATCATGCCCACCGGCGACGCGCAATCGCGCTTCAGCGTGAAGTTTTACATGGTCGGCATGCTCTTCATTCTGTTTGATGTGGAAGTCGTCTTCCTCTTTCCCTGGGCGGTAATCGCGCACGAGCTCAAGATGTTCGGCTTCTGGGAGATGCTGGTTTATATCGGCCTGGTGCTGGTTGGCTTCTTCTATATCTGGAAAAAGGGCGTGATTGACTGGAACAAGCCGGAGAGGAGCGAAGGCTGATGCCGTTTGCGGCTCCCATTTCTGGAGTGGACCAGCTCAAAGACCGTCCCATGGTGGCAGCGCTCCTTGGCTGGAACGCGAGTGCGGTCCAGGATGCACGCTTTGATCGCGATGAGCTCACGATCTATGTAACGCGGGAGAGTATTCGGGGCGCCATTGAGTTCCTGAAATCGCAGGGCATCACCGATTTCCTTTCTGACGTGACCTGTGCCGACTACTATCCGCGTGAGCCACGCTTTGAAATGGCCTATCACCTGCTTTCCATCAAGAACAAACAGCGCGTACGGCTGAAGGTCAGGCTCAGTGGCGAAGATCCGGTGATTGAGTCTGTCACGCCGGTGTGGCCTGCGGCTAATTTCTTTGAGCGCGAACTCTTCGACCTGTTCGGCGTGCGCTTCCTCGGGCATCCCTACTTGCGCCGCATCATGATGCCGGAAGACTGGCAGGGCCATCCTTTGCGCAAGGACTATCCTGTAGAGGGCTATCGCTGATGGGCCACTTGAGCTCCCCTCCAGTTCTCGATCCCACCGCTGACAGAACGATGATCCTCAACATGGGGCCGCAGCATCCGTCCACCCACGGAGTGCTCCGGCTCCTGCTGGAAATTGATGGTGAGGCAGTGGTCCGCATGGTGCCCGACATCGGCTTCCTGCACACCGGCATTGAGAAAACCTGCGAAGCCAAGTTTTACCAGCAGGTGGTTCCGCTCACCGACCGCATTGATTACCTCTGCCCCATGGTCAACAACCTGTGCTACGTGATGGCCGTGGAGAAGCTGCTGGGCCTGGAAATTCCTCCGCGCGCGCAGTGGATGCGGGTGCTGCTGGCCGAACTGCAACGTATCAGCTCGCACCTGGTCTGGCTGGGCACGCACGCCATGGACATTGGCGCCATGTCGGTCTTCCTGTACTGTTTCCGCGAACGCGAAGAGCTGCTGCGCATTTACGAGATGGTCAGCGGCCAGCGCATGATGACCTCGTACTTCCGTATTGGCGGGCTTGCCATGGAGCCGCCGCTCGGCTTCTTTGAAGCGGTAAAGAAATTTCTCAAGATTTTTCCTGAGCGCGTTGACGAATACGAGAATCTGCTCACGGGAAACTTCATTTTCATAGATCGCCTGAAAGGCGTGGCCATCGTCAGCGCGGAAGATGCGCTGGCTCTCGGGCTCAGTGGGCCTTCTCTGCGCGCCAGCGGCGTGGATTTCGATATCCGGCGCGACATGCCTTACTGCGGCTACGAGAAATTCAGCTTCAAAGTCCCTGTGGCCAAAGATGGCGATGTCTGGGCGCGATACATCTGTCGCGTTCAGGAACTCCGCGAATCCAACAAGATCGCGCAGCAGGCGCTCGACGGCATGCCTTCAGGTTCCATCAAGGCCGAAGCGCCCAAAGTTGTTCTGCCCGACCGCGAGAAGATGAAGACGCAGATGGAAGCCTTGATCTATCACTTTAAGATCGTGACGGAGGGTTTCACCGTCCCGGCCGGCGAAGTCTATCAGGCCATCGAGTCGCCGCGCGGAGAGATGGGCTATTACGTGGTGAGCGATGGAACGGCCAAGCCGATGCGCGTCCACATGCGCTCGCCGTCATACGCGAATTTGCAGGCGCTGCCCAAAATGTGCGAAGGCCGCCTGATCGCGGATGTGGTCGCCGCAATTGGAAGCATTGATATTGTGCTGGGAGAAATTGATAGATAGAGATTGGTAATCGGGTAATTGATAATCGGGTAATTGAAGGAGAGCGGTAAGCACGTTTGAGCAGCCAATCTGAGCAGCTTCGTGAGCGTACCAAGTCTTTCGCTTTGCGCATTGTGAAGCTATTCCGGTCGCTGCCACGCAGTACCGAGGCGCAGGTCATAGGAAAGCAACTTTTGCGTTCGGGTACTTCCGTTGCCGCAAACTATCGTGCTGCTTGCCGAGCGCGCTCCAAACCCGAGTTCATTTCTAAGATTGGGATCGTGATTGAAGAAGAAGTTGATGAATCTGTCCTGTGGATTGAAATGCTCAGTGACGCTGAAATACTCACGAGAAAACGCCTCGAGCATCTGCTGGATGAAGCGCGGCAACTAACTGCAATCTTTACAGCATCGCGAGAGATCGCAAAGAAGAAATAAATTACCCGATTACCCGATTTTGGCAATTTTGGCAATCTATGGCGATTTCTGAAAAGCTCGACGCTTTCTTCTCCGAAAAGATGAAGGAGTACCCCACGTCCCGCTCGTTCCTGGTTCCAATGCTCCTCTATAGCCAGGATGAAATCGGGTACGTGAGCGATGAGGTAATTGCCCATCTCGCGAAGAAGACCGGCCTGACGGAACTGGAAGTCCGCAACGTGATCAGCTATTACTCCATGCTGCGCACGAAGCCAGCGGGGCGCTACAACGTACAGGTATGTACCAACATCTCCTGCCAGTTGCGCGGCGCGGACGAGCTTTTCGCCCATTGCAAGAAGAAGCTGGGCATCGGACACAAACAGACCACGCCGGACGGCATGTTTTCTCTCGAAGAAGTCGAGTGCATTGGCGCGTGCAGTTGGGCCCCGGCCGTTCAGGTCAATTACGACTTTCACGAAAACTTAACGCCGCAAAAAATGGATGCGGTACTTGAAAACTGCAGGAAAAAAGCAAAACAGTAGTTAACCGGAGCGATTGCCGATCCGGCCGAGTGTTAAAGGCTAAAAGCTAATGGCTGATTTGGTCTCACATCCTGATGAAGTTCGAATTGTGTCGAAGCGCTTCGGAAAAGGGGCTGCGGAAATCGAGCAGTACCTGAAGCTCGACGGCTACAAAGCCGTTCAGAAAGCGCTTCGGATGCAGCCGGACGAGATCATCAATGAGGTAAAAACCTCCAATCTGCGCGGGCGAGGCGGCGCGGGATTTCCCACTGGGATGAAGTGGGCCTTTGTTCCCAAAGAATCCGCCAAGCCGAAGTACATCTTGGTCAACGGCGACGAGTCGGAGCCCGGCACCTGCAAAGATCGCCTGATCCTGGAGCACGATCCTCATGCAGTAATCGAAGGCGTGATGATTGCCGGACTGGCCGTTGGCGCGAAGGTCGGCTACATCTACATTCGCGGCGAGTATCGCTATCTGGTGGACATCATGCGCAAGGCGCTCGATGATGCCTACGCCAAGGGCTTTCTTGGCAAGAACATCTTTGGTTCGGGTCGGCAGTTTGATGCCTACTGGCACACCGGCGCCGGCGCTTACGAAGTGGGCGAAGAATCTGCACTCATGGAATCGCTCGAAGGCAAGCGCGGCATTCCGCGCATCCGTCCTCCATTTCCGGCAGTCGTCGGGCTCTGGGGCGGTCCAACCGTCATCAACAATGTCGAATCGCTGGCTTCAGTGCCGCACATTCTGTTGATGGGTGGACAGAAGTTTGCCGATCTCGGTCCGCCCAGGAACGGCGGCACGCGCCTCTTCTGCCTGAGCGGTCATGTGAACAAGCCAGGAGTCTATGAACTCCCGATGGGCTATCCCATGAAGAAGCTGATTTACGACGTGGGCGGCGGCATCCCCAACGGTCGCAAGCTGAAGGCCGTCGTACCGGGCGGCTCTTCCACGTTTCTTCTGAATGCGGAAGAAGCGGAGAACATTAATCTTGATTTCGATTCGTTTTCAAAACGCGGCGAGTTCCTCGGATCCGGCGGCGTTGTCGTGGTTGATGACCAGACCTGCATGGTGAAGTTTGCTCTGCGGATCATGAAGTTTTATCAGCACGAGAGCTGCGGCTGGTGTATCCCTTGCCGCGAAGGCACGGACTGGCTCAAGAAGACGCTCACGCGCTTCCATAACGGCGGCGGGCTCAAGAAGGACATTGATAACATCAAGTACCTGGCGCAGAACATGCTCGGCCGGACCTTCTGCCCGCTGGGCGACGCAGCCGCCATTCCAACCATGTCCATTGTGGACAAATGGCGCGATGAGTTCGAAGCGCATCTGGAAGGCAAGCCGTGCCCGTTTGAACCGGAAGCAGTAATTACCGAATTACCCGTGCTGTCTCATTGAAAGAAGCACACGACAGATTGTTGAGTACATGGCAGACCAAAAAGAAGTTAAAAACGTAAGCATCACCGTTGACGGGAAACAAGTCACGGCGCCGGCCGGCACGCTGCTCATTGAAGCCTGCAAGACCGTGGGCATCGAAGTTCCTTCGTTCTGCTACTACCCCGGGCTCTCGCTTCAGGCTGCCTGCCGCATGTGCCTGGTGCGCATTGAGAAAATGCCCAAGCTTCAGACTGCCTGCACCGTTCCCATCACCGACGGCATGGTGGTGACTACCGAATCTGACGAAGTTCGCCAGGCCCGCAAGTCCATGATCGAGCTGCTGCTCGGGAACCATCCGCTGGATTGCCCGGTGTGCGACGCCGGGGGCGAATGCGAACTCCAGGACATGACCTTCAAATACGGCGCAGCAGAATCGCGCTACATGGAAGGCAAGCTGCACAAGGACGAACAGCAGTGGTCTCCGGTGGTCTACTTTGACCGGCCGCGTTGCATCCTCTGCTATCGCTGCGTGCGCGTCTGCGGCGAAGGTATGGACGTATGGGCGCTCGGCGTCCAGAACCGCGGCTCCGGCTCCGTCATCGCGCCCAATCGCGACGACCATCTCGAGTGCGAAGAGTGCGGCATGTGCATTGATATCTGCCCTGTGGGCGCGCTTACCTCCGGCGCATACCGCTACAAGACGCGGCCCTGGGAGATGAATCACATTGGCACCATCTGCACGCATTGCGGCGATGGCTGCAAAACAACGCTGGGCGTCCGGCGCTCCGATACCGGCACGGACATCGTGCGGGGCGACAACCGTGACAAGAGCGGAATCAACGGCGATTTTCTCTGTATCAAAGGCCGCTACGCCTTCGATTACTTTGACCATCCCGCCCGGCTCAAGCAGCCTCTGCTGCGCAAAAACGGTCAGCTTGTTCCGGTGAGCTGGGAAGAAGCAGTGGATCATGCCGGAAAACGCCTGCGGGAGATTCGCGACAGTAAAGGCGGGCAGGCGATCGGAGTGATCGGCTCCAACCGCACCACCAACGAAGAAAATTATCTGCTGCAGAAATTCGCCCGCACGGTGCTGGGCACCAACAATATTGACCATCATCGCACGGCCGATTTTGCCGGCTTGGCCCGCGCGATTGCCGGAAAAGAGAACGCAACGGCAACCATGCGCGACGTGTTCACCGCGCCGGCCATCCTGCTCATCGGCAACGATCCCACGGAGCAGCATCCGCTGCTGGCATGGAACATCCGCACCAACGTCCGGCTGAACCAGGCCAAGCTCTACCTCGCCAATGCCAACCCGATCAAGCTGCGCCGCCAGGCAACACGGTTCGTCCAACTCGCCCCCGGACGCGAAGGCAAATTGGTTTCATTTTTGAATGGCGATGATGCTGCAGCCGGCTCGCTCACAAACGCAACGGTATCGAATGACGTGCTCAAGCAGTTCCGCGACGAATTGCGCAGCCAGCAGAACCTGATCATCATCTTCGGCTCCGAGTTGCAGGGGACAGATATTGCCGCGTTGGTGAAGTTCGGCGCTGGACTCAAGGCAAAGTTCATCTGCCTGGGCGACTATGCCAACTCCCGAGGAGCGGCCGACATGGGCGTCTATCCGGATCTGCTGCCCGGCTACAACGCGGTGGCCTCCGCCGTGAAGTTTTCCGAAGAATGGGGTCCGCTGCCGTCAGCCAAAGGTCTATCACTCACTGAGATGGCGCAGGCTGCCAGGCAAGGACAGCTTGCGGCGCTGTATTTAGTCGGCTCAAACCCAATTGCAGACTACGACTTTGATCCGGCAGCGTTTCGCAATACCTTCATTGTTGCCCAGGAACTCTTTCTCACAGAAACGGCAACGCTGGCAGAGGTGGTTCTGCCCGCGGCTTCGGCTTACGAGAAATCCGGAACTTTTACCAACACCTGCGGTGATCTGCAACTGCTGAAGAAAGCCGGCGACATTACCGGCGTGAAGACAGACTTTGAAATCATCGTGCGGGTGGCCGAACGCATGGGCGCCGACATCCGCAAGCTGGTCCCGTTCGGCGGCGCCACTCGCGCCGACATGGGCCAGAGCCGGGGCGCACAATCAGGCGAAGCTGACCGCCATGCCGTGTGGCTCGCGGCAAACGGTATGGAGCCGCGCATGAGTCCCTTTGATCCCATGGCCATTCTGGATGAGATTCAGCGATTGGTACCCGGATACGAGGGCTCGCGGCTAAACCTGCTGGCCGGCAATGAGCAGCACGTCACAGCCGCAGAGCACAGCGCCGCCGGTCCCGGCGACGGACTGGTCCAGATTGTTCCCAGCAACGATACACTTTTTACTTCCGGGACTCTGGGCCGTTATTCGAACACCTTAAATTCTGTCATTGAGAATCACCGCGCAAATCCTGTGGACCAGGAAGTGATGGCTGACTAGAAGCTTGTAGCTACTAGCTTCTGGGTGCGAAAACGAGGAAATCGAACACAATTCTGAGCTGATAACGGACAAGAGTGACTCTCACAACCTACATCGTCGTTGCAGTTATAAAAATCATCGTCGTAGTCTTCATCATGCTTACCGGCGTAGCCTATACCACGCTGCTGGAGCGCAAGGTGGTCGCACGCATCCAGAACCGCTGGGGACCGACGCGCGTAGGGCCATTCGGCCTTTTGCAGCCGCTTGCTGACGGGGTCAAGTTCATCCTGAAGGAAGACATGATTCCGGACAGCGTACACAAAGGCCTCTATATTCTTGCCCCGATGCTCGCTCTAGCTATGTCGCTGGTCGCAATCGCTGTAATTCCATTCGGCAATTCCATTACCGTGGGCGGGACGACGACAGCTCTCCAGATCACCGGGGTTGCGCACGCGACCGGCGCGATCAGCGATATCAACATCGGAATTTTGATTATCCTGGGCGCGACTTCCATCGGCGTCTATGGAGTTGCGCTGGCAGGCTGGTCTTCCAACAGCAAATACTCATTGCTCGGATCATTGCGAGCCAGCGCCCAGATGATCAGTTACGAGCTCGCGCTCGGCCTCTCGCTGGTTGGCGTCCTGCTTCTCGCCGGGAGCCTCAGCTTGCGCGACATCGTCAATGCCCAGGGCCAGAACGCCTGGTTTGGCTTCGTGCCCCATTGGTACATCTTTCCCCAGTGCATTGGATTCTTCATTTACCTGATGGCGGCATTTGCCGAGACCAACCGGATTCCCTTTGATCTGCCGGAAGCTGAAACCGAACTGGTCGCCGGCTATCACACCGAGTACAGCTCCATGAAGTTTGCCATGTTCTTCATGGCCGAATATCTCAACATGTTCACGGTGGGCAGCCTGGCCACGCTGCTCTTCTTCGGCGGATGGCGCGGGCCGCTGTTTGGACCGCCGCTGCTCCAGTCGCTGCTGCCGGTTCTCTGGTTCGCCATCAAAGTCTTCTTTTTCATTTTTCTCTACATCTGGATTCGCGGCACTCTGCCGCGCTTCCGCTATGACCAGCTCATGGCGTTTGGCTGGAAATTCCTGCTGCCGCTGGCCCTCGCCAACATTGTGGTCACCAGCCTGATCGTGGCGCTGAGGGCTTGACAGAATGATCCACCAAATTCTTTTCATCATCTTCGGCGTTATCTGCGTAGCGGGCGCGGTGAATCTGCTGGTACAGCGCCATCCCATCAACAGCGCGCTTTCGCTGGTTGTGGTCATGGGCGCTCTGGCGCTGATTTACCTGCTGCTGGGCGCCGAATTTGTCGCCGCGATTCAGGTGATCGTTTATGCCGGCGCCATTATGGTGCTGTTCGTCTTCGTCATCATGCTGCTGAACGCGGGCGAGGAAGAGCGAAGTCGCGGCAGCCATATCGCGCTGCTGCTGGGAGTTCCCGGCGTCATCGCTCTTGGCTGTCTGGTCGCGTGGACCATGCTCAGCCACAACACGCAGTTGGGCGGAGTACGCATCAACACCGCCGACTTTGGCGCCACGCAGCCCATCGCCCGTCTGCTCTTTCGCGACTTCCTGCTGCCATTTGAAATTACTTCCGTCCTGATTCTCATCGCCATTATGGGAGCGGTCGTCCTGGGAAGGAGAGAAAGCTAGATGGTCCCTCTTGCCTGGTATCTGGTGCTGAGCGCCATTCTTTTCTGCCTGGGAATTTTCGGGTTTCTGCTCAAGCGCAACATCATCACGATTTTTATGTCCATTGAGCTGATGTTGAACGCGGTGAACCTTACGTTTGTCGCGTTCGCCAACTACTGGAACGAGCACGCGAAGACCGTAGCCGAGAAAGTGGTTCCGTTGAGCGGACAAGTGTTCGTATTTTTCGTGATGGTGGTGGCTGCTGCGGAAGCGGCCGTGGGATTGGCGATCATTATTTCCGTGTTCCGCACGCGCGAGACTTTGAACGTTGACCGGGTCAACCTGCTGAAACTATGACTGACGCCAGCTTGCATCTTTGGATGATTCCCCTGCTGCCGCTGATCGGCGCGGGCATCAACGGGCTGTTCGGGAGGCACTTCCGCAACGCGGCGGTGTCGTTCGTCGCCTTGCTGTTTACGGCTGCTTCGTTCGGATATGCGGTTTGGGCAGTCGTGCAGGGACTGCACCTCGGCAACCTTCCGTACATCGAAACCGGGCCTACGTGGATTACCGCCGGCAATTTCTCCGCGCCGTTTGGCTTCTATCTCGACCAGCTTTCGATGGTGATGGTGCTGGTCGTCACTGGCGTCGGCTTTCTGATCCACATCTATTCTGTCGGCTACATGGCGCACGAAGGCGGGTTCTATCGCTTCTTCTCCTATCTGAACCTGTTCATGTTTTTCATGCTCACGCTGGTACTGGCCAACAACTATCTGCTGATGTTTGTTGGCTGGGAAGGAGTAGGTCTGGCGTCGTACCTGCTTATCGGCTTCTTCTTTCTCAAGGACTCGGCCGCCGACGCCGGCAAGAAAGCTTTCATCGTCAATCGTATCGGCGACTTCGCGTTCCTGATTGGCATGTTCCTGCTCATCAAGCATTTTGGCACGCTGAACTACGATGCCGTATTCAAGTCCGTCTCCAACATGCCCACCGAGTCCGGATGGGGACTGCTGACCGCGATTGCTCTCCTGCTGATGTTTGGAGCAACCGGAAAATCCGCCCAGGTGCCGCTTTACGTCTGGCTGCCTGACGCCATGGAAGGCCCTACGCCGGTTTCTGCGCTGATCCATGCTGCCACCATGGTGACTGCCGGGATCTACATGATCGCGCGTTCCAATGCCATCTTCAGCCGCTCTCCCCATGCGCTGGAAGTCGTCGCCATCATCGGCTGCCTCACAGCGATCTTTGCCGCAACCATGGGCATGACGCAAACCGATATCAAACGCGTTCTCGCCTATTCCACCGTCTCGCAGCTTGGCTACATGTTCCTGGCCTGCGGCGTGGCCGCGTATTCCGCTGCCATCTTCCACTTGATGACTCATGCGTTCTTCAAGGCTTTGCTCTTCCTGGGCGCAGGATCGGTGATCCATGCGATCGGCGGCGAGCAGGACATGCGCCGGATGGGCGGATTGCGCAAGCTGATTCCGAAAACTCATTTCGTCATGCTGGTGGCGACGCTCGCTATCGCCGGCATTCCCCCCTTTGCCGGCTTCTTCAGCAAAGACGAAATCCTGGGGCAAGTTTTTTCCAGCCCGCATGGAAGCAAAGCGCTCTGGGTGGTAGGCGTGATCACCGCCGGCCTGACCTCGTTCTACATGTTCCGGCTCTACTTCATGACGTTCTACGGCGATCTGAAGCTGGGCAAGGTTGACATTGGCGAAGAAGCCCACGCCGCGAATGCGCCTGCTCACGCGCAGCACGGGGCTGCTGCTCACTCGCATGGCCACGCCGACGATCAGGCCCACGGGCATGGTCGAGTCCACGAATCACCGTGGGTCATGATTGGTCCGTTGATGGTGCTGGCGCTGCTCTCGTTCGTCGGCGGATGGATCGGCGTGCCGGCATTTATGGGTGGCGGCAACAACTTTGGAAGTTTCCTCGCTCCTGTAATCAAAAGTGGCGCACCCACCAGCCCGACAGCCATGGAGCACGTACCCGAAGCCGCCGGCCAGCCACAAGAAGAAAAGCAGGAGAACCCGACCGAAGAATGGGGACTCGCCGGCATCTCGGTGGCTGCCGCGCTCATCGGCTTGTTCTTTGCCTGGCTGCTCTACTATAAAAATCCAGGGCTTCCGGACCAGATTACTGCGAAGATCCACGGAATCTATCTCACGGTCTTGCACAAATACTACGTTGACGAAGGCTACGGTCTGCTCTTTGTGAAACCGCTGCTGGGACTCTCCACCGTCGTGTTCTGGCGAGGCGTGGACCAGGGCGTAATTGACGGCCTGGTGAACGGCGCCGGCACAGCTTCCAAGAGCATCGGCGGCGAATTGCGGCGAATGCAATCCGGCAACATCCGCTCTTATGCCGCGTGGGTTGCGGCGG
Organism: Terriglobales bacterium; assembly: GCA_025934025.1. Lineage (GTDB taxonomy): Bacteria > Acidobacteriota > Terriglobia > Terriglobales > Acidobacteriaceae > Angelobacter. The sequence continues at coordinate 31,230 of JAICYU010000006.1, forward strand.
GCGGCGCGGCCGTGATCGCCTACATGATCTGGCTGGGGGTGAGCAAGTGAACCAGTGGATTCTCACGCTCGTCACCTTCATTCCTGCCGCGGGCGCAATCGTGCTGATGCTGCTGCCGCGCAACGATCGCCTGCTCCGCTGGGCGGCGCTGCTCATCTCGCTCATCGCTTTTGCTTTCTCGATTTATCTCCCGATACACATGCCGGGCATGCACTCGGGATTCGAGTTCCAGATAGACCAGCGCTGGATCGGCCACGACATCCATTACCACCTGGGGGCGGACGGCATCTCCATGTGGCTCACGCTGCTCACCACCTTCCTGGTTCCGCTCAGCGTGCTGGTTTCATGGAAGTCCATTCATGACCGCGTGAAAGAATTTTTCGTTCTGCTCCTGATCCTCGAAACAGCCATGATCGGCGTCTTTCTCGCACTCGACCTGTTCCTGTTCTACGTGTTCTGGGAAGCTACGCTCATTCCCATGGCGCTTCTGATCGGCATGTATGGTCACGAGCGGCGGGTCTATGCGGCGGTAAAGTTTTTCCTCTACACGATGGTCGCTTCCGTCTTCATGCTGGCTGCGATCATCTGGCTTTATGTCCAGACCAGCAGCTTTGATTACGCGACTTTGCGCCAGTGGGTCCACGACGGCAACGCAAGCTCGGGAGCCTTGCAGTGGCTGTTCTTAGGCTTCTTCATAGCGTTTGCCGTGAAGGTTCCTCTCTTCCCGCTGCACACCTGGCTACCGGACGCGCACGTTGAAGCTCCCACCGCCGGCTCGGTGCTGCTGGCCGGAGTGCTTCTCAAGATGGGAACTTACGGCCTGCTGCGATTTAATGTCGGCATGTTTCCCAAAGAAGCCGCAGCCAACGCCGGCTGGATCAACGTGCTGGCGATTATCGGGATCATTTATGGCGCGCTGGTGGCGCTGGTGCAGCCCAACTTGAAGAAGCTGATCGCCTATTCCTCAGTCAGCCACCTGGGATTCGTGGTTCTCGGAATCTTTACCTTCACTCAGGCAGGGACGGACGGCGCGGTCTATCAGATGCTGAACCACGGTGTCTCCACGGGCGCTCTGTTCATGCTTGCCGGAATGATCTACGAACGCAAGCACACCTATGAGTTCCGCGAATACGGCGGCCTGGCAGCTCCAATGCCGGTATATGCCACGTTTTTCCTGATCGCGGTGCTGTCATCCGTTGGGCTTCCGCTGCTGAACGGCTTCGTCGGCGAGTTCCTGGTGTTGAGCGGCGCCTTCCAGGACAAGATGATCTACGGCATCCTCGGCGCCAGCGGCGTAATCTGGGGCGCGTGTTATCTGCTTTGGATGTACCAGAAAGTCTTCTTCGGACCGATCCGGCGTGAGCAGAACAAATCGCTCCGCGATCTGGACGGTCGCGAGCAGATTTCACTCTGGCCCGTGGCGGTGATGGTAGTAATTATGGGCGTGATCTCGCCTTACTGGATGAAGACCATTGATCCCGCGGTCGCTGAAATCAACCGGCAATCTCAAACTGCAGTGAAAGCGGCGCGTGCGCGACATGCAGTTCCCGCGCCCGCGAAAAGCAGCATCATCTCTCCGGCTGGTGGACAGAAATAATGAGCCCGATTTCAGGTGTTGACTACATCCGCATTCTGCCCGAGCTGGTGCTCACGGCGTTCGGCATCGCCGTAATGCTGATTGATCCGCTGCTCAAGCCTTCGGACAGCCGCCGGGGACTCGGGCTGCTTTCGTTCGTCGGAACGCTTGCCGCCATCGCAGCGGCTGTCTATCAAATGCACTATTACGGCCTGGGCTGGTTTGGCATGGTACGGGTAGATAGCTTCAGTATCTTTTTCCACGTGCTGATTCCCGCGATCTCGGCCGTGTGCATTCTGGCTTCGCTCGAGTACCTCGAACAGCAGAAGATCGGCAGCGGGGAATATTACGCCCTGATCTTATTTGGCACCGTGGGGATGGTGCTGATGTCGTCTGCCGTCGAGCTGGTGCTGATCTTTGTCGCGCTGGAGATCTCCTCCATCTCCACCTACATTCTTGCCGGATACCGCCGCCGCTCGGCCTCGAGCGCCGAAGCCTCAATCAAATATTTTCTGCTTGGCTCGTTCGCCACCGCATTTTTCCTTTACGGCGTGGCCTTGATGTTTGGCGCTACCGGAACAACCGACATTTTGCGAATTCAAGCTCAGCTCGCGGCCACGAATCCCGGCATTCTGGCTTATGTAGCCACTGCGCTGATGATCATCGGGCTCGGGTTCAAGGTAGCTGCAGCGCCGTTTCATATTTGGACACCCGATGTTTACGAGGGCGCACCGGCGCCCATCGTCGCCCTGATGTCCACGGGGCCCAAGGCCGCAGCTTTTGCGGTGCTTCTGCGTGTCCTGTTTGCGACCACCGGCACGGGATGGTTCTGGCTGATCTGGATCTCCGCCGCGCTCTCCATGACGCTGGGTAACTTTGGCGCGCTGGTACAGGGCAATGTTAAACGGATGCTGGCATATAGTTCCATTGCCCATGCAGGCTATTTGCTGGTGGCATTCGCGGCCAGCAACCAGCTCGGTATCTCGGCGGCTATTTTCTACACGGCTGCTTACGCCGCGATGAACGTGGGCGCTTTTGCGGTGGTCAGCCATTTCGGCTCCGCCGGCGAGCGCTATGTTTCGATTGACGATTACGCCGGACTGGGCAAGCGGTCGCCGCTGCTGGCGTTCACGTTGACCATCTTTCTTCTGTCGCTCATCGGCATTCCCGCTACGGCCGGCTTTCTCGCCAAGTACTATGCATTCACAGCAGCCATGCACGGGACTTCTGCAACTCACCCCACGGCTCTGGTGTGGCTGGTGATCATCGGCGTAGTGAACAGCGCGGTCGCGTCTTACTACTACCTGCGGCTGGTGGTCGTGATGTACATGCGCGAGCCGACCGTGTCAGAGCCTCCTGCACCTGCTTCCGCCAGCATGCGAGTAGCCCTGGTGATTACGACAATTGCCACGATCTATCTCGGGGTGGTGCCAGGCCGCTTGCTGGACTATACAACTCTCGCGGCCAGTGATCTGCAACCCAAAACCAAAGCCGCGGGCATGATGGGAGCCCGATTCAAGAGTCTCACAGATTTAGAGGTAAAGGAGCTATTCCGGCGAAGTAGTCACGTCACGCCGGCTGAAGATAACCGCAGCGGCAGCCAGGAAAAAAAGCGAGTAGACAATCGCTGACACTGCCACGCTCCATATCTCGCTCGCCGAACGAAGCTGATAGTCCTGCAGCAAATAGAAAATCCCGGATACGGGAAACCATGCGCTGTGTATCTGGATGTTCCAAGGTTGCACAAGATACGGGAGCGCCAGTGTGACGGGTGCGGCAACGCTCGCCAGCAAAGGATGCAGGAACACTGAATAAAAGAGCGCCACGGCTGCCGTAGCCAGCGAACAGCAAAACAGAGCAACAAAAATCGCACCCAGCCTGTCACTCGATGTTTGTTGACGCGAAAGTGCAATCATTGCGCAGGCAATCACAACCCAGAACAGTCCAGCGATTGCGCCGCACCCGCAAAGCAGCCCGGCGAGGTATTGCCAGCGGTGAATCCCTTTCGACAACACGGCGATGATCCGGCGAGATTTCCTTTCGCTCTGGATAGCGCCTACCGCCAGAATCATGGCCAGGAACAGAACGTAGAACGAGTGCCACTGCAGGAAGAAAATCGTCTCTCCCGGTTTCTGGTTGATGGCGAAGACTCCTGAGATGCCGAAAAGATAGGCTGTCATAATGGCCACCACCAGCCACTGCGTGCGGACGAAGTTGGCGGCAATCAGGAGGATTGGAATCATGCGTTTTGTCTAACGTATGATTTTATCCTGCCGCTCTTCCGCTGCGCGGGATGCGCTCGTTAGGCGAGGCAGGAGCCACTCTGGGAATGAAACAGGGCATAAATAAAAACGGGTGCGGCTTGAGATCGGGGCATCGGTGGTCAGTTTTTATGGGCCAACTCCACGAAAAGATCTTCCAAGGTCTGGCGGATTGGATTTACAGCCATCACCTCGCCGCCTGCGAGCCAGATCTTCTCAATCGTAGCGCGCTGCTTCAGGGCCGGGACCGTGATGCGGATATAGCCGTTCTGCTGCGCACCCTCGAACATCAGGGCATCAATTCCTCGCGCGGTGATTACGAAGCGGTCCTGTGACTCCAGAAGTTCTTTGATCGTTCCCACGCGGGCCACTCGGCCGCGAATCACAATGGCAATTCGATCGCAGATCTGCTCCACTTCAGACAGCAGATGAGAACTCAGGAAGACAGTCTTGCCCGCCCGGCGGGCTCGCAGCATCATTTCGCGAACCTGCACGCGGCCGATGGGATCGAGTGCTGAAGTGGGCTCATCGAGGATGACTAGATCAGGATCATTAATTAACGCCTGGGCGATTCCCAGCCGTTGCAGCATGCCGCGAGAAAATTTTCCCGCGTTGCGAGCGGCTGCGTCCTCCAGTTGCACCTGCCGGAGCATCTCTTGCGTGCGGCGGCGCAGCTCAGGATCGCGCATTCCATTCAACTCGCCGTAGAAGCGAAGCAGCTTACCGGCCCGCCGATGGTACAGCGCGACATTCTCAGAGAGAAACCCGACTTTCCGGCGGGCTGCAGCATTGCCGAAAGGAGAACCCAGCATTCGGCCTCCGCCGGAAGACGGAAACATCAGCCCAATCGCGATGTGAATCGCCGTTGTTTTTCCTGCGCCGTTTGGTCCCAGGAAGCCGAAGATTTCACCGGGCTCCACGCGCAGCGAGAAGTTCTCCAGCGCCCGCACCGATTCGTTCCGGAAGAAAGTTCGGTATTCCTTGGTGACGCTATCGAACTCGAGGGCCGGAGTCGGCGGCATGACTGATAGGATAGCTGATGAAAAGCTGAGTCTAACAAAAAACCCGGCCTCAACGGCCGGGTCTATCTTCGAAGTTTGGCCGTCATTTCACCTTAAGGAAGATGATGGCGAACACATAGAGCGCCAGTGACTCGATGAGAATCAGTCCGAAGATGAGCACGAACTGGATTCCAGCTCTTGCTCCGGGGTTGCGGGCTACAGCTTCAGCGGCTGAGGCTGTGGCTTTGCCCTGGCCGATTCCGCAAAGGCCAGAAGCAATTGCCATGCCGATGCCGGAACCGATCGGCACAGCCCATGAAGCAGGCGAGGCGTTGCCGCCGCCCTGCGCGTAAACCGGCATAGCCACGCACATCAGGGCCATTGCCATAAAGAGGTACATCATTGTTTTGCGCATGTTTTTCTCCTATGAAACTGCTTCCAGTGGGTGGTTGGCTCTCCGCCTTGGGAGACGGCGCCCTCACGCTGAAAGCAAACTTTTAATGCGATTCCGCTACCGCTCCGCTCAGGTAGATGATCGTCAACAGCATGAACACGTACGCCTGTAGTATCGCCACAAAAATGTGCAACAGGTTGAAGAGGACCGGCAGCAGCAGGGGAACCATGGAAAAGAACGCCAGCGTCACCAGATCGCCGGCGAAGATGTTGGCCCAGAGACGGACAGTGAGTGACAGGATGCGGGCGAAATGGCTGAAGATCTCAATGATGAGCATCAGCGGAGCCATCCACCAGATCGGCCCCAGGAAATGCTTGAAGTAGCCGATCGGCCCATTCTTTCTCAGTCCGTGCAGGTTGTAGTAGACGAAAGAAACCACAGCCAAGCCGAGCGGGACTCTAACGTCTGCGGTCGGCGATTCGAATCCAGGGATGATGCCGAGAAGATTCGAAAACAGGACGAAAACAAAAATCGCGGTGAGCAGCGGAATAAAGCGCTCATAGTGATCGCCGATGATGTCGCCGCATTGGCCATTGACGAACTGGTCCAGCATCTCAGCGATGTGCTGCAAAGGACCGGGCTTCTCCACCGAGAGCCGCGAACGAATGAGCAAGAAAATAACGATGAGCGCCGCCACCACAAGCACCTGCATGGCGACGTAATTCGTAATCGGCGCCTGCGGGTTGGCAGGGTGAAACGCCGCCGGAAGCGCCTGCATTGCGGCGTTTACAGGCTTGCCAATGGCCGCGTTCAGGAGCGCAGTAAACCAGAGCTGTTCTTGCATCGTATAAGAAGTTCTTGCCTGAGATTAGATTCCCCGTCGAAACGCGAGGTAGAGTTCGTAAAACGCTTCAATCACAACGGCCCCTGCAGGCAGAAACAAGCCCGCAAAAAGGCCGTAAACACTGACTTGTGAACTTTTGAATATAACATAGAGGGCCGCGGCCAATAAAGCATAGCGCAGGATGAATTTCATCGCCTGCTGGCGCGCGCTGGCGGGAGTTTTGCCTTCGGCCAGCGCCTCGCCCACCGTGGCGATGGTGCGCTTGAGAATGCGAAAGTTGATCACCGCAATCAACCCTCCTGCCAGGAAGCCCAGCAGCATGGCCCAATGCCGGAAAGAAAGGAACGTCAGGAGTCCGGCCGCCAGCAGGACGCTCATGGAAAGATTCAGCCGCTGATAGACATCTTCGATGCTGTCACTGGCGGGGAAGGTCACTGTTCTCCCCGGAGCCGTCGGAATCTTCGGCGCCGATCGCCATCGCCCTCTGGACAAGCCGAGTCAGCCCGGCAGCCACGCCGACCACGAGACCGACAATGCCGATCCATGAAGTATGAAATTTCTTGTCCAGGGCATCGCCAATGAGCCAGCCCAGCACGGTGGCAATCGGAAGCGTGATGCCGAGTTCGATCATCTTCTCCGCCTGCACCCAGCTTTTTTTCCAATCGCGAGGTTGTTCCGCCATCCACCAATTCTCCAGCGCCGGAAGGAAGATTGCAATCTGCCCCCCGGCGCACTTGGCTATAATCAATGATTACGCATGGCAGAAGTCACGCTCCATGAACGCTCGGCTGCTTCGGCGCACGCGGAAGAGAGCCGCGACCTCGCCGGAGAACTGCATGCTCTTGCAGTGAAAGCGGCGGTTTTTGAACTTAGCACACGTGTCCAGGCGACGGTCACAGGCAAAGATCGGGTGCGGTGGCTGCACAACATGGTCACCAATAACGTTCGCGAGCTGCCGCTGAATCGCGGCAATTACAACTTCGTCCTGAACGCGCAGGGCCGGATTCTCGGCGACCTTTACATCTTTAATCGTGGCGACTTCTTGCTGCTGGAAACAGACCAGCGCCAGCTAGAGACACTTCTTCCAACACTGAAGCGATTCATCATCATGGACAAGGTGGAGCTCAGTCCGGTTGAATCTCAGAGCGCCATCGGGATCTGCGGGCCAGAGGCAGAACAAATCCTGATGGCAAGTGGAATCAAAGCAGCAGGACTCGAACCGCTCGAAGCTCGTGACGTGACTGCGGACGGAATTTCCGCAGTGCTGATTCGCGGACCGGAGCAGACTTCACATTGCTATGAACTCTGGGCAGATCAGAATGATGTTGCGACATTACAGGAGCGGCTGGTCGGCGCAGGCGCTCAGTCGGTAGGAACAGAAGCGTTGGAAGTATGGCGCGTGCTGCGCGGAGTTCCGAAATATGGACAAGACATCCGCGAGCGCGACCTTCCGCAGGAAACCGGCCAAACGCGCGCCCTGCATTTCACCAAGGGCTGCTATATCGGGCAAGAGATTGTTGAGCGCATCCGCTCGCGCGGGCAGGTGCATCGGCAGTTTACGGGCTTTGAATTCAATGCGCTGCCTATGCCGGGCAAATTGGAGTCGGAAGGACGCACCCTCGCTGAAATCACAACCGCGGTTCGCGTTCCGACGCCGGATGGAGAGAAGTTCCTGGGCCTGGGCTATGTGCGGCGCGAGGCGCTCACTCCCGGAAGCGAGTTGGATTTTCATGGCGTGCGCGCGCGAATCGCAGACTTGCCATTCAATATCAAACTGAATTGAGGACTTATGGCGGAGAACAAGCAGGACTTTGTTGTCAGTGACCGGCGACGTTTTGGAAGTGAAGGAGAGTTGCGGAACGAGGTCCGCGGCGAAGAGGAAGATAAAACCAAAGCCGCAGCTTCATCGCAGCAGCAGGCCCCACCACCTCCGGGCAAGACGGATGCGGACCCACAAGAAGCTCAAGAGATGCCTGCGCCGCCCTCGGCTCAGGAGCAACATGAGCAAAACGAGGCTTACAAGGCTTCCGGCAAGAAGCTGGATGAAATCGTGAGCAGCAGGATCGGCGGAGAGAGCGGCAGCTATCCTGAAATGAGTTTTGAGCGCGTGATCGAGTCCTTCTACATGAGCGCGCTGATTCAGATGGGAGCGGTACGCCAGGAGGGCGAATCTCCGGCGGTAGACATCATCGGCGCGCGGCAGACGATTGATTCCCTCACCATTCTCCAGGAAAAGACCAAAGGCAATCTCACTGACCGCGAACAGGGGCTCCTCCAGAACGTCCTCTTCGAGTTGCGCATGGCCTGGATCGAATTGACGAACGCCATCGCCAAAGGCGCCACCGCGCAGCCGCAGCCTGGAACAGGTCCGGTTTCCGTGCCCGAAAAGAAATGAACGCCACCCTTACGGTGCTGGGCAGCGGAACTTCCATGGGAGTCCCGACCATCGGCTGCACCTGCCGCGTTTGCACATCCAGTGATCCGCATGACCAGCGTACCCGCCCATCTGTCATGTTGCAGTACGACGGGCGCTGCGTCCTGATTGATACCACGCCCGACTTCCGCCAGCAGGCCATCCG
>JAICYU010000076.1 GCA_025934025.1 Terriglobales bacterium
GGAAGCTGGGCCAGCTTCGCCACGATCATCGTCGGTCCATGGCTGGGCGCCACTTTGGTGGCGACTGCGATGCTGGCGGAGTTTAGTTCCTTCAACTCGCTGGTGCTCTCGTACTCGCATCTTCCCTCTGCTATGGCAGAAGACGGGCATCTGCCACAGGCCTTCAGGCGTAAGCTCAGGAATGGCGCGCCCTGGGTCTCTATTCTTGTGCTTGGGCTGGCTTGGGGGCTATCACTGGGGCTTAGCTTTGACCGGCTCATCATGCTCGACATCCTGCTTTATGGCGCAAGCCTGGTGTTGGAGTTCATGGCTCTCATTGTGCTGCGGGTGCGCGAACCGGAACTGCCGCGGCCGTTTCGCATCTTCGGCGGACTAACGGGCGCGATTTTGATGGGAGTGGCTCCCACTTGCCTCCTGATTGTCGCGTTGGTGAAGAACCGAGCCGAACGGCTTGATCTGGGACGTTTGGGCAGCATCAGTTCCCTGGCATTCGGGATCGCCATTATGGGATTGGGAGTGCTTCTCTATTTGGCCGCTGGCCGTCCGCGGCCAGTGCCGCAGGCGACGGGAGCGGATTAGAGATCTGGAGCGTTACTGACTTCGGGCTCCCTCACTGAGGAGTTCTTCCGTTTGACCGCCCAGTACGCCGCGCTGAGCACCACGAGATAGATTCCTGCGCTTCTGGCTGCCACGCTCGATTGCTGCACCCACCAGGTACCGGCGATAGCGGCAATGATCGCGGCGAAACCTAGAATTGAGCCGAAGCTTCCCACAGGCGAACGCATTCCCAAATCGCGGAGCTGCTGTGCGGAGACGCTGCGCCGGAAACGCACATGGGCCAGCAGCGAAACCAGCCAGGCAATCATTCCGCCCACCAGCGCCACGTTGATGATGTAGAGATAAGCCCGTTCCGGCGCTCGCAAGCGCAGAATGATGGCAGCAACGATTCCCAGCATGGAAACAAACAGCGCTGCCATCGGCACACCGTGCTGGTTCAGACCGGCCATTCTTGCCGGCGCGTACCCTGAACGCGCCAGTGAGAACAGCATGCGCGAGGTGACATACAGGCTCGCGTTTGCGCCCGACAGCGCGGCCGAGAGCACAACCAGATTCATAATGAATCCGGCCGCGGGAATTCCGGCCACGCTAAACACCGTCACGAACGGGCTCTCGCTCACTCCCGCCCGCTGCCATGGCATTACGCCCAGCAGCACCGCCATCGCGCCTACGTATACGAAAGTCAGAATGGCAAAGCTCATCCATGTGGCTCGCGCAACCTCGCGGGCGGAGCGCGCCTCTCCCGAGGAGATCGCCACCATCTCGATCCCCAAAAAGCTGTAAAGACCGAACGAGACCGCCATCAGCGATGCGGGCCAGCCGTTTGGCGCGAATCCGCCATTGCTGACATACTGCGGATGCACCCTGCCGCCAAACAATAATGCCGCGCCGGTAAGAATGAAGACGAAGATCGTCACCACTTTGATCAGGGCGAACCAGTACTCGAAGCTGCCATAGTGTCCGACGGAAAAAAGGTTGATCGCGAGAAGAAAGACCGCGAACAAAATCATCCACCAAAGTATGGAAACGCCGGGGAACCAGACGCCCATGTAGGTCCCCGCAGCGACGACTTCCGATCCGATGGCGATGACAACCGAGAACCAGTATCCGTAGCGCGCAACGAAGCCCGCCCAGTCGTTCAGATAGAGTTCGGCATAGACTCCAAATGATCCTGCCGCAGGATGCACGGCGGACATCTCGCCCAGCGCCATGGCAACAACAAACGAGATCAGCGCGCTGACGATGTAGGTGACGATCACCGCGGGACCTGCAACCTGGATGGCAGCGCCAGATCCCAGGAGCAGCCCGGTGCCGATGGAGCCGCCTACGGCTACCATGGCCATCTGCCGCGCTCCCAATTCGCGTTTGAGTCCCTGCTCCTGGCTCATAAAAAAAGATGTGAGTGTCCTGCCGCGCGAGAGTAACACAGCAGCCCGCAAGTAAGGTCAATCACTCATGTTCTTCCGTCATTATTGAGCCAGCAGAAGATTCCGCATAGAATGATCGGACACGACCTCAGCTTCCGGACGGCTCGACCCGGAAAGCGCCGGGACAGCTCCAGATGGCGGACACCTCCAAGCGACTCGACAAAGCGGAAAAATTTTTGCAGCGAGGCAAACCTGATGCTGCCCTTGCGGAATACCTCGCCATCCTTGACGAGGAGCCAAAGAACGATCACGTACGGCAGGCCGCTGCCGACCTCTGCATTGCGCTGGGGCGGGCCCATGAAGCTGCCCCTCTGTTGAATGCTCTTTTCGAGCAGGAATCGGAAATCGGCGATGTTGCGCGCGGTGTCGTTACTTTCAAAAAGCTGGCCAAAATTGCAGTCCCGACTCCGCTCCAGACATTCCGCTACGCCAGGCTGATCGAGAAGAAAGACAAGCGCGAGGCCTTGGAAGCATATCAGAGCGCGCTCGACGGTTTCGAGAAACAGCGCAAGAGCACTCAGGCATTGGCTGCGGCAAAGAAAATCGTGGAGCTTGAGCCAAGCGCCGAAAACTATCAGCGTGCCGGAGAAAAAGCTGCACTGCTGGGAGAGGGCAAGATAGCTTCCGCCAGTTTCGTGCAACTTGGAATGTTGAAAGACGAAGCTTCTCCCGGCATGGGATTCCAGTGGTATGAACGTGCTTACAGCCTCGACCCGATGAACCTGCAGGCGGTATTTCTCTACAGCCGGGGCCTGTTCGCGCGAAGCCATCTTCAAGAATGCATTGACGTGCTTACGCCGGTTGTAACGCGGTTTCAGAGCACCACCGAGGTCCGCGAGCTCTACGCTCACGCCCTGATGGCGGCGCGCCGTCCGGCGGAAGCCGAGCCTTTTGCCTGGGAGCTCTTCACCAAAGATCCCCGGCAATTAGAAGAGATCGCATCATTGGTAGGGGCTTACCTTGACACCGGCGACACGCAGCGCGCGCTCGAGCTGACAAAGAAGATCGAAGAGCATGAGAGCCGGGGCGGCAGGCGGCGCGAGTTTCTTTCCGTGATGTATGACGTCTCAGACCGCCGTCTGCCCGCGCTAGGCTTTACCGAATATCTGGCAAGACTTTTCAGCACAGCCAATCGCGAACACGAGTACAGCCGCACTCTGCTGAAGCTGTTTCAACTCTACTTTGAAGCTGGACGATTTCGCGAAGCGGGCGAGACTCTGGACCGCGCTACCGAGCTGGACCCATACGAGCCGGGGCACTCCGAGCGGCTGGCCATGCTGCGTAGCAAAATTGCGGACACGCAATACAACCACATTGCGGCGCGTTTCAAGAAGATTGAGAGTTCGGTAGAGACTGTTCCTTCGCAGCCGCAGGCTCAGGGAAAGGCAGCAGCCGCGGCTCCGCCCCAGGAAGAGGAACCGGTGCTGCTGGAAGATTTCATACTGCAGGCAGAAATTTTCCTGCAGTACGGAATGCGCGCGAAGGCCATGGAGCGTATTGAGGGCATTCACCGGCAGTTTCCGCGCGAAGAGGAACGAAACGAAAAACTCCGGAACCTGTACGCCAGCGCGGGATTCAGCCCGGTCTATCAGGGCAAAGCGGCGCAGCCAACTCCAACGCCAGCGTCTGCACCGGTCAATGGGGCCCCTTCCGGTGAAAGCGCGGTTGAGAGCTTTGCCCGCATCAGCGAGATGACGCGCAATATCTACCGGCAGGCAAACGTAAAGAGCGTGCTTTTTACCGCGGTAAACGAAATAGGCCGCCACTTTGAAGCGAGCCGTTGCATTGCCGGACTGTGTACTCCCGGGAAACCTCCGGCCGCGGCACTGGAGTACTGCGCTCCAGGCGTGCAGCAGTCGGATGTGATGTCTATCGTCAAGCTGATTGGAGTTTCGCAGCAGCTTGCGGCCAACGGGCTGGTTACAATTCCAAATCCGGGGTCAGCAAAAGAGTTGTCGGGCTTGAAGGAGCAGATCAAAGCGCTGAATATCCAGTCGCTCGTCGCTGTGCCCTTGCTGGAATCCGGTGAGCAATCCGGTATCATCATCCTGGAACAGACCTCTCCGCGCGAGTGGCAGAAGACGGAGCTGGTCGTACTGAAGACTCTGGCCGAGCAGGTGATGCTCGCTGTGACCAATGCGCGCTTGCGCAGCCTGATGAAGACACTGGCAGTGACGGATGAAAAATCAGGACTGCTCAAGCGCTCGTCTTATCTTGATGTCCTGCTCTCAGAAGTGCAGCGGTCACTCCAGCAGGAGACGCCTCTCACCCTGCTGCTGCTTCACTTCGGCAAAGCCTCGGCGATGGTAAAGGAAATCGGCGAAGCACAGGTTGAAAACATGATGCAGCAGATTGGGCAGAGCCTGTGCTCGCATGTCCGCCAGAACGATGTCGCCGTGCGTTACGACCTCACCAGCATCGTGCTCCTGCTTGCCGATACGGTGGAAAAGAATGCATTTCTTGTGGTGGACAAGATGCGCAAGGTGCTGGCTCCCATCAAAGTTCCGGGTGCAGAACGTAACCCGGCGATGACCGCAGGGATCGCCGAAGCCGTGCTTCAGGAAAAGTTCGAACCGGTAGACATTGTCACGGAAGCCATCAACCGGCTGGAACAGGCGCTGGAGTTGGCGCGCGCCGAAGGCGGGAACAAGGCCCGTGCGCTGGCTGCGAATCTTCAAGTAACCGTTGCCTGAAACCGATCTCCTCAGAACGAGAACATCACCTGGAAGTCTACCCGACGGTTAGCGGACTGAGTGTTGAAGAATCCGCCTGCCAACGCGATAGATTGTCCGAACTGGGGTGAGCTGAGACTGCCGATTGGCGCCGCCGGGTTTACATGGTTGAAGATGTTGCGCGCGTTCGCGCTGAAAGTGAGGCTGTAGCGCTGGTTCGAGCGCTCGCCAAAAGGACCTCCGGGCCCGCCTCGCCCGCGCCCGCCACCAAATCCGCGAGGACCACCGTGCGCTTCAGGAGTATGGCCGCCCATCCCGCCCTGCGGGGCGCCTTGACTGGCTTCAGCTTTCGGGCCAATTCCGAAAGTCTTGCTCACTCGTAAATTCAGCGCGAACTGGCCGGGACCATCACCGAAGTTGATCGGAATTCGAGGATCGTCGAGCGTCGGCGCCAGATCGAAGGCGCCAAACGAAGTTGCTCTCACCTGGTCTGGAGGCGTGCTGCCGGAGGCAAATGCCGGCCGGTCATTAAAGATAAAGTCGCCATTCAGGTCCTGCCCCAGCGTGATGTTAAATGGCGAGCCGGAATTAACGATCATGAATGGGCTAACGCGAAAGCCTCTAGGCAGGGCGATGCTTCCACCGAAGAAGCCGCGGTTGCGCACATCAAATGAAGCGCGGCCGTAATCTGCGGTGATGCCCAGCAACGGATTCGACGGTGAGCTGTTCGCGCCTGACGTATCGCTGTTGGCGTAGTTCAGGACGTAGTAGCCGAACAGAGTCAGCCTGCTTCCGGCACGCATGTTGAAGTTCGTGATCATCTGGTTCTGCTTGAACACGCCTTCCGAAACATACTCATACGCCGGAGGCACGTCTCCCAGGAGCGCATTGGTATCGAGCGAGAAAAGCTGATGCACCCCCTGTGAGTGGATATAGGTGAGGGTCAGAGTCGAATTCTTTGAGATCTGGTGCTCTACTGATGCGGCAGCTTCGGTTGTGTACGGAGTCCTCAGCGCCGGAGTGATGGTGTACGTGGTACTGGGCTGCAACGCTAAAGCACTCAGCGGAGGAATGGCTGGGAGGGTTGGGTCCTTGATTTGGAATTGCAGCTGATTTAGGCCGTTGAGTTGTTCGGCCTGTAGGATCAGGTTCTGGGCGATCCGATCATAGAAGATGCCGAAGCCGGTGCGGATCACCGTGGTGGGAACAGCGTCCTTCTTGCCACCCAGCCCCCAGGCAAACCCCAGCCGCGGCGCCCAGTCTCCGTGATCATGAATTCCATTTTGTGTTTCGAACCGCAGACCATAACTGAGAGTCATATTCTGGCGCAGCTTCCAGTCGTCTTCCGCGTACAGGCCTGAGTCAGCGAAAGTGTCAGAGATCGAGGGATTACCCGTGCTGATAGAGAACAGTGTGGGCTTGCCGTTTTGGAAATTCTGCAACGCTGAAATCTGCTGGCCCGTGATTGCGTCTACTGTAGCGCCGAAGGTAAAGGTCCCGTTAAAATTTGAAGTCGCACTGCTCTGCTCCGTGGTAGCCCGCAGTCTGCCTCCAAAGCGCATGAAATGGTTTCCGCGGTTCAGAGAAGTGTAATTCTGAAGTTCATAGTGCGTCGTGTCCACCGCGCTGATTCCGATGGGGTTGCCACCGCTGCTGAATACTCCAAGCACGTTGATGGATGGCGCCGAACTCAAGGCATTCTGGCCTGTACTGTTGCGTTCCCACTCAAAGCGCGTCTCATTCACCGCTCGCGGACTGAGTATTTGGGTATCGCTGATCTGGATCCCATTCTCCGTACTGCTCTGGTCATATGCCTGGGACGGAAGATCCTGCTGCCCTACGCCGTTGTTCTGTTCCGTATCGTGGCTGAAATGGTAACGTGCAGTCAGAGTGTTGGAAGCCGCCACCTGATAATCAATTCTCGTGGTGATATGAGTGCGCACGCGCGGGTTGAGCACGGACGTAACAGGTACGCCAGCCGCTGCAAAAGCGTCAGGCGTGACAGCGGCAACGTCATTAATATCACGGCGCTCGGCGCTGATAAAGTAGGAAGCGTTCTTGCTCAATGGGCCGCTGATGTTTGCGTTGTACATCTGCGTGCTGAAGTCAGGCTCTACGGCGGCAAATGGGTTCAGCGAGTCGAAGATGGAGTGATTGTCATTGAAGAAGAACTGGCCGTGGACTTTGTCGGTTCCGGGTTTGGTAAAGACTTCAATTCGGCCGTATCCCATGCGGTCATATTCGGCTGAGAAGGGATTCTGGTTGATGCGGATCTCGCGAATCGAAGACTTTGGCGGAAGCTGGCCGCCTGTAAACCCATCAATATAGATTTGACCGCCATTCGGCCCTGCGGAGGGACCAGCCAGCGCTTGAAGCTCAGACTGGAGTTCGTCGGGATCATCGGATAGCGCATCCAGGTCTTTGCCCTTCAACACCAGAGAGCTTGCGTTGCTGTCAGGAGAGGTATCAACATGAGCGCCTTCGCTCTGCACTTCTACATGCTGTTCCTCAGCGAAGACTTCCATTGTGATATTGAGTTGCTTCTGCCCAAGGCCAATCACGACCTGCTGGGTGAAGGGACGAAACCCTTTTTCGGTCACCGTAATGGTGTACTTGCCGACCGGCAGATGCAGGAGGAGATAGTTACCCAGCCCATCGGAGCGCGCGGACGTGGTGGGGCCGTTCTCGGCTTTGAGAACAATGTTGGCGTTCGGGATCACAGCTCCTGTGGGATCGGTCACCTGTCCACGGAGTTGTTGGGCGTGTGAAGCGACGGGAAGAAGCAGGATTGCGGTGAGAACCAGACTTGCTGTTCTCCATCTACGATTCATTCGTGTGTTCCTCTGGTCTACTGCGGCCCGCCTTCAGCAGGCGCGGAAAGATTCCATCCATTCAAAAGCGCAGCCGCGCCGGAAGCGTTCGGTGACGCAGTCAGAATCGGCTCCACGCCGCTGAGCAAGGTAATAGCGGCAACTTCAGAGCCTCCGGCGCCCGGAGTGGAAACAATCATCACCGCATCGTCTTTGTGCAGATCTGCCAGGTTTACTGCCGGAAGACGGCTGATGATCTGCTGGAAATCAGCGCCTGCTCCGCGTCCTGCTGCCTGCCGTCCAGCGCCGAACCCGGAGCTTGCCGTCTCCTCCCTTTCTTCTCCGCTTTGCCGATCTGCTTTTAGAAAGAACGCAATCCTCTGGGCAAGTTGCGGCGGAAGATTGCGCATTTGCGATTCCGGCGTCAGCTTTACTTTCACTGTCTTTTTTGCCAGAACATCCTTGACTGTGATGGTGTTCGCGGAAATGTCAATCCCGCTGATCGTCCCGGCGATATTGCGAAAAGTGCCGGAAATCACCTCTTCGGCAGTGAGTTCCTTGCCATCTGAGCTGCGCGCTCCGCGAGCGCGAAGCTGGTCGCCGACCCTGATCTGATCAAAAGCGCTCTTCTGAGCATCGGTGAACTTCACTGAATCAGGGGCATAGCGAAGGAACTCCGTGTTTTTCCCAGTCTTAATGACCAGGGAACTCCCGGGCCTTACGGAGATTGAGATCGTTCCGTCAGCGGGAGACATGGCAGTCACGATCCCGCCCGCTCCGCGCCGCTGCCAGTCGCGCAACTCGGTTTGCTGATGAGCGGCCACATCAGACTGCTTCATCAAGACCGCGATCGTCGCCTGCAGGCTGTCGGGCGCATTGCCTGGCGTTCCGCGCACCAGAAGGCGGTCTCCCGGCTGAATCTGGTCAAGCGTAGTCGTCTGGGCCGACCTCAAATCGGTCTGGCCTGGTTCCAGCCGAAGTAGGCGAGCATCCTCAGCCAACGCGACATTTACTTCTGCACCGTTTTCGGGCTGCAGAACCACGTTGCGGCCGGTGATGGACTTCACCACCCCGACCTTGGATACTCGTTGTCCCGCCGGTTGAGACTGTGCCCATGACAGTGCAGCGGAAACGACCAGTAAGAACGCCAGCGCCACCGCGAGATATTTCCTCCTGCTCGGCATGAACTCCTCGGCAATACTCATGAATGTTGCTGATATTTTCTCAAAAGACGGAGCAAAAAACGTTGTTCGGGCGCGAAAGGAAAGGAAAAGATTTGTAAAGGAACAGTGGAGGACCAGGGCCGCTGCTTCTGCCGGAAGTGAATCAAGGGCCAAAGATTCCGGGTCCATGGCCCTTGATAAGCAGTCGACGGATGAGCCTGCTTGTTCTGCCATAGAGTCAAGGGGGACGGCGAAGGTTACAAGCTGCGAACATTTTTTTGCGAGCTGCGGCCTGACCACATTGGCAGGCCGTAGGATTGATTGGCAGAGACGTTGAAACGGGTGGTTCAGCCTGCTCCAGCAGGTATTTCCATCTAGAATAGTTGTTCGACTTTTCACCTTCATGCAACGAGCCCTCTCCACAGCCTGGACGGCTTCAATCTCGCTCGGACGCCGTAATGCGCTCGCCACCGCCGGAGTGGTTCTGGTGATTCTTTTCACTATATTTGCACTCTTCGCCCCGTGGATCGCGCCCCAGGACCCTGGCAGGATAGATCTGCCGGCACGTTTGCAGCCCCCCAGTGCGGCCCACTTGTTTGGGACCGACGAACTGGGACGGGACATTCTCTCGCGCGTGATCTATGGCGCGCGCATCTCCATGCTGGTGGGGGGCAGCGTGGTGGCAGGATCGCTTTTTCTGGGTCTGATCTTCGGCTCGATTGCCGGCTACTACGGAGGCTACACCGATCGTTTCTTCAATGTAATCGTGATGAATGCTTTCCTCTCTTTTCCCGGCATCCTCATCGCGATTGCCTTCGTGGCATTTCTTGGCCAAGGCATTTTCAACCTGATTCTGGCGCTCTGCATCGGCGGATGGGTTGGCTACGCGCGCCTGGTCCGCGCGCAGGTGCTGGCGGTGAAGGAGCGCGAATTTGTGGAAGCCGCGCGCGCCCTGGGCGCGACTGACTGGCGCATTCTCACTCAGCACATTTTACCCAATATTATTCAGCCAGTGATTGTGCAGGCTGCCATCGGCATGGCGGGCGCTGTGCTGGCGGAAGCCACCATGAGTTTTCTCGGACTGGGCGTTCCGCCTCCGACTGCAAGCTGGGGCTCCATGCTCAATGACGGCCGCGCTCACCTCTTTGACGCGCCACATCTTGTGCTCTTCCCGGCTGCCGCGGTCATGCTGGCGGTACTCTCGTTCAACTTCATTGGCGACGCGCTGCGCGACTACATGGATCCGCGCTCACGCATTGAAGCCGGACTGTGATCGTCGGCGTCATCTCTGATACGCATGGCCTTCTTCGGCCAGAAGCGCTCGAACTTCTCCGCGGCTCTGAGCACATCCTCCACGCGGGCGACATGGGCGCGCCGGAGATCGTGCCGGAACTGGAGAAGATTGCGCCAGTCACCGCGATTCGAGGCAATGTGGACGTTCAGGCCTGGGCGCAGCGATATCCGGCAACAGAAGTGGTGGAACTCGGCGGCGCGACGTTCTACTTGATTCACGACGTTAACACGCTTGATCTCGACCCGAAAGCTGCTGGATTCACTGCCGTAATCAGCGGCCACTCCCACCAGCACCGGCAGGAGACCAGGAGCGGGGTGCTCTACTTCAATCCAGGAAGCGCGGGACCGCGCAGGTTCAATCTGCCAATCACGCTCGGCCGGTTACGGGTGAGCGACGGCGTGATTGAAGTCCACGTGCTGGATGTGAAAGTTGCATCGAAATAACATTGCCAGCGATCTCACAGCTGAATGGATTTCCTCCGATCGTGGGGCAGAGGCTATTTACGAAATAACCTTCAGGAGCTTCAACATCTCCTTTTTTCTAGCTGAGGGCAGTTCCATTAACGCCGATCTCGCCAGGGCGCGATAGACGTTACCTGCTCCCCGAACGCCTTGTAGTTGCCGCAGATGTCGCTTTAAGGTTTCGAGATCTCCGCGTTTGATCGGGCCGCTGAATGCCGCTGCCGCTCCCCGCGAAAAATAATTCTTGATCGTTTGCTCCAGAATCGGTTGCATCAGCTTGCGGGTCTGAGCGGGGCTCAGTCCGGCGGCCCGGCCGACGCGTTCCGCTGTTGCCAGCGTTGCTACCATCATGGGCGAGGAGAACGATCCCAGAGCGTGATAGAGCACCTTGCTCTTGCTCGCGATGGTGAATGCCTCCGCCCCAAGATCGCGGACGATATGCTTCGCTGCGGCAACTGCCGGCCTGTCGCCTTCCAGAGCAAAAGGAACTCCAGACATTTCGGGTGTGCTCCCGGAAACGAAGGTCATCATGGGATGAACGGAAGCCGTGTAAGCTCCTGCCCGCTTGAGGGGCGCGAGCACGTCGCTGGAAAGAGCGCCACTGGAATGGAACACCAGTTTTCTTTCCCATCCCGGATGCATTGCCAGCCCACGCGCAGTTTCTGCCAGAGCATCATCCGTGTGCAGCAGCCAGATGATCGGCGCATCAGGCCCAAACTGCTGAAGATTGATTACACGGGCTCGCAGCTTTCTGGCCAATCTGCCGGCGCGACGCCGCGACTCAGAAGCATTTCTCGTGACTACTGAGTCAATCTTGTAGCCTGAGTTCCGCAGAGCCGGTCCGAGAGCCTGGGCAAGACTACCCGAACCGATGAGCGTGATCGAAGGTCTGTTTTTGCTGAAAGCCATGGTGGAAAGAAGCATTATCGCTCGGGAGCATCTTGCGATGGCCAAGCCACGCACTCAACAGGCGTCACAGTGAGCCAGACGAGGCATTTGTGTACAGATCTCGCGCAGTGATGATGGTGTTGCAATGAATGGTCACTGTGTCTTCCACACGGCGCGCGTAGCCTCCGGCATACGTCACCATCACCGGAACGCCGCGAGACTTGGCCACGCGAAACACCAGTTCGTCGCGCCGTTTCAAGCCCGCAATCGTCAATCCGAGGCCTCCTAGCTGATCTTCTCTGTATGGATCGGCTCCCGCAATATAGCAAAGCAGTTGCGGCTCAAAGCTGCGGAAAGCCGAACTCAGCGCCTGATCGAGCCAGCCCATATATTCGTCATCGTTCGTGCCGTCCGGAAGGTTCACATCAATGGATGACGGCGGCTTGTACGCCGGATAGTTATGCGCCTGGTGCAGGGACATGGTAAACACCTCAAGTTCGCCGTTGCTAGCCCCGCGAGTCTCCAGTCCCGGATTGCTGCTCCGCATCGCCGGGCTAATTCCGCTCGCGCTGGGTAGCGGATTGCCCATCTTATGACGAGGAGCAAATATCGCGGCAGTGCCGTTCCCATCATGGACGTCCAGATCCACGGTCATGGCGCGCGTGAGTTTTGCTTCGTGATGCATGCGCTTGATTGCGACGGCAACGTCGTGCACCACGCAGAATCCTTCTCCGTGATCAGGGAACGCATGATGGAAGCCGCCGCCGATGTTGAACCCCAGCCCATCGCGCAGCGCCAGTTCCGCAGCGAGAATCGAACCGCCTGCGGCCAGCCAGAACGCCTTCACCAGTTCCGGCGAATACGGCACTTCCATCTGCATCTCTTCCATCGGAGAAAGCGTTCCGGTCTTCAACTTGTGAACATACTCGCGCGTATGCACCCGAAGCACGTCTTCATCACTGGCCGGCCCAGGCGTGACGAAATCCGTCGGCTCCGCCACTCCGGAATCAAGCAGCCGCTGGTGAACCAGCCTGTACTTTTCCGCGGGGAAGACATGCGCGCCAATCGGCAGGTAGTAATCGTCACTGTAGACCAGCTTGAACGGCAGCATGACGGAACAGAGTAAACCGGGTCAGGAGGGCGAGCAAACGATGGCATGAAGTTATTGCTGATAAACTGCCCCTGATGCTGACTCCTCGCGTTGTCCATGTGGTGGCACTGATGTGGTTCTTTGGGTGGGGTGTCTTTCTGCTGAGGTTTCCTGCCCAGTGTTACCGCTTGCTTGGGGACGCCAACCGACTGCCAAACAAATCAAGACTGCGCGGATTGTGGGTTACCTCGGGCTGGTTTTTGGGGGCGTACTGTTCATTGAGCTCGCTTTCGGGGTTCTTCCTTAGAGAAGCAGTTTGGAAGTCTTGTTTGTTAGAATCTATGAGTAATACTGATCTTCCCGTCCTGATCTTTCCGGAACTATCCACATTCTGCGAAAACCGTACGGGCGAGGAGTGTGCAAGAAGTCGTGAGTCGCGGCAAGACGGCGGTCATCGTCGGCGCCCAATGGGGCGATGAAGGTAAAGGCAAGATCGTTGACGTGCTTTCTGACCACTTTTCCGTGGTAGCGCGTTATGCCGGCGGCCACAATGCCGGCCACACGGTCATCATCCAAGGCAGGAAGTTCGTTCTCCAGCTCGTTCCCTGTGGCGTGCTGCGCCCCGGCTGCCGCGCTGTGATCGGCAACGGAGTCGTGCTGGATCCACTGGCCTTCCTCAAAGAAATCAAAATGTTGCGCGAAGGCGGGGTAAAAGTGGATGGCAATCTGTTTGTCTCCAACCGCGCGCACGTCATACTTCCTTATCACCGCATGATCGAGATGGGCGCGGAGAACGCTCCCGGACGCGTGAAGATCGGTACCACCTCGCGCGGCATCGGACCCGCTTATGAAGACAAGATGGGGCGGCGCGGACTGCGTGTGGCCGATCTCCTCGACCGCGACCTGCTGCGGGCAACCATAGAAAACGCCTGCCGCGAAAAGAACATGATTGCTCACGCGCTGTTCAACTCCGAACCGCTCGACGCCGACAGCATGTATGCCGAGTACTCGCAAGCGGCAGAGCAGGTTGCGCCTTTTGTGACCGATACGGCGGTGCTGCTGAATCACGCTCTCGCTGCCGGCGAATCCGTGATGTTTGAAGGCGCGCAGGCGACCATGCTCGACATTGATCATGGAACTTATCCCTTCGTGACTTCCTCCAGCGCGAGCGCGGGCGGAGCGGTGATTGGCACTGGAGTTCCGCCCAACGCGATTCAGAGCGTGCTCGGTATCACCAAGGCCTACTGCACTCGTGTCGGCGGTGGCCCCTTCCCGACAGAAGTTGAAGGACCTATCGCCGACCAGCTTCGCGCGCGCGGGAACGAATACGGCGCGGTCACCGGACGTCCGCGGCGCTGCGGCTGGATTGATCTGCCCGTCTTGCGTTACGCGCAGATGATCAACGGCGTGAACTGGTGGGTGGTGACCAAGCTTGATGTTCTCGACGAGTTGGAGGAGATTCCCATCTGCGTGGGCTACAAGGTCAATGGCAAGAAGACGGAAGAAATCCCCGCTCTCGCCACCGGATTTGATCGTGTGGAATGTATCTACCGCAAGATGCCGGGATGGAAGCAATCCACGCAAGGGACCACTGAGTTCCCCAAGCTGCCGAAAAAGGCTCAGGAGTATTTGCGCTTTGTGGAAGGCGAGAGCGGCGCGGCCATCGGAATGGTCTCCACCGGTCCCGACCGCGATCAGACCATCTTTGTCCCGGAGTTCTCCGCCGCTCTGCTCCAGCCGAAATCTGACGAAAAGCTTGCGCGTGTGAAGTGATGCCGGGCACCGTCATTAGGAGGCGTGCGTGATCGTGCTCAAAGTGGATATGCTGGTGAAGCCGGGAACAGAAGAAGAATGCAAGCGGATCATCCGCATCCTTCAGGAAAACTCACGCAAAGAGTCCGGCTGCGTGCAGTACGTCGGGCACCAATCCACGGAGAACCCGCGCAAGTTTCTCTTCTATGAAGTCTATAAAGACGATGCCGCGCTCGAGGCGCATCGGGCGGCGCCATACTTTAAGGAGCACGTCCACGGAGGGCTCGACCGCATCATGGAATCGCGCACCCGCGAGCTGTTTCGCGCGGTCGAGTAAGCGCTCACTTCTTGTCGGCCATCAGGACGCCGCCGCGCGCATAGTCCTCGCGCTCAACTTCTA
>JAICYU010000335.1 GCA_025934025.1 Terriglobales bacterium
GGATCCACCGCCAGCTCATGCCGGCGGCCGTTCACACGGAGTTCGATGAGTTCTTTGTGCATGCAAAACAGCCGTTCGTACCTAGCCTTTAGCTCTTAGCGAAACTGGATTGACGGTCTTGCTTCATGATACCGAAAGCGCAAGGCAAGCGCTGCAAGAAGCCGATTGAGTTCGGAAGAGTCCGTGAGAGCTCCGGCCAAGTTGGCTCGCTTGGCTCCTCACGCCGAAGGAGTTTCTACTTCAGCTCTCCGGGTGTCTTGACGGAGCCGGAACAGACGTCTCCTTCTTCAATGCCCTTAAGCCAGACACTCAACTCTTTATTGCGGCGCTCTGTGAGCTCCGCCTCGAAGCTTGCGTAACACATTGGATAAACGGAACCGTAACGTGCCGTAAGATCCGCCACACCGGAGGTGGGAAATTTCATTTGCAGCTCGGCATCCCGGAAGGTCATCCACGCTCTCTGTGCTCTTTTGAGCCGTTGTAAGAACAGAGTATTCTTCGCGTATTTCTTCACAATCTGCTGATATGTCCTGTTCAGCTCTTGGTCCGCCTTGACCAGAGAGTTTCCAGCGCACTCGTTAAGTTCGGTCTGAGTTTGAGCTGTGTCATAGCACTTCTCACCAGTCGATTGTTTCTGAGCATCACCCAGAAGTAGCGATCCCAGAAACATACAGCATAGAAAGAACACCTTCATATGAACTCCGGAGCTGATCTCGCGAGAGATGTTAGTACCCATAATCCGTCTGTGCCGCGTACGAATGCTGCTTCACACCCAAATCAGCCAGCCGGTCGCGGCCAAGCTGCTCGGCGTAAGCTGCGCGATCGGCGACTTCAAAAACCCAGCGCTGCGCCCATTCCGCAAATCCGGCAGCCGTTTTCGTTTCGGCGTGATATTGCTGAAAAAAGGCATCATCGCGTTTGTAATAGCCCTGCACCGGAGAAGGGTGCGCGCCGTAGCGGCACTCCACCACCGCTGAAACCAGAAAACCGGGAACCACAGTGCGGTTGGGGTCGCTGGCGATCACCTCTTGGCTGACGATTTCTTCGGCGCACACGATTACCTTCTTTGCCGCCCGCACGCCCTCCGGCATTACGCCGAAATTCCCCCAGCAGTGCGCGTTCCCGTTCTGGTCAGCCCGCTGCACGTGAACGATGGTCACATCAGGCCGAATGGCTCGCACGGCCAACAGCGTCTCCTGCGGCTGGAAGGGCGAGATGATTTGGTAAAAGAAATGATTGCCTTTAGGGACGTCGCTGCCCATGGCAGTGCGCGTGGGCAGAAAAGGCACGCCCATCGCGCCGGCCTGCAGCGCCAGCGAGATGCTGAAGTTCGTCATGTTGAACACTCTCAGCTTCTCTCCTGGCGTGCCGGGATTTTCTTCTTCGGTGGCGCGACGGAAGTTGTAAGCCGAGCCCATCATCACGTTGCCGACCCAGGCCGCCACCACGTCCTTGACGCATCCTGCGCCAATGAGTTGGTCGAACAGAATGTCAGAGATTGGGCCGATCAACCGCAGCTCGCGCTTTTTCTGCCGGACGATCTCGTGCCCGGCGGCAAACGGAATCATCTGCTCGAGTTGCAGTCCCATGGCGACGCTGGACCCGTCCGGAACCAGATCAGCAATTGCCTCTCGCATGGTGGTGAGCTTGGCCATGGAAGCAGCAGTATAAATGGGTGTGAGTTCAGATCTGCCGCCGAGCCTGCCGTCGGATTCAGAATTGTGGTTGCGGATTCCGCGACTATCAGCGTTCATCTGCGGTAAGGTTCTTCTCGACCTCAGTGATGTCCAAGGACCGGGTGCGGCACATACACTGACTCCAGCCGGTTCATCTCTTCCTTGCTCAACTTCACCTGCACGGCCGCGACTGCGTCTTCGAGGTGATTCATCTTTGAAGCTCCGATGATCGGCGCGGTGACTCCGGGCTGGTGCAGCAGCCACGCCAGCGCCACCTGTGCGGCCGGAATGCCACGCTCCTTTGCGATGGCGGCCACGGCATCAATCACCTGCTCATCGGCGTCGCGCGTGTAGAGCTTGTGGGCGTAGTCATCGGTCTGTGCCCGCAGAGTGCCCGATCTGCGGCTGCCGGCGAGCAGCCCGCGCGCCAAAGGACTCCACGGTAGCATCCCAACCCGTTCGGCCCGGCACAGCGGCGCCATTTCGCGCTCCTCTTCGCGATAAATCAGGTTGTAGTGGCTCTGCATGGTCACGAAGCGCGTCCATCCCATTCGGCCGGAAGTGTAAAGCATGCGGGCGAACTGCCAGGCAAACATGGAAGACGCGCCGATATAGAGCGCCTTCCCGGATTTCACCACGTCGTGCAGCGCTTCCAGGGTTTCTTCGATCGGAGTTTCGTAATCGAATCGGTGGATCTGGTACAAGTCCACGTAATCCGTTCCCAGGCGCTTCAGGCTGGAATCAATCGCATGCATGATGTGCTTGCGCGAAAGGCCTTTCTGGTTGGGATCGTCGCCCAGCGGAAAGAAAACTTTCGTGGCAATCACCAGCTTGTCGCGCGAAGGGCCAAAATCCTTGAGCGCCCGGCCCAGCACCTCTTCGCTGCGGCCC
>JAICYU010000043.1 GCA_025934025.1 Terriglobales bacterium
AATCCAATTTGATGACAGAAAAGCTGCAGAGCCGGGGTTTCGGCTTACAAAATGGATACCGCAACTCAAGAACCTGAATCGCTCATTTGTGTATGGAGGCATGGTTACTTTCTTTTATTTAGGTGCTCTTTTCTTCGTGTTTTTCGCTTGTTTAAGAATGAGGTCTTAACGCTAGAGTAGCGGCTGCCGGGGTGTTGCATCTCTGCTTACCCTCCCTCAGCGTCCCAACCGAAGCGTGGCTTCCGCCTTCTCCTGATCGAGCCTTACTTCAGCGGAGCCTTCGTCGTTCTTGTGGAGATCAAGTCCGCTGTAGTTGTGGGTTTTGCCGTTGGCATCCGCGAACTGGATCTTGAGAGGACCGGTCTCCTGCGGCTTGATGGCATAACGGAAAGACTTTCCCGGATCCAGCCGATTCACTCCGAACGTCGCGCCCGGATAGTCTACGGTGATGGTATAGAGAGGTTGCTGGCTGACGTTGGTGAGCTGCACGTAGACCACACGCGAGCGGCAGCCGCAAACCAGCAGCAGAACGACGAGGACAAGAGTCCGGAATCCATTCATCTTTTTTCAATCACTCGCGCGCTCAGCACCACGCCGTTGCGGTTGTCGTGCAACTTGAGAGGGAAGACCAGGATGTTCCAGTTCCAGCGATGGCGTTTTTTGTCAGGCAAGTGCGGGAGCCCGCGGAAACTGCGATCCACATAAGTCTCACGCGTGTCCGCTACAGTGCGGATAATGTCCTGCCATTCGCCTTGCAACTCCGGAAACTCTACAAAACGGTTTTTGCCGGTGAACCAGGTACGTTTCTTCTCATACAGTTTGGCAAAGTAGTCATTCACGTATTGCCAGTTGCCATCGCGGTCGAGGACTTCCAAAACAACGTCGTCGCCCATGGCCATGGCGATGCGCGAGTAGAAGAAATTACGGGCGTCCACCACCACCGGCTTGCCGCGGCGCTTGGCTTCGAAAGAGCGGAGAGCGGCGAGCAGGTCATCCACGGAGCTGTAGCCCTTGAGCAGGTGCATATCTTCCACGCCACCGAACTTCCGTTCTAACGTGGCGGAAAGAATAATGATGGGAACTTCGGGGCGCTTGTCCCGCAGCGACTGAGCGACTTCGGTGCCGAACTTGCCCGCGCCGAGATGATAATCGAGCACCGCAATATCAATGCTGCCCAAGTGGATTTCAGCATCTTCGACTGAGGCCGAAGTCACGGCTTCATAGCCGTGGCCGCGCAGGATGGCTGCACGCAGAATGAGATTGTCGTGCCGGTCATCGAGCAGGAGCACGCGTATGGGCTTTTTGGGCTGTTCGGTGCGGCCGTCAGTCATGAATCTCCGAGAATTTTGAGATGCAGAGCCGGGTTGTCATTTGGCATCTTCTCCGGCGAGCTTACGAATGGCGCGGGCCAGTTCGGGAAGACGATTGAACACGGCAACGCTGCGCAGCCACTGCTTATTGTCAATGGCAGGATAGCCGCTCACCAGCTTGCCCGCATCCACGCTGTTGGGAATCCCGGATTGCGCAGTCGCAACGGCGTTGTCGCCGATGCTGCAATGTCCGGCCACGCCCACTTGCCCGGCGAGAATCACATTTCTTCCGAGCTCAGTCGAGCCCGCGAGCCCGACTTGCGCGCACAACATGGAGTTCTCGCCAATGATGCAGTTATGTCCCACCTGGACCAGGTTGTCTATCTTTGTGCCGCGGCGGATGCGGGTCTCGCCCAGGCTGGCGCGATCAATGCAGGAGTTGGCCTGAATTTCCACGTCGTCTTCAATAATGACCTTGCCGGATTGCTGAATCTTGAGCCAGCGGCCATCGTCGTCTTTGGCAAAACCAAAACCGTCAGAGCCGATCACCACTCCGTTGTGCAGCAGGACATTGTTGCCGATCTCGCTCTTCTCGCGAATCGAAACATGGGAATGGGCGAAGAAATTGTTGCCGATCTTCACATCACGATAGATCACCACGTACGGAAGAAGAGTGCAATGCTCGCCGATGGTTACATCGGCCTCAATCACAACTCCGGCTGCGATGGAGGCGCGCTTGCCGATTCGCGCCGAAGGATGAATCACCGCAGCAGGATGAACTCCCTCTGGATATTGCGGAGCGCGATGGAAGAGTCCGACAGCGCGCGCATAGGCAAGTTGCGGATTGCGAGTGCGCAATAAAGGCGTGCCAACCGCAGGAAAATTCTCATCCACGATGATGGCCGAAGCCCTGGTCGTCTTCGCCGCCGCAGCGTATCGCGGGTTCGCGATGAAGGTGATCTCTCCGGGGCATGCGGATTCGATTGCCGCTACTGCCGTGATGTCAGCTTCGGCATCGGGAGGGTCAAGCCGTGCCTTCAAATGCGAAGCGATCTGTTTGAGCTGCATGGGTTCCCTGTGAGACCAACCGGAAACGCTGATTGTAAAAGGAATGGGAGCTTGCTGTCAGGTGGCTCTTTGCCTTCACTGCTCCGTAAACAATCGCTCCTGGCCGGTATCTTCCGGACGCGCAGCCTTGCGGCGCAATTCAGGCCTTCCGATTACCGCGAGCACGATCATTTCTTCCAGAGCAGATTTCGGCACAAAAACACGCTGGATGTTGCCGCGCGTATCGGGCGGCGTAACCAGGTATCCTTCGGGCGCAAGCTGGACGAGATCGTTGGCCATCATGCCTTCGAGCACGTCATTGTCAGAGAAGCGCAGCCGGACCCACAGTCCTTCCGTCCTTGGGCGTGTGGTGAACGTTTTGCGCGTGGGCGCGGCCGAATCACTGAAGTCCCGGACAAAATCCACGCTCTTGATTTCAGCAAGATCAATCAGAACGACCTTGCCGGACTGATTCAGCAGCTCGAGCTTGCCTTCAATCACAAAATTGGCGGGAGAAACATAGCCGCTCAAGGAATCGCGGCCGATTTTACGTACAATCACTTTCTTGTGAGTGGAAGGCATGGCTGAATCCTGATTCTCGCATTGATTGGCGAGGTATCAAAAGCAGTACCGGAGTCTCTGCCGCTAAAGGTAGCCAAAGCGTTAACCTTTGTGATATTGTTTCGGGTTTGTGCAGTTCCTGCTGTGCTCTATCTAAGTCTTGTAACCAGTGCAACTTAGCGAGAATCCGAAAAGTGCGGCGTGTCTGCCTGGGAAGTTCCCGGGCAGGCCGGGCCGCGTTCTGAGCTGAATGGCAGATTTCATTTACCTGATGGAAACCCGGCTCACGCCGGACCAGCAGCGCGGGATGGCGCTGGTGACCGAGGTTGCCCGGGCACACGAAATGAACGTGTTCCTTACGGGCGGCGCGGTGCGCGACATCGTGAGCGGGTTCATCATTCGCGACCTTGATTTTTCCGTTCAGGGAAACGCGCTCAAGCTGCAAAAGGATTTCGAGAAAGCCGGCGCCGTGATTGAAGGCAGCGACGAGTTGACGCGCACGGTCATGCTGCTGCTCAAAGGAAACGTGCGCGCGGAAGTCACAAGCACGCGCTCCGAACGATACGAAAAGCCGGGCAAGCCGGCCGAAATTACTCCGGGAACGATCTATGACGATATGCGCCGCCGCGATTTCACGGTGAACGCGATGGCTCTGTCTCTGAATCCAGGATCGCGCGGCCTCCTGACCGATCCATTCAATGGCGTCGCCGATATTGAAGCGAAGGTCCTGCGCATTCTTCACAATTATGCTTTTTACGAAGAGCCTTCGCGGCTGATCCGCGCCACCCGGCTCGCAGCCCGTTTCCATTGGACCCTTGAGGAGCGTACGCAGGCCCGCTACGACGCAGCCAAGGAAAATAACTACATCGAGAATATTTCCGATCGCGCCTGCGGGCATGAGATCGAGCAGCTCGCGCACGAAGAGAGCCCGCTGGAGGTACTGAAGGCGCTCGAGAAAGAAGGCTGGCTCAAGGTCCTCGTCCCCCACCTCTCCGTCGCCAAGGTTGATGCCAACGCTTTTACCCAGGTGTTCAAGGTCAAGCAGCAGCTTCAGGAAGTTGGCTTGAATCCCGACGTCAGTCCTGTTGTGATGCACTTCCTCACAAAGAAGCTGAGCGATAAAGAGATCACTGGCATTCAGAAGCAGATTCCGAACAAAGGATTTGTTGAGCGCTGGCGCAAACTGGAGGATGAAGCCAAAGATTTCGCCAAACGGCTGATGGCCAAAGACCTGAGTTCGCCTTCAGCAACGTGGAAGTTCCTGATGCAGAGCCGCGGCGAGATCCTGCTCTTCACAGCCATCACCTCGCGCCCGGCGG
Source organism: Terriglobales bacterium (assembly GCA_025934025.1). Classification (GTDB taxonomy): domain Bacteria; phylum Acidobacteriota; class Terriglobia; order Terriglobales; family Acidobacteriaceae; genus Angelobacter. Next base: position 4,238 of record JAICYU010000043.1, read on the forward strand.
CAGTGGAGCAGAAGATCAAGAACTTCCTGACCAAGTGGCCGCTGTTCAAGCAGAAGCTTCCATTCCCCGAGATGCCTGAAATGCGCATTACGCCCGATTTGCCTGACTACAAGAAGGTGATGGACGCAGCATTTCTCCTTCTTCTGGACGGCAAGTTGCGCTCACACAATGAGATCGTAAAATTTCTGACGCCGTATTCCCCGCCGGAGCCACCGCCACCGCCGACTCCAACGCGAAGGGGCCGCGGAGCGAAGAAGGAAGCCGCGGCTGCCGCACAGACCGGAGGGCAAGCGCAGCAGCCGCCCAAAAAGCGTGGGCGCAAACCGAAGGCAGCATTGGCTGTTGCGGGAGAAACTCCTGCTTCTGCTCCAATGCCTGTGGCCCAACCTGCTGTTGCCAAACCGTCCCCGGTAGCTGCCGGCCCGGTAAAAACGGGAGTGAAAACTCCGCCGGCAGGCCCTCCTGCCAAACCAGCCGCCGCGCCCGCCAGCCCCAAAAAGGCTCCGGCCAAGACGCAGCCCAAAACGCCGGTGAAGAAAACTGTGGCCAAACCTGCTGCGAAGAAAGCGGCTCCAGCAAAGAAGTCCGCGGCCAAGAAAAGCAAGAAGAAATAAGCGGGCTGGCATATGGGCAGCATCGCCGGCGACGTATTCGGAATCCTGGTGATGCTGGCATTTCTCGCCCTGGGACTCTGGGCTGTCGGCGACCCGCAGCGCGCAGTCCGTTTCGTACTGCGAGAACGCGCTTCAGAGCTGAGAGGCGGAGGAGCTTCCGCGGTGTTCATCATGCGCTGCGTCGGCGGCTTCTTTGTCGTCTTTTCCGTCGTCGTGATCCTGGCGCTTGTCAGCCGTCATTTCGGCAGGCACTGAGCCTCGGCATTTCAATCCATGAAGACCAACGCAGTCCGCATCCTTGAAGCTGCAGGCATCAGCTACGAGTTGCGCGAGTACAAGGTTGATCCCAACGATCTCGCTGCGGAATCCGTAGCCGCCAGGATTGGAATGCCTCCGGAACAGGTATTCAAAACGCTGCTGGCTCGAGGCGACCGCAACGGTCCATGCTTTGCCGTGATTCCGGGCAACTCAGAGCTTGATCTCAAAGCTCTGGCTGCGGTTTCCGGCGACCGCAAGACAGAGCTGGTTCCGCTCAAGGAAGTGCAGCCGCTCACGGGATACATCCGCGGCGGTGTGACCGTGCTCGGCGCCAGGAAGAGTTTTCCGGTCTTCGCCGACGAAACGATCCAACTCTGGGACACAATTTCTATTTCGGCAGGAGTGCGGGGAACACAGATACTCCTGAAGCCGGATGATTACGTTAAAGTTACCCGCGCCGTACTGGCGGAAATTGCACGGCCCAAGCCCAGGGGCACCGAAGCGAGGTCTTAAGAGCGGGATGAACTGCTGCTGATGTCCCGTTCTGGGGCAGGGTTTGCGCGTGCATTTTTTGACAGCCACTTTTCGCCGCTGTTACTATCGAAAGCGGTCCGGCAAGCCCTCCCGCCCACGCGTCCCCGTCGTCTAGCCCGGCCTAGGACATCGCCCTTTCACGGCGGTAACACGGGTTCAAATCCCGTCGGGGACGCCAACAATCCAAAAGACTTATGAAAATCGGCCCTTTTGAAATCAGGGTCCGTTTGGATCCAATCGGTTATTGGAGTGTCGGCGTTATCGGCTTTGATGCGGAACCGTTAAGGCCAGCATTGACGCACTGGTCAAGGCTTTGGAAGCTGGACACAGTGAAACACTCTCCCTCACGGCCATGTCTCAATTTCACAACTACTGTTTTCAGAACATTCTCTTGATTGCCAGCCAGCGTCCGACCGCTACCAGAGTTGCAGGGATTCGCTCATGGAATGAGTCAAAGGGCATGTCCTATGGCGGTTTGATTCGCATTCTGCCAAACATGATGCCGTCCGAAACGCTGGCAACGTTTGTGCATGAATTGGCGCATGAGATGCTGCACAGAGCCGAGCGCCCCATCCTCACGACCAAGGTTGTACGGGAAACCAAAGCCGAAGCCGTGGCGTTTGTGGTCTGCCGTGCTCTGGGACTCGAAACCGGAACAGGCTCCGCAGATTACATCCAGCTTTATCACGGTCTGCCGGCAATCTCCGTGGCCCACTATGGAGAACAGAACGGCGACTTGATGCGCGCGATCCTGAAATGATCTTTGAGGCGGAGGAATCTGGCGAAGGAATGAACCTCGTGCCCTACTACTGGCGGAATGACTATGCCGCCATCGAGCAGTATTCCACGTTTGTTGAGCAGGGGCGAGAACTCTCTTGAATGCCAAACTAAAGCGCGAGCACCGTGCCTTTGCTCATATTTGGGACGCTAACCTAAAGGCGCAAGGTTTTCTGGAAGCCTTCCTCCGACAGCAGAAGGGCGACACCTAAAGCTAGCTTCATGCAAGTTCCCAAATGTGCCCGGCCCAGACCGGGCACATTTATTGCCCCAAAATTTTCGAGGGGCGCTCTGGCCGCGCCCTCGTACTCCCCTTGGCCCTAAACGACCAAGTCCGAACCCCGGCGCAACTTCTTGAAGCTGAGTCGAAACAACGCTTGCAGCTAAGGTTTCTGCATTGCCCTCGTATAATTTCAACTATGTTGCTGACCATCACGACTACGCACAACCCCGCAACGGATTTGGGCTACTTGCTCCATAAGAATCCGGAGAGGATGCATTCGTTCGAGCTGTCATTCGGTAAGGCTCATCTTTTCTACCCGGAAGCAACTCCAGAGTGCTGTACGGCAGCGCTCCTGTTGGATGTCGATCCAGTCGGCCTGGTGCGCGGCAAACGCGGGCGGCATGAGGGCGGCACTCTTGATCAGTATGTGAACGACAGGCCTTATGTACTCTCGTCGTTGCTCAGCGTGGCAATGGGCCGGGCCTTGGGAACTGCCATGACAGGCCGGAGCAAAGGCAGACAAGAATTGGCGGATCGAAAGATTCCGTTAACAGCAACTTTGGCTGTTGTTGCGTGTCGTGGCGGTGAGCCACTACTTAGAGAACTGTTTGAGCCGTTGGGATACGAAGTTAACGCGGCGCACCATCCGCTCGACGAGAAGTTCCCGGAGTGGGGTGAAGGACCTTATTACACCGTCACGCTCAAGGGCATTGTCCGCCTGCAGGATTTATTGAATCACCTCTACGTGCTTGTCCCTGTCCTCGATGCCGAGAAGCACTACTGGATTGGGCAAGATGAAGTTGAAAAGCTCCTTCGCAAAGGAGAAGGGTGGTTGGCAGCGCATCCGCACAAGGAAGCTATCGTGAAGCGCTATTTGCCGCGACAGACGCAGCTGGCGCGAGAGGCGCTCGCTCAATTGGCAGAAGAAGACAATCCTGATCCGGATGCCAAGGAAGAGGCGCATTCGGAAGAGGAAATGAAGATGGAGGAGCCGATTCGCCTTTGGCAACAGCGAATGGGAGCCGTGGTTGCTGTGCTCCGATCTTCAGGCGCGAAGCGCGTGCTCGACCTGGGATGTGGTGAAGGGAAACTCTTGCGTTCTCTGTTGCAAGAGAAGGCGCTGACCGAAATTGTTGGTATGGATGTTTCATATCGGAGCCTCGAAATTGCGAGCCGAAATCTCCATCTCGACCGGATGCCCAGCAAGCAGAAGGAACGCCTGAAATTGATACACGGTTCGCTGATGTATCGCGACAAGCGTTTGGCTGGGTATGACGCTGCGACGGTTGTCGAAGTAATCGAACATCTCGATGCGCCACGGCTTGCAGCGTTCGAGCGCGTTCTTTTCGAGGCGGCGCGCCCGAAAACTGTGATTGTTACTACGCCCAATGCCGAGTACAACGTGAAGTTCGATACTCTGCCCGCAGGACAGTTTCGCCACAAAGACCATCGTTTCGAGTGGACACGGAAACAGTTCCAGCAGTGGTCAGGCCGAATGTCTGAGCGCTTTGGATATGGGGTTCGGTTTCTGCCCATAGGAGAAGAAGACTCTCAAGTCGGAGCGCCAACGCAGATGGGGGTCTTCAGTCTGTGAACATTACTATTCCAGAACTTTCGCTGGTGGTACTCGTCGGCCCTTCCGGTTGCGGAAAGTCGAGCTTTGCTCGGGAGCACTTTAAACCGACCGAGGTCATCTCTTCCGACTTCTGCCGCGGTCTAGTTTCCGATAACGAGAACGATCAAACGGCGACCAGCGATGCGTTCGATGTACTGCATTACATTGCTCGCAAAAGGCTCGCTGCTGGACGATTAACAGTTGTGGACGCAACCAACGTTCAGGTCGAAGCGCGAAAGCCGCTGGTTGCCTTAGCTCGCGAGTTTCACGTGCTACCGGTCGCAATTGTCTTGAACCTGCCAGAGAAGCTGTGCCACGAGCGCAACCAAAATAGACAAGACCGGCAATTCGGCCCGCATGTCGTGAGAAATCAGTCGCAACAACTGCGGCGTTCAATTCGAGGATTGGAACGCGAGGGGTTTCGTCATGTGTTTACCATGTCGTCCCCAGAAGAGGTCGCTGGCGCGAGCATTACGCGTCAGTCGCTATGGAACAACCTCAAAGAGCAACACGGGCCGTTCGACATCATCGGGGACGTGCACGGTTGCGGTGAGGAGTTGAACGCGCTGCTCGGTCAACTTGGCTACCGGATCGAGACCGGACTGGCGGGACCAAAGGTGATTCCGCCAGATGGACGAAGAGCAGTTTTCGTTGGCGACTTAGTTGACCGAGGGCCGAAAATTCCTGAAGTGTTGCGGCTGGTCATGAAGATGGTCGAGGAAGGAACTGCGTTCTGTGTTCCCGGAAACCATGACATGAAACTGATGCGGAAGCTGAAAGGCCGCGATGTTCAGTTAACCCACGGCCTCGCTGACTCCGTAGAGCAAATCGAAAGGGAGACTCCCGAATTCACGCAGGCAGTCATCAAGTTTCTGGACGACCTCGTCAGCCATTATGTTTTTGATGGTGGCAAACTCGTCGTCGCGCATGCCGGCATGAAAGAGGAAATGCAAGGACGTGGCTCGGGCAAAGTGCGAGACTTCGCGCTCTATGGAGAAACTACGGGTGAAACCGACGAGTACGGACTACCAGTCCGCTACAACTGGGCGGCTGAATACCGTGGTAAGGCGATGGTAGTTTATGGACACACGCCGGTTGCCGAGCCGGAGTGGCTGAATCGCACGATCAACATAGACACAGGCTGCGTCTTTGGTGGGAAATTGACTGCGCTGCGTTATCCAGAAAAAGAACTGGTTTCAGTTCCGGCACTCCAAACGTATTACAAGTCGGTAAAGCCCTTCTTAGCCGAAGAGGAGTCCGCGCCTGCGCTCACTGCGCAGCAGCAGCTCGATGATCTCCTCAACATTGAGGATGTCATCGGCAAGCGCATCATTCAGACGCGCCTGCACCGCAGCATCACAATCCGTGAAGAGAATGCGACTACGGCTCTGGAAGTGATGAGCCGGTGGGCTTCGAATCCGAAGTGGCTGATCTACCTGCCACCAACGATGTCTCCGTGCGGCACGAGCAAGCGCGACGGATTGTTGGAGCATCCAGAAGAAGCGTTCGCTTATTTCCTTCACGAAGGCGTGCACAAAGTCGTGTGCGAACAGAAGCACATGGGATCGCGGGCGGTGGTTGTTGTTTGTCGAAACGCAGACGCGGCAAGAACACGCTTCGGAATTATGGAAGGGGAAATCGGAGTCTGCTATACGCGAACGGGACGGCGGTTCTTCAACGAAGCTCGGCTAGAATCGGAATTCCTGGATCGAGTTCGAAAAGCAGTGGAGGTAGCAGGTGTTTGGGAAAGCCTGAACACAGATTGGATTTGCCTCGACTGCGAATTGATGCCGTGGTCGGCCAAAGCGCAAGAATTATTGCGACTTCAGTACGCTCCAACAGGCGCGGCAGCACGCGCAGCTCTTCCGGCAGCGATTACGGCATTGGCCGCCGCAGCGGGAAATCCTGAAATCGCATCGCTAGTGGATCAATATCACCAGCGAAAAGAAGCCGCTGACCTTTATGTCGAGTCGTATCGACGGTACTGCTGGACGGTGGAGTCGCTCGCCGACCTGAAATTAGCGCCGTTCCATATCCTTGCCAGCGAGGGGATAGTTCACAGCGTGAAAGATCACGTATGGCACATGGAGACCCTTGCTGAAATCTGCAAAGCTGATCCCGATCTGCTGTTCACGACGCCTTTCCTAACAGTGGATCTCACCGATCCCTCCGACAAAGAGAAAGGCATACAGTGGTGGGAACAGCTGACTGCATCTGGCGGTGAGGGCATGGTAGTGAAGCCGTTAGACTTTGTCGCCAAAGGGCGAACGGGCTTGGCTCAACCAGCAGTGAAAGTTCGCGGACGAGAGTACTTGCGAATCATTTACGGGCTAGAATACACAATGCCCAACAATCTGGAACGGCTCAAGAGCCGTGGACTGGGCGCAAAACGATCCCTTGCTCTGCGAGAGTTTGCTTTGGGATTGGAATCCTTGGAGAGATTTGTGCACAAGGAACCGCTTCGACGGGTTCATGAGTGTGTCTTTGGAGTGCTAGCGCTGGAAAGTGAGCCGGTCGACCCGAGACTCTAGTAAGCGAAAAAAGTAAATAGTCCGTTGGACTGTTTCTTCTTGCAAGTTCCCGAGGTTTCTTAGATTTGTGTACGAGGACTTGCTATTGCGGAGCGAGCGAAATTCTCCAGTCAAGCCCCCGCAGATGTGGAAGTCTTTGCAGTCGAAAATCAGGGTCCAATTGGACCCTGATTTGAACTGTGTATTCGCAGTTAGGCGGCGATGACCTGGCAATCTGGGGCCGATCAGGGTTTGTTGGCGATCCGGTCAAGATTCCAAAAAATTGTTTCTCGCAGTCACGCGGCGAGAACATGCGAGAGTAAATTTGCGAATTTTGGTATCAAGTTTTTTTAATGTTTTTAATTTTTGCCCAAAGTTTTCGTGCAGAAAAAACTTGGGTCCAATCAGGGGTTCAATAAGGTTCCAAATCGTTACTTACGGCTCCAAAATGGGATGTCGGTGCCGTCTAGTTTCAATTAGTTACGAGTTGTTGAGCCCCTTTCACGGCGGTAATACGGGTTCAAATCCCGTCGAGGACGCCAAAGCTTTCTGCTGGTGTTTATGCGGTTTTCACGCACTTTTCAAGTTTGCAAAGATTTTCCAAAGGCACCGCTTGATAAAGAGTATTGACAGGGCGAAGATATGGTGTAAGATGAATTCGTAAAACTTTGCTTCCGGCTTCTAGCGACTAGCTTCTAGCAAGGAAAAAATTGCCCCGGCCAAAAAGCCGGGGTTTGGTGTTTCTGGGTTGTGACCCTCAGCCTGCGCGGCTGAGGGCTACAGGATCGGGGTGATCGGGTGATCCAGTGATCGCGGGTGCTGGTGCGCTTCGCGCGATCTGGATTCTTCGACTCACGCGCGAAAGGGGCGTCCGGCGCGCTTGCCGGAATGACAAAGTAGTGGGGTGAGATGGGGTGAGAGGCACAAGCGACTGGGGTGCGATGGGATAGAGCGTGGGATGTGAGTCGGGTGGAATGGAGCGTAGTGGGGTGAACCCAGGGGAGGGGGGAGGAAGCGCCATTGCCCGGATCGCCGAAATTGCCAAAAGTGAAAATTGAGCCACAAAGGACACGGAGGAACACAGAGAAGCGGGTGATCTGGTGATCTGGTGATCGGGACATCGGGTGATCCACGGACTCGCCCCACGGTTTCACTGGGGCAGGCGGGACAGGTCGGGTGATCTGGTGATCCGCAGCCACTTTGGAGGAGAGGATATGAGCACGACCAGGCGGGACAAAGATGGCACGATTCTGCCACGGATGCATAACGATCCAGAGGCGAACGTCCATATGTTCGGGGACTATTACGCGGACTATGAGGTTGAAGAAGTAAAACAGCAGTACATGAAGATGTGGGAGGAGCACCAGAAGAAGAGCTATGAGGAGTGGTCCAAAACGCCGCACGGTGCGCTATGCATAGAGATGCATGCAAAATTTCAGGAGTACAAGAAATTCCTGGAAGAGAATCGGTGGGCCCGGAAGCCGGAAGGGGCGTTGGGGGAATTTGAGGAGCATGAGCTATTTGCCGAGGCGTTAAAGGAGGTGAGCAACCACCAGTCGGAACGGGCGGAACGCGACCGCAAGAACCTGGAAAAGGCGCAAATGGCGGCGCGCTGCGAGCACGTCTTCATGGATGGCGAGCGCTGCCGAGCGCCGAGACTGCGTGGCAGGAAGCTCTGCCGGATGCACGATCGTCTTGACGCGGCGAATACGACGAAACTGGATTTAGGACCGATGGAAGATCCGGAGAGCATTCTGGTTGCGATCAAGCGGCTGCTGGCGGCGATCCTGGAAGGAACCGTAGATAGCAAGCTGGTGGGGCAGTTGACGAACCTGATTCAGGTGGCTGCGTGGAATGTAAGAGGGATGAAGCTGGGGAATCGGAGCTAACAGCCATCGGGAGATCGGATCATTTCAGCGAGATTGCGATGGAAATCTGAGTAGCGAGCTGTTAAGAGGGCGAGAAAGTCGTCGCTGATGAAAGAAGATCAGAAAAGTTCATTGACAACTGAATAGAGCACGGATTTCGCCGCGCTGACCGCGGTTGGAAATTCGCTGGGTGTACTAGCTCCGGCAAGCAAGGTTGACTCTCAGAGTTTTGTTTCATCCGTCCTGGCTTACTGGTGCTCGATCGCTCCCACCGAGACCACGCCGCCATCCACTTCGATGAACAGCGCGCGGCTGTTGTTGACCACGTAAACTGCCATGGTCTGAGTGCCCAGGCCGGTGGTCAGGTTGAAAGAGCCGCGTCCATCGGCATTTACGCTGTAGTTGCCGCTCAGAGAAGTGCCGGGAGCAGGAAAGCCCGGAGTGTTGAGTTCATTGATGTCAATAATGCCCTTCAGCGTTCCGGCCGTGCCATCGGCAGTCAGCGAAGCGGTAGTGTCAACTTCCGTGCCGATGACGGCAGTGAAGTTCATACCATAAGCGCCGGAGATGGAGTTATTGGTAAACGGGCCGGTTTGGCCGAAAGCAGATCCTGTGCCGACCACTCCTGCGTCGGTCTCGATCACCTGCACGCCGCTGATGGTGGGATAGATGGCAAAGTTGAATGTAGCGTTTGAAGTTTGCAAGCTCAGCGTGCCGCGAACTCCCGAAATCGAATACGTGCTGGTGTTGGAAATGGCCATACCAATCAGTGGATTGAAATTGAGCTCTGACAAGTCTTCGGTTCCACTGGTAATGGTTCCGGCGCCGTCGGCGGTGAGAACACCACCGGCTGAGAAGGGAAGGCCCTGGCCGCTATCAACTCCAGCCACGGTAAAAGCAAAAGGACCTGAGAATGAGGCATTGCTGAGCGTCGCCGGCTGGCGGAATGCTTCGCCGGAAAGCTGGGCGCCGGTTGTGGTGTCGGTTTCCACCAGCTTCAGGTGGTTGGCGTCCACTATGTAAGCGGCAAAGCTGACAGTGCCGCCGGCGGTGGTAATGTCCAGGGTGGCGCGGCCGTTGCTGCTCCCCACGGCGAGCGCTCCGCTGGTGACCGGAACATTCTGGGAAATGCTGCCGTTATCGGCTGAGTCCACTACTCCGCTGGTGACCGCTCCGGTGGAATCCGTGGTCACGGAACCAGCGGAAGCAAACGGCGCGCCCACTCCATCCACTCCGCTCAGGTTAAAGGCAAAACTTCCCGCCAGCGCCGCGTTGGAAAATGCGCTGGAGGTTTGCAAATCCATGGCGCCGCTGCCGCTGGCAACCTGCTCGAATCGAGTCACCAGCGCGCGCTGTGCATTGATAATCACAAACGCCAGATGGAAGGTGCCGGCGGTGCTGCTCAAAGTGGCAACGCCGCGTCCGTCGGCCTGGACGGTGTAGGTTCCGGTGAAGGGCTGGTTGGTGATGGGCTGCGGTGTGCCATTTGAGTTGTTCTGGTTGATGTCCATCAGGCCGCTGGTGATGTGGCCGGCGCCATCCGCCTGGAGCGAGCCGGCAATCCCGAACAGCCCGTTCACGTCATTGCCGGAGAAGACAAACGCATACGAACCGCTGACGCTGGAAGCAGTGAAGCCGCCCTGCGGCGTGGGCCGGCCGGCGCCTCCGCCGCATCCGGCAAAGATTGAGAGAAGACCTAGTAGTGAGAAAGAAAGCAAGTACTTGCGAGCAGGCATGACACACCCCGATTTAGTTCAGAATGAAAAATGACAGCGCCCGACCGGAACTTTCCAGCAGGCTTAAACCCATGAACATGGCGAATGTTGCTCTCAACATTCTCAGGCGAAGCGCGGTGGACATCAAGTGAATGGGCCTTCGCCGGAAGTATCGTCAGATACTGCACTTCTGGAAAACGCGGAGGGCTCCAGGACACGGGAAGCATCGTCCTGAACTCTGCCCTCGGCCACCTGTTCAAGATGGCTGCCATAAGCGGCGAGCCAGACCTCAAACGCTGAGTTTTGTTTTTCTCCAGTCATACCTGCCATCAGAAAAAGGAGTGTTTACTAATATGAACCCGCGCGGCCCACAATGGTTTATAAGAAGTGTTGGAGGAGGTCAAGAAGAGTAAACATTAGCGAAACCAGATCGTCCACACCGTATCAACCGTGGCGTGAGTGATGGAAGAAGCAACCAGCCGTCGCTCCGCCCGCCAGGCGCGGCCGTAGAAGACTCCAGCGATCGTGGCCAAGAGCACGTAACGCCAATTGAAGAGCGCGCTTTTGTTGAAGTGGGAAAGCCCGAAGAGCACTGAGGCAAGCGCCAGGGCGCGTAGCCTGCCCAAATGCCGCTCCAGCAGGTTCTGCACCAACCCTCGGAAGAACAGCTCTTCCGGCAGCGCGACAAAAAAGAAGGTAAAGATCCAGGCTGCCGGGAAATCCTGCGGCCGGGCCGTCCATCCGTGCCAGTGAATGAACTTCAGCAGAAACCCCAGCGTTAGCACGATGGGAGCGTAAGAGGCGAACTCGCGCAGACCATTTTTCACGTCGCTCAGCCTGGGCTGAAGGCAATACCCCACGCCGCCGACCGGCTTCACCACCAGATATCCGTAAAGCGCCAGGTTGGCCATCATCATTTTGGGAAAACCACCCAATCCGGCAGGCCACACCGGCACTCCCGGAACTCTGAAGGGCCAGGCTGTGTTCAGCAATCCCAGATCAATCAACAGCCCGACCCCGGCCAGTACGCAAAGGTCTGCAAGGTTGGCCGGTCGCGGCCAGAACTCCAGCGCCGCAGCTATGAGGACCGGGATTAACACCAGCGCCAACGACATCGGCCACTGCAAGCCCGGCCGCGGAGCTTCCAGGATGAAATAGGGCAGCGCCAGAATGGCCGCCGCGCTGATCCGCGCTGAGGGAACCTGCAGTAGATCCCGCAGAGGTGCGGCTGCGCCGAAGCCAAAGAACCAGTACGGCGCAAACAGCACGGCAAAGCTCAGGAAAGTGGAAACGGGGTAATCGGCCAATGCGCGAAGCTGAAAATATCGGGCAACAAACCAGAACAGCGCGAGCAAGAGAATATAGAGAACCAGGGCAAGTTTCAGACTGCCGGTTGGAGCAACGGGTTGTCCCGGACTGTGCGGAACTGCTTCACCAAAAAGGGCCATTGAGGCTGGGTGCTAAAAGAAAACAGCGGGTGAAACCGCGAACCGTGAGCTTAGGCGGGCAATGTGGTCCTTCGTGAGGTCGCGCTTACCGTTCAGCACGTCTGAAACAATGCTTTCAGTTCCAAAGATGTCCACCATATCTTTTTGCCGTAACTTGTGCTGTTCCATCAAATGACGAATGATGTCGAGCGGGCTGGCATCTGGAAGAGGGCAGTTCCTGGATTCGTACTCCTCTATCAAGAGAGTAAGTAACTCAATCAGCTTGCGCTGAGCTGGAGTCTCGTTCTCCAGGCTTGTCAGCCTTTCCAGCATTTCGATATAGATCGCGTTCTGCTCGTCCGCATGGATGACCTCCGGGCGTGCCTCCGAGAGAAGCCTTGCATACTCGATCGCCGGTGCTTTCATTTCTTCCACCTGCCTTTTTGGTACTCCTCATGACTCAGCAAATGCTTCACAAAGATCATGTGCCAGCGATATTCGATCTTTACGATCAGACGATAATGGCCGCCACGAATATTGAACACGGTGTATGGGGCAACAAAATCCGCATTGGGGTAAACGGCTTTCACTTCGTTGATATTTTTCCAAGAGGCATGACTTGCAATCTTGTACCACTCGGATATCGGCCCCTCGAGGGTATGATCTCTCGCGACGGCATCCCTCCAAGCGACTTTGCTAATCACATGCACCGAACTGGCAAAACGTTGCGAGAGTGAAACGTATCTTCTCCCAGATCTTCGCAAATCGCGAAGTTTCATGCAAGATCAAACTTCTTATTGGGTGGTCCAAGTACGGCGTGGCGCCGGTTGAATCAACGGGCCCATGTGCTAGGAAGTCATTTTTTCACGAGCAGTTTCGCGTGGCCCTTTTCCCGCCCGCAGCCGCTCTGGTTTTTATATAATGGAGTGAACAAGTCCCGCTAAATTTCCTGGAGAGAATTTCCTTACATGATTCGTTTTCTGCAGAGCGGCAATAGAGTCGCGAAATATTTGCTGGGTGGATTTCTGTTGCTGCTCACCGCCAGCATGGTCACTTACCTGATTCCCGGATTCATGGGTGATACCGGAGTTACCCGCGGAGGCGTAGTGGCCTCCGTTGGCGGTCAGGACGTTCTCACGCAGGATGTCACCCGCGCTGTGCAGTCCCAGATGCGCGCCCAGCGCTATCCCGAAGCCCTGATGCCGTTCCTCACCCAGCAGGTGCTTCAGCGACTGATCCAAGGTGCGGAGTTGCGCTATGAAGCCCGGCGCATGGGCTTCCGCGTCTCTGACGACGAAGTCCGCGATGAACTGCGCAACGGCCAGTACAAGGAAGTCTTTTTCCCCGGCGGAAACTGGATTGGACAGCAGCGCTATGAAGAGCTGCTGCGGGAAAACAACACCAGCGTGGAAGAGTTCGAGAACGAGATGCGCGATGGCCTGCTGACGCGCAAGCTGCTCAGCACCATCAGCGCAGGTGTCACAGTAAGCCCCGCGGAACTGCAACAGGCTTATCAAGAGCAGAACACGAAAGTGAAGTTCGAATACGCCATTCTGAACCGTGATGACGTACAGAAGCAGATCAAGCCCACTGACGCTGAGCTGAAGGCATATTACGAGACCAACAAGGCCCGCTACCAGAACTCGATTCCGGAGAAGCGCGTAGTCCGCTACTTCGTTATCAACGAAAAGGATGCGGAGAACAAAGTCACCGTTACTCCCTCCGATCTGCAGCGCTACTACAGCGCGAACCAGCAGCAATACCGCGTGCCGGAGCGCGCCAAGGTTCGCCACATTCTCATCAAGACTCCAGCGCCCGGCCCTGACGGCAAAGTGGACCAGAAGGCCGTGGACGCTGCGCGCGCGAAAGCTGAAGATCTGCTGAAGCAGATCAAGTCTGGCGCAAACTTTGCCGAGCTGGCCAAGAAGAACTCCCAGGATCCGGGAAGCGCAGCGCAGGGTGGCGAGCTGGGTTGGATTGTAAAGGGCCAGACCGTCCCCGAGTTTGAAAAAACCGCGTTCGCGCAAAATCCGAGCCAGATCAGTAATGTGGTGCAGACCTCTTACGGTTTTCACATTATTCAAACGGAAGAAAAAGAGCAGGCGCACGAGAAGCCGCTCTCTGATGTTCGCGCTGAGATCGAGCCGATCGTGAAGCAGGAAAAAGCCAGCACGGTGCTGACGCAGGAAGTGAACCAGGCGGAAGACATCGCGCGCAAGCAGGGCCTCGACAAAGCAGCAGCTTCAGTGAATGCGCAGGTCGTACAAAGCAATCCGATTTCACATTCTGATTCGCTGCCCGGAGTGGGCAATGCGCCTGAGTTGATGAATCAGATCTTCGCCGACAACGAGAAATCCGGTCCTGATTCCTCGAACACCAACACCGGCTATGTGATCTTTGAGGTCAACAAAATCATTCCGGCGCAGACGCCTACGTTTGAGGCGATCAAAGATAAAGTCACCAACGACTTCAAAAATGAGCGCACCAATGAGCTTCTGAGCAAGAAAGGCCAGGAACTGGCGGATCGCGCTCACGCCGAACACAATCTCGCCAAGGCGGCCAAAGAGGCAGGAGCGACCGTGAAAACCAGCGATATGGTGGGACGCAGTTCGCAGGTTCCTGACATCGGCTCCATGGCCGGCCCGGCGAATGTGGCTTTCACTATGAAGCCCGGAGAGATCAGCGGCCCGCTGAATCTCGGCCAGAAGGAAGCCGTGATCTCGATTACGGAGAAGCAGGAACCGCCTGCCAGTGGTGACGAGTTCGCCAAAGCCAGCGAGCAACTGCGCGAGCAGCTTTCAGAGCAGAAGAAGGAGCAGGCCGTTCAGCTATTCATGGGCAATCTGCGCACACGCCTCGAAAAAGAGGGCAAGCTGAAGCTGAACAAAGCGGAGATTGACAACGTAACGAGATCTCGAAGCTAAAGCTGCATCATACTGCTATGCCGTTCGAACGGTCTGCCGGCATCCTGCTGCATCCCACTTCTCTGTCATCGAGCGGAGGAATTGGCGACCTCGGCCCGGAAGCATACAACTTTGCTGACTTTTTGGCTCGCTCCGGGCTAGGTCTGTGGCAAGTGCTGCCCCTGTCGCCTCCCGGTCTGGGAAACTCGCCTTACTCAGCCATCTCAGCATTTGCCGGCAATCCGCTGCTGATCAGCCTGGAGCGCCTCGCCGAGCGAGGTTGGATCGGCAGTGATCGGCTCAAGAGTCAACCGGTATTCAAATCGCGCATTGACTTTGAAGAGATCAAAGCATTCAAGCTGCCGCTGTTGCGTCAGGCGGCACAGAACTTCCTTGAAGGGCGGGCCGGTGATCGCAGCCGTTTCGAGGCGTTTAAGCGCGATCAGGCGTGGTGGCTGGAAGACTTCGTTTTATTCGACGTAATGCGCCAAATGTATAAGGGCGCGAGTTGGAGTTCCTGGGAAGCCGGGCTGGCCCGCCGCGAAGCCAGGACATTGCACCAGTTTGGCCTGGAGTATCAGGCCGACCTGGAAGCGGAACGGGCCATCCAGTTCGCTTTCTTCGAACAGTGGCGTTCCTTGCGCGCCTACTGCCATCAGCGCGGCATCAAGATCGTGGGCGATGTGGCCATCTTCGTCAACTACGATAGCGCCGACGTCTGGCGCAATCCTGGCATCTTCTTTCTCGGCGAAGATCTTCAGCCTACCGTCGTCGCGGGAGTCCCGCCCGATGCGTTCAGCGAAACCGGGCAGCGCTGGGGCAATCCTCTGTATCGCTGGGAGTCCTGCCGCGCCCAGAACTACGACTGGTGGGTACACCGAATGACGTGGGCGCTGGAGACTTGCGACATCGTACGCCTGGACCACTTCCGCGCATTTGAAAGCTACTGGGAAATCCCCGCTTCGGAGCCCACTGCGGTACACGGGCGATGGGTGAAAGGTCCGGAAGATGATCTGTTTCGCGTGCTGCGCGAACGCGTCGGCGAGCTTCCCTTTATTGCCGAGGACCTCGGCTATATCACGCCGGAAGTGCATGCCCTGCGCGAGCGTCTCGCAATCCCCGGAATGAAAGTCTTGCAGTTTGGTTTCGGCGATCCCGGAGCTCATATTTACTTGCCGCACTGCTACCAGTCCAACTGCGTGGTTTACACCGGCACGCACGACAATGACACGACTCCGGGCTGGTGGGCTACTGCCAGCCCGCAGGAAAAGCAGCACGCGCTGGAATACTTCGGCAATCCTAGAGATGGTATGCACTGGGCCATGGTGCGCGCGGCCTTTTCTTCTGTTGCAAGAATGGCGATCGTTCCGCTTCAGGACGTGCTGGGCCTTGGCAGCGATGCCCGCATGAACACGCCTTCCCGCAGCGACGGCAACTGGGGTTGGCGCTTTCAGCCAGGAGCGATCAAACGAGATTTGGAAGAGAAGCTGGCAGCGCTGTCTAACGTAAGTGATCGTTCGCCGAAGCTCTCAGATGGCGGACAAAAGAGCAACCGGGAAATGCGCGAAGACTTCGCGGCATAGGAGCGTCCGGTTTGGCGTGACTCTCACGCGTTCTCCGGTAAACACATTTTCCAGAAACTCAGCCGTGCGCGACGGTACCGGAATCTCCGTGCTGTCCCAAATATCTCCGAGCGGCGCGCGGAGCGTTCCTCCTGACAACTCGTAGCTGAACCGAGGAACGGCTACGATTGCGACCTGCCCGTTGTGTTCCCGAGCGAACGTGATCAGATTTTCGCGCTTGGCGCCGGAAGGCTGAAGCGGCGTGTATTTTCCTGACTGGAAGAGTTCGCGGCGATCGCGACGAAAGCGAAGGG
>JAICYU010000310.1 GCA_025934025.1 Terriglobales bacterium
ACAGACACCTCGGCACAACTGCTGACATCTGCGTTGAATGGGATGGTTTTATCAGCACCGAGCGCGTTCTGATTGAATTGAAGCGGAACCTGAACAGCAAATCTGAGTTCAACAGGCTGGTCGGGCAGATAGCAGACCTGATGTAAACGCCGGAGCAAAAATAGACCGCGTCACGCCGCGAAAGCGGAGTGATGCGGCGGAGGAAAACTAGACCACTCCGCCGGATTTCAGTTTCACGATAGCTGTTGAGGAAACGGCCCGGATCGTGAAACACCGGAGGAATGTATTCAGTGGAACTCTATGGACGTGTGCGACGAGCGGTATTCGTAGAGGCAAAGAGCCAGCGCGAGGTGGCTCAGGAGTTTGGGATTGCGCGAGAGACGGTGCGCAAGATGCTGCGCTACTCGGCGCCGCCGGGCTACCAACGGCAGCAGCCGGTAAAGAAGCCCAAACTGGGACCATGGCTGGGCGTGATCGACGCCATTCTGCAGGACGATCAAACCAAGAAGAAAAAGCAACGGCATACGGCGAAGCGGATCTTCGACCGGTTGCGAGACGAGCACGGGTACACGGGTGGCTACACCATCGTGAAGGACTACGTGCGGCTGCAAAAAGTGCGGAAGCAGGAGATGTTCATTCCCCTGACGCACGCGCCGGGAGAAGCCCAAGCCGACTTTGGCGAAGCCCAGGTGGTGATCGCCGGAGTGGAACAGACGGCGCACTACTTGGTGATGGACCTGCCGCATTCCGACGACTGCTTCGTGAGGGCGTATCCGGCGGAAACCACGGAAGCGTTTCAGGATGCCCATGTGCAGGCTTTTGAGTATTTCGGCGGCGTGCCCAAGTTCATTCTGTACGACAACACCAAGATTGCAGTGGCCAAGATTTTGGGAGACGGAGAGCGGAAGAAGACGCGGGCATTTTGCGAGTTGCAGAGCCACTACCTGTTCGAGGAACGCTTTGGACGGCCCGGCAAAGGCAATGACAAGGGAGCCGCGGAAGGGCTGGTGGGCTATGCGCGGCGGAACTTTCTGGTGCCCATTCCTCATGCCAGTGGTTGGGAAGAACTAAACCAGCGCCTGCTGGAGCAGTGCCGGAAGCATCGGGAGCAGCGGGTGTGGGGACATGAGGAAACCATCGGCGAGCGCTTCGAGCATGATCATGCGGCGTTCTTGCCCTTGCCGGCGACGCCGTATGAAGCCTGCGAAAAGCGCACGGCCAAGGTCAACTCGCTCTCCCTGGTGCGCTACCGCGCCAACGACTACTCGGTGCCCACCGCCTATGGGCATCGCGAAGTGCTGGTGAAAGGCTACGTGCACGAAGTGGTGATTGCCTGCGGCAGCGAGGTGATCGCGCGGCACCGGAGGAGCTACGAGCGGGAAGACATGATCTTCCATCCGCTGCACTATCTGGCGCTGCTGGAGGAGAAGATCCGCGCGCTGGACCAGGCGGCTCCGCTGGCGGGCTGGGAACTGCCCGAATGTTTCTTGCATCTGCGCCGGCTGCTGGAAGCGCGGCTGGGCAAGCACGGCAAACGCGAGTACGTACAGGTGCTGCGGCTGCTGGAAACCTTCACCGTCACGGAAGTGACTAACGCCATCCGGGATGCCTTGCATCTGAGCACGATTTCGCTCGATGCGGTCAAACACCTGCTGCTGTGCCGGATCGAGCACCGGCCGCCGCGTTTGGACCTGATGCAGTATCCCCATCTGCCCCTGCCGCAGGTGGCCACCACGCAACCCGGCGATTACATGGCGCTGCTCGGGGAGGTGCCGGCATGAGCGCTGCCAATGCTCCCGCTCCGAACGATACACCCCAGGTTCTGCTGGAACATCACCTGAAGCTGCTGCGGCTACCCACCTTCTTGCGCGAGTATGACAAGATGGCGCGGCAGTGTGCCAGTGAGAGCCTGGATTATCCGCGTTTCCTGCTGCGTCTGACGGAACTGGAACTGCTGGACCGCGAGCGCCGGGCCACTGAACGCCGCATTCATCAGGCGCGCTTCCCGGTGGTCAAGAGCCTGGACACTTTCGAGTTCCTAGCCATTCCCAAGCTGAACAAAACCCTGGTGCTGGAGCTGGCCCGCTGCGAGTTCCTCTCGCGCCGGGAGAATGTTCTGCTGCTGGGGAATAGTGGTACCGGCAAGACGCACATTGCCCTGGCTCTTGGCTTGGCTGCTTGCCAACGCGGCCACCGCGTGCGTTTCACCACGGCCGCCTCTCTGGTCCATGAGCTGATCGAAGCGCGCGACGAAAAACGTCTGTTGCGTTTTCAGAAGCTGATGGCCAGCTATGAACTGCTGATCGTGGACGAACTCGGCTTTGTGCCGTTGTCGAAAACCGGCGCGGAGTTGCTGTTTGAAGTCTTCAGTCAGCGCTACGAACGAGGGTCCACTCTGGTGACCAGCAATCTGCCCTTCCAAGAATGGACAGAGATCCTCGGTTCCGAACGGCTCACCGGCGCTCTGCTGGACCGGCTCACCCACCATGTCCACATCCTGGAGATGAACGGCGAGAGCTTCCGCCTCAAGCAGAGCAAACGCAAGCGCGGCCCCGAACCGAACCCATAACCGCCCCGCTGTCGCTCCGCGCAAGGGATGGCGTCTTCCGCTCCGGCCTAACCGCGCTGCCTTTCAGGCAGCGCAGGCCTCCGCTTCAGACGCCATCCCTTCCTTCAACCCTGTTAGCTTCAAGCACTCGCTCTGGTCTAGTTTTACTCCGTCCTGCTGGTCTAATTTTTCTCCGCCCTTGACACTCAACGATCCTTTCGAGCTCTGGGCGGTTTCGCAGCCGAATAAGCAGCTTCGTAAGGGATTACGCGATTGGAAGAGAACAATGTCAGAGCGCTATGGTCTTCTGTGTTTTAGCCGCTCCTGGCACAATCCTTTGTTGTGGAGTCACTATGGAGATCGACACCGGGGGATGGCGCTTGGGTTTGATATTCGCGATGAGCTTTTGCGGCCCGTCGATTATGTTGACAAGCGGCCGAGCTTTAAGAACGCAAACCAAGCGACGGCGAAGGGCCTATTATTTACGAAATTTTCCGGTTGGCAGTATGAAGAAGAGTCACGCATCTACACGCGCCTCGAGGAACGTGATCCCGTTTCTCATTTGCATTTTGCAGAGTTTAGCGACGACCTTG
>JAICYU010000126.1 GCA_025934025.1 Terriglobales bacterium
ACTTTTTCAAATTCGTAGTGGACAGCGCACTCATCAGCCAACTCGCAGAATACAACGTGCCCGGGCACTCCATCGGTCACGGATCGTTCCTCGGCAGCGAAACGGTTACTCAGCCTGCTCTTTCGAATTCGGTTACGGATGCAGCGCTGCAACAGATGCTGCAGCAGCCCGCGGCGATGGCGCAATTGCCTTTGACGATGGCGTTGGCCAGGTGAGCGGCACCTGGGTCACGGGGCGTCCGCCGGCGGAAAAGCCGGGCCTGCTCTTTTACATCATGGTAGATAGCGTGGCCAAGACCGTTGATGCCCTCACAGCCGCCGGAGGCGAGATCGTGCAGCCCATCGGCGCTGACGCTCCTGAGATTACCGCCCGCTTCTGCGATCCCGGTGGCAACGTGGTCGGACTGTATCAACAGCCGAATAGATGAAAGCAAACACCGGCTCTCTTGAGTTCGGGGACCGATTACGTCCTGATCGCAAATCTGCAGACGATGTTTCTTGCAGTCGGGAATTCTCGCCA
The DNA here is from genome assembly GCA_025934025.1 of Terriglobales bacterium. GTDB lineage: Bacteria > Acidobacteriota > Terriglobia > Terriglobales > Acidobacteriaceae > Angelobacter. Next base: position 520 of record JAICYU010000126.1, read on the forward strand.
CCCGTCTCGATCATCATCGGTACCGATGGATAGATAGGCACGGGCGTCGTCGTGATCGCGTGACCTCCTTGCTTCGAACTTCTTGAAAGGAGGGGCCGTTCCCGCTTGCTTTCAGTCACATCTCCAGGTCTCCGCAAAAGAAAACTCCCGGGCGCGGGCGGCCCGGGAGTGTACCAACAGGAGAGAAAGCTGCTACCAGTATTTCAAGCTGACGTTATCGAGCCATGTGCTGAAGGTGGCATGGTTGGAGCGCTGGTCCATCTGGAAAGCGACGTTCAATTCATTCACGCTGGAGCTATGCACCGGGTAGGTGCGGTTGACGTAGTGCTTTACGCCGTCATAGGTGAAGGCAACGAAGGTGACTTGCGATGAATTGCGCTTAAATTCCCACGTCAGATGGTGCCAGGTGTAGGCCGCGGGGGCGGAGCACGGAATGCCGGTGGTGGTCCACTTGCCGGCGGCGTTGGCCCAGATGTCCCAGTGGCCGGCGCCGATGTTGCACTGCGTTCCGAAAATCCAGCGATGACTTCCGTTGGCCTGGTTGGCGTCGAACTCAAGCGCCTGAGCGTACTGCGGGGTCTTGACGTAAAAATACAGATCGTAGAGCAGATTGCTGGCGCTATTGGCCGCGCCCAGTTGCTTCCACCAAAGAACGTCGGAATACGGAGTGCCGCTGGAGATGGTGAATTGGCTGGCCGCGCCGGTCATGGAGGGGCTCTTGATGCCGCGAACCATGGTGGTGGAAGCTGCAGGGCCGTTTCCGCCTGCACCGGCGCAACGATCGCAATGTGCCCAGCCGGACATCGCCTGAATGGCGGATTGTGTGCTCTGTGCCGAAGCGGTTGCGCCCATTGCGGAGGCAAACGCGAGGAATGTAATTGCCAGCAAGCTGTTTTTCAGTTTGTTCTGCATCTTTGAACTCTTTTTTAGGGATTTTGGGGGCCTGTTGTCTTTCGCCGCGTTGCGTTGGCCGCGACAGGTTGGAGAGTATCCACCGATCTACTCTGACTCAACCAAGAACAGCAACTTAAGGGATATCGGATGGACTCTGAGCGGAAACACTTAGCGATTGAGTTACGAAGATGGAGCTATAGGCCGGCTCAAAAGGAGCAATGACTTAACTCGACCGGATCGCCGGACAAGCCGTGATGACGGACCGCATCCAAGGATGCCGGCCTAGAATTTCGCTCGCGCCCTCGATTTTCCTGACGCCACGCAATTACTTCCGTAACGGTAACTGCGGGAGATTTTTTCCGGGGTAGTTAAGGCGAATGAGAATACAATCTGGTGAGATATCCGGCCTTATGAAGTTTCCTTTGCCATCCAAAGTTCCGATCATCTACGCGATTCTCGCGGTGTTGATCGCTGTCGGGGTGGTGCCGCTCTACTTCTACGCTACCAAGGTCGTGGAAACCAATCGCGAGCGCCTCCAGCGCAGTGAAAAAATGCTGCAAAATCGCGTCAGCAGTGACCTTGCTGAGGCCATCGCCCAGCGTGAGCGTGACATCCGTTCTGAACTTTCTGACCTGGCTTATTCGATCCAGGCGACGACGGCGGGGAACCTTACCGGTCCCCGGGTGGAGTCTACAGCGATCAAAGACCTTCTGCAAAACAGCATTGGAAGCGCGGATTCCAACGTTTCTTATGCCCGCCTCGTGAACATGCAGAACAAGTACATGTCCGTGGGAACCATTGAGCCGGACGCGTTCCTGGAAAAAGAGCTGGACCGGGGTCTGGCCGCGGCACAAGACCGCCGGGAATATAACGGCGAGGCGATCACCGTGGGCTCGGGACGGCAGACCCGCACGCTGATGGTGATCAGCAAATTCGTGGAAGACAGCTCACAGCAGGTGCAGGGCGCTTTAGAGCTGGTGGTGGACCTGAACTACATCGTCAAGAAGCTTCAGGAAGCGCGCGACCGCGAGGGCCTGGATACATTTGTGGTAGATCGTTCCGGCCGCCTGGTGGCCTCCTCCAACGCGCAATACGCCACCGGCCAGGACATGACTTCCAACGAGCTGGTCAAGAGCTTTGTCGAGGAAACCGCGCGCCTGCGCATGACGGTCACGGAAGAATACACCGTCCAGTCAGGCAAAACTCGTGTGCCCATGCTGGGCACCTATGACACTGTTCCCGGACTTGGCTGGGCGGTGATGGCGCAAAAGCCGCAGCAGGACGCCTACATTGAAATTGTTGATATGCAGCACGACGCGATCCGTTTTGCGCTGATCGCGATTGCCTTCAGCATCTTGATTGGAATCTGGGCTGCGCGCCGGCTCACCACGCCGCTGCACGTCCTCACGCAATCCAGCCGCGCCATTGCCGGCGGCGACTTCTCACAGCGCGTGCGCCTGCACAGCCGCACCGAACTTGGCGAACTGGCGCAGACCTTCAACAGCATGACCGACGACTTGGAAAAGTACGTCGAGGACATCAAGAAGAAGGCGGAAGAGAACCACACGCTCTTCCTCAGTTCTATCCAGATGCTGGCCGGGGCGGTTGACGAAAAGGACCCCTACACCCGAGGCCATTCTGACCGCGTGACCCGCTATTCGGTGCTGATCGCCAAGGAGATGGGGCTGACCGAGGAAGACATTGAGAAGATCCGCATCTCGGCCCTGCTGCACGACGTGGGAAAAATAGGAATTGAAGACCGCATTCTCAAGAAGCCCGGCGCGCTGACGCCGGAAGAGTTTGAGATCATGAAAACGCACACCACCAAAGGCGCCGCGATTCTGCGCCCGGTTGAGATGCTGCGCGACATGCTTCCCGGAATCGAGCTGCACCATGAATCGCTCGATGGGCGCGGATATCCGCACGGCTTGAAAGGCGATCAGCTTCCCTTGATGCCGCGCGTGATCATGGTGGCAGACACCTTTGACGCCATGACCACCAACCGTCCTTATCAGGCAGCCATGGATCCCGAGTACGTGATCCGGATCATCAATTCTCTGGCCGCAACCAAGTTCGATCCGCATGTTGTGGCGGCGATGACGAAGGTCTTCGAAAGCGGCAAGCTGCGGATTCAACGCGCTGCCGTGGTCAGCGGTGAGCAGGCCGCCTCCGCTGCGATCACCACCATCGCTGAATAGCGCCTCTTATTGACACGCAACTACTTGCCCAGGACCGCCGTGATCTGTCCGATGGAGCGCCTGGCATCCGCGGCAAACGGTCCGGCCGGCTGCATTTCCAGATACTTCTTATAGAACTGGCGCGCAGGATCCAGCCGCTCCAGTCCCTGCAAACTCTGCGCCAGCCGGAAATAAACTTCCGGAGATTCCGGGGTCAGGCGCATGGCATCCTCGAAACGAATGCGCGCCGCGTCAAAGTCGTTCTGGGCCAGAAAACTTTCGCCTTGCTGCATCTCAAGCCTGGCCTGCTGCGCTGTGTCTGGGGCAGAGATGTTAATTCTTCCAGTCCTGGGCTCGAGCCGTTCCACAGCCGTTTTGGCTTCGCTCGCTCGAGGGCCATTGGGAAGTATTTCAAGATACCGGCTGTAGCTCTTGTAAGCCTGGCTCAACAGTTCAAGCCGCTCCTGCGTTACCGCCAACCCGTAGGTGGCTTCAGCGTCTCCCGGCTTATAAAGCAGAGCGTCATGGAAGCGCTCCAGCGCGGCGCGGTAATTCTTCAGCTTCAAATAGTAATTGCCGACTTCCAGGTCCTTCTCTGCGCGGTGCGGATCATAGGGAAGAGATTCCGCGTCTTCGCGCACGCGTGTTCCCGCCGCATCGTGCGGATGCACATTCAAATCAATTTGCGAATCCAGGCTGGAGCTGTCGCCCTGCTCCGGCAGGTCCGTTTCGTCTATCGGAGGATTCTGCGGCTCGGCAGACTCAGGCTTCGCCGCTTCGGGCGTCGGCTGCGCACGAGGCTGTTTCCTGGCTGGCGCGTTCGGATCAACACGCGGTTGGATGTGAGGCTGGTTGTCCTGACTTTCCTGAGCTGCAACCGAGCCGGCCAGCGACAGACAAAACAGTGCTATAAAGACGAGGTATAAACCGCGAATCGGGTCCATAGGGACATTTTAACTGGCCCGGCATTCAATTGCTGTCCATCGTGCCCTCTTTGACGCTGCAAGGAATTTCAGGGAATTTCTCGGTGGAACGCGAGCACTCCTGCCCGCAGAGAGGGGTTCGGCTTTGTCGCGGGCAAGTCAAAGGCCGCCAGCATTACCTGGCGGCCTTTGAGTCTGCGCAAGTGTCCCGGGGGAGGAGAGACTACCGGCTCGGGTTGGGAGCGGTACTCTGCGCAGAAGTCGGAGCTTCCTGTTGCGTATTGGACATCAGCCGGACGTCAACACGGCGGTTCTTGGCGCGGCCTTCCGACGTTTTGTTGTCGGCCACGAACTTGTCCTTGCCCAGACCGATGATGAAAATCTTGTGAGCAGGAACGTTGTTTTCTGAGAGGTACTGCACCACGGAATCAGCGCGGCGCTCGCTCAACTTGTAGTTGTAATTCTCTGAGCCGATAGCATCAGTATCGCCTTCCACCACTACCAGATATCCCTTGGTATTCGGGATCTCAGCCACCAACTGGTCCAGCGCGGACTTTGCTTTCCCGGTCAAATCAGCCTTGTTAAAAGCGAAATGGACGCTGGTTTCAAGCACCGGACGATAGTTGTCCAGGTTCGCGACCTGATTGGTCAGGCTGGTGATGCGATTGTTTGCCTGTGTCGCCAGGGTTCCAGCCTGGTCTGCACGATCACGTGCAGCGACCGCTTTTTGGTCGGCTTCGCCGGCCTTGGTGTTGACGCCCTGAATGCCCTGCTGGGCGCGCGCATCAACGTCGCGAATGTCGCGGTTGTTCTTTGCCGTCAGATCGTCGAGCTGGTTGGTTTTGTCAATAATCGGCTGGGTCTGCTGGCGCACATAATTCTTACTCGAGCAGCCGGAACTGAACATCACGCTTGCACCGGCCAACAGAACCAAAAGGCTTGATTTCACCATCATTGGGGGACGCTCCTTCATAAACCCACGCGGCGCAGGTTGGCCGCTCAAAGTAACTCCGCGTCTAAGTAAAGCAACTGAGTTGCCATTGGCGTCATTCGCGCCGGATGTCTATATCTGGTTAATAGTACACCACTTAGGAGATTGTGCGGCTTGCCTGCGATATTTGACCTCGCAGCTCTGGTCATGCATTTTTTACCCAGCAGGATCCCTGTTTTGGATCAGCAGCTTATGTTAAAAGCGGCGGTTCGCAATTCAACGCTGGATTGATTGATGGAGCGGGAGACGGGGATCGAACCCGCGACGTCCAGCTTGGGAAGCTGGCATTCTACCACTGAATTACTCCCGCCCTCGGTGGACCCACTGATTCTAGCGTCAATGGCTTGGTGAAGCAATTCTGGTCGGATTTGCTGAAGCAGCACTCAGCCCCGAGGAAGATCGCCGGAATCGCCGAAATTGCCAAAGAATCCAAATTGAACAGCAAAGGTTAAGCAGCTTCCTTCACTTTGGATTTCTTGGCAATTTTTCGCACTTTTGACAATTGGCTTCCGGGGCTGATGGCTGATTGCTGATTGCTGAGTGCTTTCGTCCAAAAAATTCAGCGTGACGGGCCGAAACCGCGAAATCCCGTCACGCCTTATCAGTCGAGTTAATGAAGTTCTACGCTTGCGGAATTAGAAAACAGTTGGAACGAAATTAAAACGCTCTAATCCGGCTTCAAGCGCGCCCGCTGCTCCGCGAGTGATGCGCTCTCTTATTTCGGTATCGCGCCCTGGTTGCTTTGCGCGCTGGGCGGAGTTCCTCCTGCGCCGGATTTCCGTCCTGCGCCCTGGATGCTCTTGCTGGGAAATCCGTTCCCTTCGGTTGCGCCCATGGTCCCCGGCCCTATTCCAGCGGCAGGCTGGTCGGCGGGGCCGAACATTGTTCCGTCAGCCCGGCTGGTGAGCCCAGGACTAGGCGGCTGCTGCGAGGCAGATCCTTTCCATTCCGTGGAAACCAGGAACGGCGCGGCGTTCAGGTTCTGAGCGACCGCGGGCGCATTCGGTTGATTGTACGGAGTGCTGACTGCCAGGGTGGTGCCGCCGCTGGCGTGAGCGTCAGCACCGGGAGCTTCCACCGGAGCCACATTTCCTTTAGCTCCGTTCGCGCCTGCGGCCTCAGTCGGCTCCAGCGGAATGCTGCCCGCCGGCTGAACCGCTATGTCCTTGTTGGTCCCGGAACAGCCCAACAGAGAGATCAACATCAGTGAAGCAAATAGAAGAGCGGATCTTTTCACGGCCAATCTCCTCGAATGAAACACCTCCATCATACAAAAATGCGAAGCCCGGCGGGAAGCAGGCGCCATGGCAACCTTGGGTTGTTGAGCTTAATGCCTGATTCTCCGCGCCTTGCAACAGGCCTATAATCTCCTTACGTTGAGCAGATCATCCACGATTTTGTCTGTCCTGCTGTTTCTGGCCGCCTCTTCAGTTCTTGCCTGCGCCGTTCAGCAGAATGACCAGCCCGGGCCCAGCCAGATGCTGCTGGTCCTTCCCTTTGAAAACCACTCCACCGCGCCCGGACTCGATTGGATCAGCGAAGCGTTTCCCGAAGTCCTGAGCAGCAGGTTCAGCCGCTCGCCACTCTTTGTTTTGACTCGCGAAGACCGGCTCAGCGCTTTCGACCATCTGGGCGTGCCGGCATCCGCGCGGCCTTCACGCGCCACCGTTTATGAAATCGCCCAGGCCATGGATGCGGATTTTGTGTTGGTCGGCAACTTCAGTTATGACGGCAAAGATTTGACCGCGCACGCACACGTCATAGATATGGCGCGTCTGCGGCTCAGCCCTGAGATTACCGAAGCTGGACCACTCACTGACCTCATCAACATTCAGACAGCGCTCGCGTGGGACGTGCTGGAGCAACTGAAGCTAACGCCTGCTTCTCAAAAGACTCAGTTTGTCACCCAGTTTCCTCCCATTCGGCTGGACGCGCTGGAACAATATGTGCGCGGCATGTCCGCCTCCAGCGATCAGGAGAAGATCAAATATCTGAAACAGGCAGCCGCCCTGGACGCGCAAGATGCATCAGTCATGCTCCAGTTGGGTGAAGCTTACTACCGGCTGCGCGATTATGCTTCCGCCGTTACCTGGCTGGCCAAGGTCCCCAACCATGACGCTGCCGCGAACGAAGCGGAATTTTACCTTGGGCTCTCGCAGTTCTATCTCGGCCAGATGCAAAAGTCTGAAGCTGCGTTCCGCAGCCTGGCCAGCCGCCTGCCGTTGACTGAGGTTTACAACAATCTGGGCGTTGCTGCTGCGCGCCTCGGCGACCGCGAAGCTCGCAACTATTTTGAGCGCACGGTGGAAATTGATCCCAGTGATCCTGACTACCACTTTAATCTCGCAGTGGAACTCCTTCGCGAAAACGAAAAAGAAATTGCCGCGCGTGAGTTGCGCGCGGCACTGGCTCTTGGCCCTGATCCCGAAGCCCGCAACCTGCTGGATGCGCTTGTTTCCGGTACGCAGCCGGCGCATCTTCCGCTCGAGCGCATCAAACGCAACTACGATGAATCCAGCTTCCGCCAGCTTGCGCTGGAGATTGAGAACGCCGGCGAGGCGCGTCTGCAACAAGCTCCTCCGGCAGAGCATGCGGCTTATCACGTCCAGCGCGGACAAGAGCTGCTGGAGAAGGGCGTAGCCGGCGAAGCGGAAAAGCAGTTTCGCGAGGCCGTATTGCTTGATCCGCAAAACGCCGCAGCTCACGCCGGGCTGGCCCGCGCACTTGAATCCGAACAGGACAATGCCGAAGCCCGCACCGAAGCCCGCGCTGCGTTGCGATTGAAGCCTTCACCCGAAGCATATCTGGTGCTCGCGCGGCTGGACCTGGTGGATAACAATTCTGCATCGGCCGAGCAGAACCTGGAACACGCGTTGGCGCTCGATCCTGAGAATGCGGCCGCGGCATCGCTCAAGCACGATCTTGCCGCCCGGCAGTCCCAGCCATCACACTAGAGAGGTATACCTATGCGGCTGTCATCACGGATCTCATTGAAAATCGTTCTACTGCTGGCCTGCGTTGCCCTTTGCCGGGCCGCCAATGATTCGCATGAGGTGCTGAAGATTGTGGTGGACGATACCATTCATCCCATTGTTGCCGAGCATATTGACCGCGCTATTCAGGAAGCGCAACGCAACCACGCTGAAGCGCTGCTGATTGATTTAAAAACTCCCGGCGGGCTCTACACCTCCACCCGAGACATCATCCACAGCATTCTCAGCTCGCCGGTGCCCGTCATCGTTTATGTGACGCCTTCCGGCGGCTGGGCTGCTTCCGCCGGATTCTTCATCCTGGAGTCGGCCGACGTAGCCGCCATGGCGCCCGGAACCAACGCGGGCGCCTCTCATCCCGTGCGCGGCGACGGCCAAACCATGGATCCCGTAATGAAACAGAAGATTGAAAATGATGCCGCTGCCCTGATGCGTTCCTACTCCGGCAAGCGCGGCCACAACGTGGAAGTGGCGGAAAGCGCCATTCTCCAATCAAAATCCTTCAGCGCCGATGAAGCTCTCTCGCAGCACCTGATTGATTACATCGCCAAAGATCAAGACGACCTGTTCCATCAGCTCGATGGCAAGACCATCACGCGCTTTGACGGCTCCAAAGTTGTGCTTCATCTTTCCGGAGCGCACGTGCGTGTTTACGAGATGACCCTTCGCGAGCAGATCCTTACCGGGCTCATGAATCCCAACACCACGCTCCTTCTGCTCGCCATTGGGATGCTGGCGATTTACTTTGAGTTCAATCATCCTGGGGCCGTCATTCCCGGAGTGGTCGGTTTTGTCGCCGTACTGCTCGCGATCTACGCGCTAAACATGCTGCCGTTTCGCTCCATCGCTCTGGTGTTGATTCTTTCCGCCTTCGTTCTGTTTGCGCTGGAAGCCAAGTTCCAGAGTCACGGTGCGCTCGCCATAGCCGGAATTGTCTTGATGGTGCTGGGTTCCCTTCTGCTGGTGGACGGGCCGATTCCCCAGATGAGAGTGAAACTCGTGACTGCGCTCTCGATCAGCATTCCTCTGGGCGCCATCACGGTTTTCCTGATGACGATTGCTCTACGCGCGCAACGCAAAAAGGTGGTCACCGGCGAACAGGGGCTGATCGGCGAAACCGGCATCGTGCAATCGCCGCTCATCCCCAGAGGCAAGGTACTGCTCCGCGGCGCGATCTGGGATGCGGTCAGCTCACGCAATCTTGATGTCGGAGAAAAAGTGATTGTCAGAAACATCGAGAACCTGGTGCTGCAAGTGGACCCGCTGCCGGCTTCGCAGGGCACAATCTTGAACGCAGCCAAGGTCTGATAGAATCGCGTTCACCTGAATCCATCCGATTTCGGAGGCGATGTGGATTTTTCCATCCCTGTACT
>JAICYU010000120.1 GCA_025934025.1 Terriglobales bacterium
GAGGAACGGCTACGATTGCGACCTGCCCGTTGTGTTCCCGAGCGAACGTGATCAGATTTTCGCGCTTGGCGCCGGAAGGCTGAAGCGGCGTGTATTTTCCTGACTGGAAGAGTTCGCGGCGATCGCGACGAAAGCGAAGGGTATGCACGGTGGTCCAAAGCTTGATGCGGCCATCCTGAAATTCCTGAAGCAACTCTGCACAGAGGGAGATCAGATCGCCTGATTCTGCCCGTCGGTCCAGGTCGGCTAAGAGTTTCTGGCGGATGCCGTAATCTACCGGCCTGCGATTGTCGGGATCAACCAGGCTGAAATTCCAAAGCTCGGTACCCTGATAAATGTCAGGATTACCAGGCGAGGTAATCATCAGCAGCCGCTGCGCCAATGAGTTGAAGGCCCCGAAAAATGCCACCGGACGCGCGAAATCCTGAATCTGCTGCAGGAATGAGTTCTGCCGGGTGCGCGTTCCCGGCGTGAGGATTCTTTCGACGAAGTGCATTAAGGCTTCGACGTAAGCAGGGTCATCGTTGATCCAGCTCAGATTGACTTTGGCCTCATGCACGGCCTTGTTCATATATTGCTTGATCCGTTCTGTATACGCATGCCTCGTTTCAGGAGAGCTCAAATCAAACGGCCACGTGCCGACAAGCGTCTGATAGAGCAAATACTCTTCATTCAAACTGGGCACACTGCGCCCATCCGCTAGCAAACGCTTGCGCGAACGGTTCGCTTTGCGCCAGCGGAACACCTGGCCGCTCCACAGCTTGGGCATTTCGGACAGCACATTAAGACGCGCGCGCACATCTTCACTTCGCTTGGTGTCATGAGTAGAAGTAGCCAGCATGGAGAACGGCCAATGCTCCGCCCGCTGGAGGTTCGCTTGATGGAACTCATCGCCGGAAATCCCAAACTGCTTGGGCGAGCCTCCCACCTCGTTCACGGAGACAAAACGGTTGTATACATAGCAGGCCGTGTCTTCGAGACCTTTGGCCATCACCGGCCCAGTGAGCTGCTGAAACTTCAAGGTGAAATAGAGCTTACGGCGGTAGAGTTCGGAATGGTCCTCCCCATCTTTGCGGCGTAACAGCAGGATGTCGCGCAGGAAATCAAAACTCGCTGGGGCCTTGTCCGGATTGAGGCGTTTGGCGCGAACAATCGCCTGGCTGATGTAAGCCTCATCGCGCTCGCTGATCTCGCCACGCTCGTCAATATACGTGCGATATACGGGAAAGCACGCAATCGTCTCGCGAATCACATCCCGCAGTGTCTTGCGTGTAAAGTCGCGGGCAAACCGGTCGGAAATGGAAAGTTCGTCAAGAATGTGGGCTAGCACGTTGACTTCGCTGGCCAGCGACGCGTGCATGATGAGCTTTTTGCTGTTGTAGATGAGGGCATCCACGTCCTGTGAGGCGCCGGTAAAGCGATGATAGATGTTGGTAAAGGCCTTCTCATTGCGGCGCTGAATAAAAACGTTGTTGACCTGAGAAGTGAAGTCGTAGCCTGAGGTCCCGTCCACCGGCCATTCTGTGCGCAGTTCCTCGCCCGGCTCCAGGATCTTCTCAACCACGGTGTAGAGCGGTGCGCCCTCGCTCATCCAATCGTGCTGCCCGAATACTTGCTGGACCTCCTGCTCGATTCCGTTTTCTGCGAGCGGCAACCTGGGGTCGGCTCCGGAGCACTGGCTGGCGGCATAGAGCATCTGAAGCCGGACAAGGTATTGCCTCGGGTTCAGCAGGCCATCACAGTGGTCAATCCGTACGCCCTGGATCATGTCATCGGCCAGCAACCGCCGCAGCAGGTGGTGCGTGGCCGCGAACACGTGCGGATTTTCCATGCGCAACCCGATCAGATCGTTGATGTCAAAAAAGCGCCGGTAGTTGATCTCTTCGCCGGAGACGCGCCAATGTGCCAACCGATATACCTGCGCTTCCAACAGCCGGTGGAGGCAGTCAAAACTGCGCGGCTCTCCAGGACGGCCATTGCATTGTTCCACCGCATTCTGTGCCACTGCGGCAACTTCCGGATCGTTGTTGATGAGATTGCGCAGCGACTCTGTCAGGGGCGCGATAGCACGCCGGCGCTGCCGCACCTGTTCGCCATCGGTGGTACTGTGTGCTGGAAGGTTCTTCAACCCGGATAACAAATTTCGCAGTTGCTGATTGCGGTCCCCGTTCACGACCGGTTCAAAGATCATGGGAATCGTTTGCGGATCAACCGGCAGTACCTTGTCGTAATACTCCACGTGAAAACGGCCATGGTTGAGCACAAGGCCGATGCGGGCCCGCTCCAGTTCCGCGCCGTATTGGTCGCCAAGAATTGGGATCAGCAGTTTGTTGTGCAGTTCCGGCTTGAGCGGGTCCCAATCGAGATCAAAGAAATCGGCAAACTCTGAGGCGCGGCCGTTGGCCAGGACGTCGGACCACCACGGGTTAGCGCCGAACCCGATGCCCATGTGGTTGGGGACAATATCGAGCACCTGCCCCATGCCGTAGTAGCGCAGCTCTCGCACCAGAGATTGCAGTTCTTGATAACTTCCTATCTCCGGGTTCAGTTGGTTGTGGTCCGTAATGTCGTAGCCGTGAACGCTTCCCTGGCGGGCCTTCAACACCGGTGACGAATAGACATGGGAGATCCCCAAGGCGTGCAGATAACCTGCGAGCCGCCGCGCATCCTCAAACCGAAAGCCCGCATTAAACTGAAGGCGGTAAGTGGAACTCGGACGGATGCTTCGCTTCTGTGCCGCCAAGCGGTCCAGACACTCGGAAATGCCACTCGATTCTGGGGTAAGTACGGACGGGTTCGCTCTCATGTGGGACGGCAACCGCGAGGTGGAACTCGCTGGTTTTTAGATGCCAAAAGAGCTATTCACGCGGGCACAGGAGTCCCGGCTTTACTAATCGGCGGCGAGGTCTGACAATAAAAGTTTGTGCAAAGGAGCAAGAGCAAGCATGCCAGTAACTGGTGAACTGATCCGGATGATGAACTACGTTGATGATATTGCCGCCACGCTGCGCCGCATTCAGGCGGGCTTCCTGACGATGACCGATGAAGAGAAGAAACGGCTCGCCGAGTACATGCGCAAGGCCGATCCCAACTACATGAAAATGCTCGACGCCCTGGAGAAATAACGGACCTCTCATGAGCGAAATCCGTACAGTCGCAGTCATCGGCGCGGGCATTATGGGGCGCGGGATTGCTCATGTCGCGGCGCTTGGCGGCTATCGCACCATCCTGGAAGACATTCTTCCTGCCAGCCTTCGCCGCGCAGGAGACGAAATCCGCGGCAACCTGGATAAGGCGGTTGAACTGGGCAAAGTCTCCCAGCAGGACGCAACCGCTGCCTTCCAACGCCTGGAATACGCTAGCACGGTCGAAGAGGCTGCCCGTGATGCCGATTTAGTAATAGAAGCCGTGCCGGAAGAAATGGAGTCAAAGATCGAAATCTTTACTCTGCTCGACAAAATCTGCAAACCGCACACCATCCTTGCCTCTAATACTTCGTCGCTCAGCGTCACCGAGATTGCATCTGTGACCTATCGCGCTCCCAAGATTCTCGGCATGCACTTCTTTAATCCTGTGCACAAGATGAAGCTGCTGGAGGTCGTCCGCGCGCTGGAAACCGATGATGAGACTTTGACGGCCTGCGTCGAAGTCGGGCGCCGCATGGGTAAGGAAGTTGTTGCTGTGCGAGAAGCCCCAGGATTCATCACCAGCCGCATTAATGCCATGATCGGAAACGAAGCGTTCTACATGCTTCAGGAAGGAATCGCTTCAGCTTCTGACATTGACAAAGCCCTCAAGCTGGGACTGAACCATCCCATGGGCCCGTTTGAACTTGTGGATTTGGTGGGACTGGATACGCGGTTGCACATCCTTGAATACCTGCACAAATCTCTGGGAGAAAAGTTTCGTCCTGCGCCGCTGCTGGTGCAATATGTGAAAGCTGGACGTCTGGGCAGAAAGGCTGGGAAAGGCGTATACGAGTATCCGCAGCAGGGCGAAGCCGCAAAGAAGAGTTGATAGATCTCCTTCGCACATCTGGATCCCGATCCAACAGATCCACCCCCCGATGTCCCGATCTCGCGATAGAAAGGCCCTCGGTGGTCCCCGATGGTCCCCGATGGTCAGTCGGGGACCCATTTCAGGAGGCATTGGGTTCTATGCAAATCCCGAGGGGGAGGGATACCTGGGGTGAGCCGTATTATTTCGATTCGTTGGCGCCAGATTCTTCCTTCAATGCGCCCTTAAACTGCCGTATGCCATCGCCCAAGCCTTTGCCCAGATCGGCCAGTTTGCCTGGCCCGAAGAACAATAGAGCAATAATCAAAATCACCAGCAGGTGCATGGGCTGCATAATGCCTTCAAACATGAATCCTCCAAACTCCTCGTCAACTCGACTGTGATGTTGGCCCGGCGCTCACGAATCTCGCCGAACCACATAAGAACTCTGCCGCAACCGGATTATGCCTGGATTAGAGAAATGTTAGAAATGCTAATTGAAGGCCCTCGTAACCTTAAGGTTAAGGCGCGAATCCCTTTCTGCTCTACTCAAGTGTGGCATCTAAATCCGCCAGCACCATAGGAGGTGGATGGATGGATTTCAGCAATCTCAAGCAGGATCTCGTCAATAAGGGAGTTGAAAAAAGCAAGGAAGAACTGGAAAAGCTCAAAGGACGTTTCTCCGGCCAGAAAACCGGAGACCAGCAGAGCGCAGGGAATCAAGCCGAAAATCTGGCCCCACCCCAAAACGTCACGGACAGCTCTGAAGAAATCAGCTCGCCTTCCGGAACCAGCGAAGAGGCAGATACCGATCTCAGCAAATCGAGGCCTCAATCAGAAGAGCACGTTGATGCTGTGGCGGAAACCGAATCCGCTGATGAAGACGTTGAAACCGATACGGACGAAAGCGCCGCATAAGATCGTGACATTTGCGACCGGCAGATAGGTTCAGCTATCCGCCGGTTGTGCCTGCTTGCTTCTTGCTCCTCGCCAATAAAGAATCAATCCCACGCCAATGAATCCTACTGTTGAGAGGATCAGCAGGGCGACAAACTTCAGCTTGTCCGGCTCCTCTCCGGGAGGTACTCCTGCAAGGGCCATGGACCCTGCAGTGATCACAAATCCCAGCAGCCCCACCAACCACACTCCCACTTTGCCACCGGGCACCAGCACGGCGCCGGGCGATGCCCGGTCTGCTCGATAAGCCAGCTTGATCGCGGCCGCGTACATATAGAGGAACGGAATGAAATAAAGAATCACCGACATTGAGACCAGGAACTGATAGGCGCCGATCACTGACTTGATCCCCATCTGTGTCAACACGAGAATGGCGCCGGAAATTCCAGCCTGAATCAAGATGGAGATCCAGGGCGTCTTCCATCGCGGGTGAATCTTGCCGAAAAATGCAGGCAGATAACGGTCAATGCCGGCGACAAAAGGGACTCTGGCCACGCCGGCCACGGTAGCCCCCACGCCTCCCGCGTTGCCCACGGTCACCAGTAGCGCCGCGATTACACCAAACCACGCGATACCGAGCAGCGCGGAACCGCCGCTGATAGCTTGAAAAACTCCGTTGCGTACATCCACCTTCCCTGCGGGCAACAGCCCAAGCAGGGCGATGGTGGCTACGATATAAATGACAGCAATAAGGGCTGCGGAAGCGTAAATGGCGCGCGGAAAGGTCTTGCGCGGCTCACGAACTTCTTCGCTCATCGCACAAACTAGTTCCATGCCGGTGAACGCAAAGGCGATATTCGACCAGAAGTTTACCGTATCCCAATCCCAGTGAGGCAATGAGTTCTTCCAGTCCAAATGGGTTGCGCCGCCCCGGTGCGCGCCTAAATACCAAGCCATGCCCACGAGCATGAGTAGAGGAACATAAGTGGCCACTCCGCCGGCATTTTGCAGCCATTTCCCGATGTCGAGTCCGATGATATTCAACACCACCGCCACGGCAAGCAGTCCCAGCGACGCCCACAGCAGATAATGCTGGTTGTTCGCCAGATATCCCCACTTCGGACCACCAATAAATACAGACATAGCAACGCTTGCCGTCAGCAGTCCCGGAAAATAAAAGAATGTATAAATCCAGTACGCCCAGCCGGCCACAAAGCCATGGAAGTCGCCGAACGCTTCCTTGCTCCACACGTACAGTCCGCCTTCGGAGGGATAGCGCGTGGAAAGTTCGATAATGATGAGCGCTGTAGGCAGGAAAAACAGCACTGCCGCCAGGACCCAAAGGCTGATGGAAGACGTGCCATTGTGTGCCGCGGCCGCGATCCAGCGGGGTCCAAGCACGGCTGCGATGTTGAACAGCAGCACGTCCCAGAAGCCCATTACGCGCTGCAGTTGAGATTTTTCCGTTGCAGGAGTTTCCAAAGTGCCCGTCATACTCCTTTTCAAGGTGAAAAGTGGAAGATAGCAGAAGCCGACGCTAGGACAAAAAGAAAACGCCTCTTGCGAGGCGTCTTCTCGAGGCGTGTTCTAGTGAGTGCGAATCAGTTCCGGCCTATTTGCGATATTTCCTGAAAACCAGGCCAATTCCGCCGCTGGCCAGTCCGATGATCCCCAGTAACGGTAGCAGCGTGGATGTGGCTGGAAGCTGCCGGCTCGATTGCTGCTCGCCCTGGCTGCCCGGCTTGGGCTGGTTCACTTGGGGGGTAGTTGCGCTGCTCTCCTGAGCCGGTTCGCTGCCCGATGTTGTGGCTGAAGCAGGAGGAGCGCTCTGCGTCTGCGGTTCGCGGACCGCGGGCGATGGACGAGCGCTGGCCGTAAGCTGTGGTTGCTGGTTCTGAAGTGGTTGTGGAGCGCTTCCGGCCTGAGTGGTCGAAGGCTCCGCTGGCGTGCCCTGCTGCTGAAGGCGCGCATTCACGTTCACCCCCTGCAAACTCATATTCTCATTCATCCGCTGGACATCAGCGTTGGTATAGGTGCGAACGTTCTGTCCCTGTCGCTGACCTTTTATTTTGGTTGCAACTTCTCCCAAACTGACTGCTGCGGTGATCGATGGGGCAGCGCTGACTGAAGCTGCGCCTCCGTAGTATGACGGGCCGAAGTCATAGACTGGTCCGCCGGCCGTACTCGGATTGGTGTTGACCATGCCCGGATTCACCGGCTCAACATTGGTATATATCAGGGTCGAAGGCGGAAGCGTCGTTTGGACTCCGGTCTCCACCGGTGTGCTCGTGCTGATTCCGCTGCGATTGGCCAGCGAGATTCCGGCGGTTGGTTGAGGAGCGGCAAAATCGGCAGTCGGTGTTGCAAGCACGCCACCCGCAAACCCGCCCACGACGCCGTTTGTGATTGTGCCAGTGTTGTTCACGGCGCTGGGATTGCCTTGGGTGGTGCCGGTGGTTCCTGCGGGACCAGAGATGGTCTCCGGCACCGTTGGGGCACCAACTTGGTTCGCGCTTGGGACAGTTGCGGGCCCTGCGCCTGCCTGTCCGGCAAGACCTCCTACAGCGCCCTGAGTCATGGGAACACCAGGATTCGCAACGGCGCCCGGAGCACTGGGTGTTGCGCCTGCCGTTCCTGTGCTGCCACTGGAACTAGCGCCTCCTTTGGCGCCCTGGGCCTGGCTCATCGCGGCCAGCGAAACTGAAATTACGGTAACCAGCAAAGCTCTGCGGAACATAGAACACCCCTGCGACTACTCAGAAACTTTGATTACCGCTGAGTAAACAGGGGATGCCAGGGGACTAAGTATTAGTGCTGCGAGGCTGACAAGGCTAGCTGCCCACGTATCGCGCATAAAGGCTGCGCGCAATGGCCGGGTCAGACGTGCCTTTGATGATGGCGCGTCCATCGGGAAAGAGCGTCATCTCGTAGGAGTCCCGCCAGAACTTCAGGACGAAGTCGTTGTGCTTTACCGTGCCATGCTGCTGGAGGCGGATTGTCATCTCCGGGAAGCTGATCGGGCGGTTCTGTTCATGGATCTGAACGGAGTTTCGGCCGCAGAGGGTGATCTGGGGCAGCCGTTCGCCTGCCAGAAAGACGAATTCACGCTTGACGCAGGTCCGGCAGTCAGGTCTGGGCTTCGCCGCGCCGATCTCAGCCTGCTGATTGTTCCAAAGATCGCGCGAGAGCAACGTTCGGCGCACCTTGTCACGCGATCCAACCAGAAACTTCAGGGCTTCAGCCGCCTGAACCGATGCCACCCAATGCGTCGCCGAGTTCAGGATGCCCGCCGTATCGCAGGTCTCGAGCATGCCCGCCGGAGGCGCGGGAAAGAGGCAGGACAAGCAGGCCGTGTCTCCGGGAATAATATTCATGGTGAGCGCGTAAGCCCCCACAGCCGCGGCGTAGATCCAGGGTTTGCCCGAGCTCACCGCAAAGTCGTTGATGAGATAGCGAGTTTCAAAGTTATCAGTGGCATCGAGGATCAGTTCTGAATCTCCCAGAAGCTCCTGGACGTTGCTCGGGGTCAGATCCTGGACTTCAGCAGCTACGCTGATCTCTGAATTAAATGCTGCAATCTTCTTCGCAGCAGCAGCAGCCTTTGGTAGCGATTCGGCGGCATCGGCTTCGTCAAATAAGCTCTGGCGCTGGAGATTGCTCGGCTCAACATAATCCCGGTCAATAATCTTTAAGTTCCCAACTCCTGCCCGTGCCAGAAGAGAGACTACGCAGGTTCCAGTGGCCCCGCACCCCACTACTGCCACCCTGGCTGCGGACAGTTTCTGCTGCCCCGCAGCGCCGATTGGAGAAAAGAGTACCTGCCGCGAATATCGGTCCTCGAAAATCATTTGCCTGTTTATTATAGGTATTGGCGGCACAATCGGTGTTCAAGCCCCAGGGGACTGCACTGCACGCCGGAAGGTGCAACAAAGGTGCGAGCTGCTGCCATCAAAGCAAGCGAAAGCATTCCATACAATCTGAGAGGGCGATTGCCGCGTTTCCGACCAGTGTTCCTGGCCTTTGTGCTGGGTCTGGGTATTTGCGCAGCGCAAACGGCCGGCTCTGGCAATCCAGAGCAGGTTCAAGCGCCGCCGGCTTCCCCATCAGCGTTGGCGTCTGGTCTGAATGAGTTGCAGGGGCTTAGAGTCGCTGCCATCCAAATCAACAGCACCTCCGTGGAACACCCGGAATGGCTCAAACCGATGCTGGCGCAGCAGGTGAATCAGCCGCTGGATAAGTACAAGGTCCGTGAGTCTGTTCAAGCTCTCTACGATACCGGCCGTTTCGCCGAAATCGAGGTCGAAGCCCAGAAGAATGCTACCGGCGAAGTGGTCCTGACGTTCTCCGCTCGTGAAAACCTTTTCTTTGGATCTATTCAGGTGCAGGGCGCACCCGCTCCGCCAACCGAAAATCAGTTGGTGAATGCAAGCAAGCTGGCCCTAGGCGAGCAGTTTAGCGATGAAAAAATTAAAGGTGCCATTGAAGGAATGCAGCGGGTATTGCAGGAGAGCGGTTACTACCAGGCTAGTATCCAGCCCTCGTATGAGCAGGATTCGCAAAATCAGCAGATGAAGGTCCTGTTTACAGTGGAAAAAGGCAGGCGCGCCCACATTGGCTCCATCAACATCACTGGCGCCCCCGGTGTGCCCCAATATGAGGTGCTCGAAGACGCAGATCTCGAACCAGGGGACCGCGTATCGGCCGCCAACCTCACCCGCGCTCTCCAGCGCCTTCGCAAGCGGTTCCAGAAAAACCAGCGGCTGGAAGCGCAAGTGACGCTTACGGAGCGCATCTACCGCCCTCAGACCAACACCGTGGATTACACCTTCGACATCGTTCGCGGTCCGGTGGTGGACGTTAGAGTAGATGGCGCCAAACTGCGGAGGGGCGTGATTAAGAAACTGGTTCCTATTTACGAGGAAAATGCGGTAGACCAGGACCTTCTCAACGAAGGAGCGCATAACATTCGCGACTACCTGCAGACCAAGGGTTACTTTGATGCAGCCGTTACTTTTGACGAGCATGACGAACCCAATGGCCGCCGCAATATCGTTTTCCACGTAGATCGCAACGAACGGCACAAGTTTCTCGAACTTGTAATTCAGGGGAACAAGTATTTTCGTCGCGAGGACCTTCGCGAACGCATGCAGATGCAACCAGCGGGAGGGCTGCTGCTCTACGGGTTATTCAGCCAGTCCATTCTGGCGCGCGACATCCAGGCCATTCAGAATCTCTATTTAAACAACGGCTTTCTTCAAGCCAAGATCACACCCCTCGTGCAGGACGACTACGAAGGGAGAAAAGGCAGACTGAGAGTCACTCTCACTATTGATGAAGGCGCGCAAACCACCATCGGCAAGCTGACCATCGAGGGCAACACCGGAATCTCCACGGACGAACTACGCGGAATTATTTCTGCTACTGAAGGGCAGCCCTACTCCGATGCCACGGTCATCACCGACCAAAGCTCAGTGATGGATGCCTATTTCAATCGCGGCTTTCCCAATGTGAAGGTGGATTACACCAC
>JAICYU010000353.1 GCA_025934025.1 Terriglobales bacterium
GGGGCACGCGACCCGTTTCTTGAGATTGCATCTCGTCCGGCATGCGAGTTGGATTTCGCTGAGAAGCTGTTTGCCATTCAATATCTGTTCCAGGCAAATGTGGACAAGATGATTGGCCGCTACCCGCGGTATCGCGAACTGTGGCAGCGGTTCAGGTCCCGTCCGGAAGAGGCTGCACAGCTGGTACCGCAGATCTCCAATGCTGATATCACCGACTTGCAGGTGCTCTCCCAGATCGCCTGGATGGATGAATTCTTCTTGGAAGATCCCGACATCGGCGACCTGGTCAGCAAGGGCAGGAACTACAGTCTGGATGATCAACAAGTGGTGATAAAGAAACAACGCGAATTTCTGGGCAAAGTGTTGCCGGCATACTCGGCAGCAGCGCAGCGCGGAGCGGTTGAGATCTCTACATCACCTTACTATCACCCAATCCTGCCGCTGGTGTGCGATACAGATATGGGCGCGGCATCACACAACGGATTGCCTCTTCCGGAACAGCGCTTCCGCCATCCAGAAGACGCGCGCGAGCAGATGGTGCGCGGCATGGACCTGCATGAAAAGGTTTTCGGTGTACGCCCGCGCGGGATGTGGCCGTCAGAAGGCAGCGTTTCTGACGAGGTGCTGAAGTTAGCACACGAAGCAGGATTGAATTGGCTGGCCACCGACGAAGGAGTTCTGGGCCGGACCATTGGATTTCTATTCGAGCGCGATGGCCGCGGCAAACTACTGCCGGAAGCCGCGGAGAAGCTGTACCAGGTCTACCGGTGGGAGCAGGACGATGCCAGCATGAATCTGCTATTTCGCAATCATTCTCTCTCTGATCTGATCGGCTTTGTTTATTCCGGAGTGCCGGCGGAAGAGGCAGCGCGGGATTTTATCCGTCGCATGAAAGATTCAGCCAGGCCGATTTTAGATAAGGGCAAGGACGCTGTCGTGTCCGTGATTCTGGATGGCGAGAATGCGTGGGAAACCTATCCGCAGTCTGGACGCGAGTTCCTGCGTATTTTGTACTCTGGAATCCAGGGCGATGGTGAGTTTGAGGCGCTTACAGTTTCAGAGGCCCTGGAGCGCGAGAAGTCGCGAGTTCCACTGGATTCGATTTTTCCCGGATCGTGGATCAACGCGAACTTTGATGTTTGGATTGGGGCGCCGGAAGATAATCTGGCGTGGGATCATCTTGCCGACGCGCGGGATTTTTACGCTCAGCATGCGGATCAGGCTTCCGATGCGCAACGCGAACTAGCATACGAGGAGCTGCTGATCGCCGAAGGCAGTGACTGGAACTGGTGGTATGGTCCGGAGCACCACTCGGACAACGACTTGGACTTCGACGATCTCTACCGTAAACACCTTTCCAATGTGTATCACGCGCTGGGAGCGGCGCCTCCGGATGCGCTGGCGCAGCCCATTGCGGGAAGGCAGGGCAAGCCGCAGTTCACGCCACAGACGGCTTACATTCATCCTCGGGTTGATGGAAGAGACGTTGGTTACTTTGACTGGCTGGGAGCGGCAACGCACGCGGCTGACCGGCATTCAACGTCGATGCACGGCAAGCTCTTCCTTCTGGACACCGGCTACGTGGGCGTGGATGAAGAAAACCTATATTGCCGCGCGGATTTCATGGAGCCACCGAGTGAGTGGTCAAGTGCTGAGTGCACACTGCTGGTAGTGGTGGAAACGGTGGCGGCTGATGGAAGACCGGACTTGGTATACCGGTTGCAGGCTGTGATTTCAAAAGGCGAGTTGAGCAACTTGACCTTCTGCGAAAGCAGCCAGATGATGCAACCGCAGGAAGATGTAACCGTCGCGCTGGATTCCATCTTCGAATGTAAAATTCCGCTCCATGTGATGGCCGCGCAACAGGGAACAACTCTGCGCGTGCGCTTTTCCTTATGGCGCGATCGTCTGCCGCTTGACGCGCTGCCTCAGGAGGGAGCAATTGAAGTGCGGGTGGTTCCAGAGATGGAGCTGAGTTCTTTGCCGTACGCCAA
>JAICYU010000110.1 GCA_025934025.1 Terriglobales bacterium
CGGCCAGGATCAGCTTTGGATTGCCCGCCACCGCTCGCGCCACTCCAACCAGTTGCTGCTGTCCGCCGGAAAGCTGGTTGGGATAAAGGTCTTTCTTGCCGACAATCTGGAAACGATCCAGGATGTCAGCCACCATGGAAGCGCGCTGCGCCCGCGGGATATCGCGATAGGAGAGCGGCACGTCAATGTTCTCTTGCACGGTTAGGTTGTCCAGCAGATGGTAGCTCTGGAAAACGAAGCCGATGAACTTGCGGTTCAGTTCAGCGCGATGCTTGCGGTCGAGCTTATGCACCGGGTGGTCGCCAAAAATGTATTCACCGGCCCAGCCGTCATCGAGCATGCCGATGATGCTCAAGAGCGTTGTCTTCCCTGCACCAGAGGGGCCCATCACGGTGACAAACTCGCCTTCTTTCACTTGCAGGTTGATGCGCCGCAGCAACCACACCGTTCCCGCCGGGCTCTTGACGGTCTTTTCGACGTTGCGAAGTTGAATCATGATGTCCTTTTCGACGCTCTCGGCAGTGACACGAAGTTGCTGCTAGAAGCGGTGCTGCAAATTTGGTAACTGAGTAAGTTGGTAAGTTTGTAATTTAAACCCCGAGCTAACCGCTGGCGCTGACCAATAGAGACCCGAACCCAAGTCCACTACCCGATTACCAAATTCCTCAATTACCAACTTCCTCTTCATTCTCTCATTCATATCTCAAGGCCACCATGGGATCTACGCTTAAGACTACGACAGCAACCGGGCTTCCCGTTGTCTTCTGATCATGATCGGGAGAGAGCAATCAGCCAATCAGAGGCCTAACGCCCAAAACAGATCGCGAACGTCCTGAAAAAAGGTTTCCATGAAAGCTCCAGTTGCTATTCGTACCGTAGCGTGACTCGCGAAGTTTTCAAGGAAGGGGCGAGCGCGCACGTCTGAATCAGCAGAGCGAAGCAAAAATCATCATAGTCCGCGTGCGCACGCCATGCCCCAGGTTTGGGAAGACAGATTCCATTCTGAAACTCGCGAGCTCCTAGATCTGGGTGGCTCCGGAATCATGCATAGCGCCCAGCGCCCAGGCGGCATTCTTGCGGGCCTCGGCTTCTGGGGACGTCTTCAGCACGCGAATCAGCGGTTCGATTGCCGAATGCCCAATATTGACCAGCGCAGCGGCTGCCTCCTCACCTACAGTCATCTTTTCCAGAACGGTCCGAGTGCGGTACTGTGCAGGATTGACTTCACTGGCGTCGCCAAGCAATTCCACAAGAGGATCAACTGCCGGCGCCGCAGCCGATTTCTGTTGGCCCAGCCAATAGGCAGCCGCAGCCTTGTCCTGGGAAGTCCCCGTCTTGAGCAGCGCAATATGGCGGGTCAGCGCTTCGGAACCACGGCTCGCAGGAACGGCAGCGCGGCGCGGTCCGAAACCCGCAAATGAAAAGATCGCCAATCCTAAGCCGAGGACAAGCCCTGTTTTGCGCAGCTCATTCATTGGGGGACTCCTTGCAATCTAAGTCAGCCCGGCAACCCGCCGTTGGGCATCAACTAAAAGGGCAAGTTTTGTGCCGAAAAGAAGGTGTGGCTAAGTCTTTGAAAAAATTCAGTCAACTGGCTCTATAAGACTGCGTTAATGATCTTCTGCTGTTCGCTTGCGCATGGCGCTGTTCGGAAACGAACAGCGGAACTCCTGGCGTCACCGGCCGTCTCCAAGAGAGGCTGTCTTGCGAACGATTAAGCGAGCGGGCTTCTCAGGTGGACTTCATTCTCGATGTAGGCGGCAGGAGATTGCACGACGGGCATCTCCATTTGAGGCAACGAAAGCGGCGTAAGTCTGGGATTCTTGGCAGCGTTGCAGAGGGCCGTAGCCAAGGCATCCCGCAGGTGCCCTTTGATCAAATCAGTATCAATTAGCAGCTCACTCCCGGCCCGCTGAAACACTGCCAGAGTTCCTACCGAGAAGCCACTACTGCTTATGAGTTCGAGCTTTAACACGACCTCTTCGGGACTCTCCTTCCAGAAGTGCTTTACTGCGCCGTGGCGCCACGGCGCGGTAAATGCAGTTTCCGAAAACAGCGCATCATTCACCACGATCTCGAATCCATCGAAATCGTCCTGCAGGCACGATTCCAGTATCTTCAGCACCGCCCGCGAATCATAGGTCGCTTCGAGCCGCGCGGCAGCTTTGCGAACGGCGATGTTCCGCGCGAAGACCTTCCGTTGCTGTGCCACTCGCTTCCAAAGCCTGCGGAACTCGGTGAACTCATGGTAATCGAGCTTGCGCATTCCAAAGAACACGCCAAGCAACAGGAGTCCGACTACGGGAAGCAGAACAGTGTCAGTACCCCGAACCAGGACAAGGCTCAGCAGGGCGCAGCTTCCTGAAAACGCGTAAAGAATCCATACCACCTGACGCTGGGTCAGCCCCAGTTCCAGCAGCTTATGGTGAATGTGCTCACGGTCAGCGCCAAAGAGCGAATGTCCGCTCAGAAAACGTCGCGCTACGCTCACCGCCACGTCAGTCAGCGGCAGCGCAAACGCAATTAAAGGAATAAAGATGTTGTCCAGCGATGACTTTTGCTGCTGTGCTTCGGCAAGGACCAGCCCGCTTAGCATGAAACCCACAAACAAACTGCCGCCATCGCCGAGGAAGATGGAAGCGGGATTGAAATTGAAAATCAGAAAGCCAACCACGCTTCCGGCCAGCAAAGTAGTAGAAAAGGCCACTCCTGGCCTGTTAGCAAGAGCCAGGCTAAAAATGGTGACCATGGAGAACAGCGCCGCCCCGGCGGCGAGACCATCGAGGCCGTCAATCAGGTTGATGGCATTACAGACCAGAACCACCCAGAAAGTCGTTAATAGCCAGCAGAGAAAATGACTGACTCCGGGACTAAAAGCATGTGGAGCATACAGCCCAAAGCGAATCCCGGATAGATACAACGCGCTAGCGCCGCCAATCTGGACAGCCAGCTTGGTCCACGCGGAAAGGGTTTTCAAGTCGTCGAGAAGCCCGACAGCGAAAAACGCAACTGAGATAAGCGCGATGCGAGATGTCGTGGCAGTGACAAGCTTTGGCATCCAGCCATATGAGCCTGCCAATAAACAGGCGCCATACGCTAGAGAAAAGGTCAAAAAAACGGCCACGCCGCCAAGTCGTGGAGTCGGAATGCTGTGAATGTGGCGGGAAGCGGGTTTTGGCATTGCCAAGCCGTACCGCCGGGCAACGTTGCGTACGCACCAGGTCACAAGGGCCGATGCGACTACAGTGATTGCAAAACTAAAAACGTACTGAAACATCCCGCGAACGCTCTATCCTCGCTGCTGAACAACGTGATTAAGATGTCTTGGTTTGTTCGCATCATAGCAAGCGTTTGTCTCTCGACGGAATTGAGAAAAACACTTATGGATTACCTTAGTGTCCGGGGAAAAAGGAAAGTACCTAAGTAACAACCATCAGCCGATGAGGTTTTTGTCCTTTTTTTCCGCACATTTCAGGAGCATCAGCCAACAAGTCCGGTCTGCCCACGGTGGCTTAAATCCACCGCTTGCGATGGCTTAAAACCACCACGTCGCGCCGTCAGAGCCGATTGAGGCCGATGAAACCGTAAAGAACCCACCCTTATTTATCGGTCGGAGTTCGGCCTTATGGTTGCTTCCGCACTCCCCCGGAACAGAATCCCTGAACGCGGAGCTTCATGCAATGAGGACCTTCCCCCTGTTT
The DNA here is from genome assembly GCA_025934025.1 of Terriglobales bacterium. Lineage (GTDB taxonomy): Bacteria > Acidobacteriota > Terriglobia > Terriglobales > Acidobacteriaceae > Angelobacter. The sequence continues at coordinate 3,702 of JAICYU010000110.1, forward strand.
CTCGCTTCCGCTGCAGTACTCACAATCTCTGGTCTGGCGCAGACCACGCCAACAGTTCGTACCGAAACCCAGCTTGTGGAAGTGGATACGGTTGCCGTAGATAGTCATGGCAGCCCGGTGACTGACCTCCGCGCCGATGAGCTTCGCATGTATGAAGACGGGCATGTGCGGCCCCTCGCGCACTTCTCACTCGAGCACGTCGAAAAACTCAATCCAGAGTCCACGCAGCGACTGCATGAGCTCGCGCGGCACAAATCACCCCAGACGTTTGCCAACTTCACTGACCAGACAACGCCCATTCCCCGCAATGGCTCCACGTTGCTCCTGATTGACGCCCTGAACACTCCTGTTGAGCTGCAAGCCCAAGCACGGGACGAGCTTCTCAAATTCGTAGAAACCGTTGATCTCTCCAAGCCACTGGCCGTTTATGCCCTGGACAGCTCGCTCCATCAGTTGCAGGGCTTTACTACCGACCGTGCCCTGCTGAAGTCGAAGGTCGCGCAATATGGCGTGCATACCTCGAACTTGCAACCAGAAAAACGGGCAAGCCGCTACCTCGATTCCGATCTGACCGACTGGCGGGTACAGCGCTCCACCGCTGCTTTGATGGCGCTTGCTCTCCAGCTTCAGGGCCTTGCCGGCAGAAAATCCATCCTCTGGTTTTCCGGCAGCTTCCCCGCAGGGCTCTTCCCTACAATCATGACCGGCCTTCCCCAGAGTGCTACTTTCGAAGCCTGGTATGGAGGTTTTCTATATGGCGAACGTCGCGATTACGCTGACATCGTCGCCCAGATGTCGCATGTCTTGGCATCGTCTGACATCGCCGTGTACCCCGTGGATGCTCAGGGCCTGCAAGGAACCTTCACTGATGCTTCCCAGTTCAGCGTCAACTTTTATCGGAATGCAATTACACAGAACATCGCTCAGCGGCATCAATCCATGATTGAAGCTGCCGATCTCACTGGCGGGCAGGCCTTCTACAACCACAATGACATCGCCCGGGAACTCGATCAGGCTTACCACGACGGCGACACCTTCTATGCCCTTGCGTTCACCCCAGCCGAGCACGAACCGGACAATAAGGTTCACAAGATCAGCATGTCCTGTACGCGTGCCGGAGTGCAGCTTCATTACCGCAAGAGCTACTTTGCTCAGACGCACGCCCCAGCGGCAGCCGAACGCAAACAACAACTGGAGCAATTTGTACTCGCATCCAGGCAGGTCGCCGATGGCGTGCACCTGATGGGCCAGATTGACCACAACGACGGTCAGCGCTTAAAGCTGTGGATTGACGGCTCGAGCTTTTCGGTGATCGAAGGCAAATCACCTTCGTTCCATATGGACATCGCGATAGCGACTTTTGACAAACAGGGAAATCCTCTGTCCCACAACTATGCCGACTTGAAGGTAAAGGTAAAGCCGGAACAGATCGCGGCCCTAACCAAAACCGGCCTGTCACAGACATTACAATTCAATCGCACACCACAGACAGCCCGGGTACGCATCGCCTTACGAGATGTTGCTTCAGGAAAGGTTGGCACTCTGGAAATTTCGCTGACCCCTTCGGCAGACGTCCAGTGATCCCAGTCCCGGAGAAGCCACGCAAAACAAGGTTGCCAACTCCCCCCGCCGGCGCGCTAATCTCATAATCAGAAATACCCTTAAAAGGACTGACAATGCTTAACCCACGGCTTCACGCGGTGCTCATAAACGCATTCTTTGTCTTTCTTCTGGCCTGTTCGGGACACGCTGCTTCCAAAACGCCAATTCCTGCTGCAAAAGTTGACATCCCGCTGGCCAGAAACCCGGGCAAGCAGACGGCTGTCTTTGCCGGAGGATGTTTTTGGGGTACGCAAGCTGTTTTCGAGCGCGTGAAAGGCGTAAAGCAGGCCACCGCTGGTTACGCCGGCGGCTCCGCAGCCACGGCCACTTATGATCAGGTAAGCAGTGAGACCACGGGCCACGCGGAGTCGGTGCAAGTGGTCTATGATCCTTCACAGATCACGTACGGACAGCTCTTGCGCATCTTCTTTTCCGTGGCGCACGATCCCACTGAGCTCAATCGTCAGGGTCCTGACGTGGGAACTTCCTATCGCTCCGCGATCTTCTATCTCAATGACGAACAGAAGCGCATCGCCGAAGCCTACATTGTGCAACTTGATGCGGCCAAAGTATTCTCCAAGCCGATTGTTACCCAGATATCGCCGCTGAAAGGGTTCTATCGCGCCGAGGAGTATCACCAGGATTACGCGCTGCACCATCCTGACGAGCCTTACATTATGATTTGCGACCGGCCCAAAATTGCCGCCCTGAAAGCGCAGTTCCCTGACTTGTTCGTGGACTATAAAGGCAAGCCCTGAACTCCGGATTCCGGCAGAGTGGTCTCAATCTTCTTCGGCGGCCGGTACAGCCGAGCGAATAGCACAAACGACAGCAGGAACAACACAAAATCAATCACGCTTCCTTCCGGGCCAATGCTGCCGCCAGTGAGCCATTTGGGGCCGTGAAAGCTGGCGTTCAGGAGATGTCCTTTGGCCAGCATGCCGCTGTCTGGCACGGAGTAGATAAATGTTTCGGCATAATCCGACGCGGCGTGCAGTCCAATAGCAAACCACAAATTTCCAGTGCGCCGAAGGGTGAAGCAGGCAAAGAGGCCAAATAACATGACCGAGAGCGCTCCCACCCATCCTTCGCCGGGATTATCCAAGTGGATGGCGCCGAACAAGGCGGAAAGCAGCACAGCTGCCGGCCAGAAGCCCATGCCGCTCGCCAGCGTGAATTGCGCATATCCACGAAAGGTAAACTCTTCGGCAATGCCCACCAGGACAAACCCAATCGCCCAAATCAACGCATAATGCAGCAGCGCTGCCCCGGAAAGCGCCAGCCCGCCAAACGAGTAGCCGCCGGCCCGATGGAGGATCAGCATTTCCACCGATTCCAGCGCCAGGCCCCAAATGATTCCTTGCCAGAAAAGTCCTCCAAATGCACCGCCGGCGGGAATGCCATATTGCCAAAACGGCCGTTTCTCGATGCGCGACATGATGTATGCAGCCAGAAAAACAGTCGTGATTGCGACGCTCTCAAATATCAGTTCAAAGCTGGGAGTCAGAGTGCCTTGATTCGCTTGCTTGAATAGACGGTGCAGCGATGGAATGAAGCTCAGGCAGACGCGGAAGAGAAACTGCAGAGCAGCAAAAAAGACCAGAAAGATAAGGAAGCGCCATCCAGCGCGAATTCCGCCTGGCCCAATCAGAATTCCTTCTCCCATGCTGCGCTTGGGCGGCACGGGGCTGAGCTGCTCATCCATTGCTGAACTCCGTTTGAACCATAGCACCGAACAGAACTTCTCAAGCTGAGTTGCTGAAAAGTTTAAGAATCGCCGATTGCAGACTTTGGTTGACCGTTCCCTGCGCCATTTCCCCGCTCAGCCCCTAGTGCTAACCGCTTGGATTCCCTGAGATTTAGGCGTCAAAACGCGGATGCTAGAATAAAAGCTCGTTTGGCCATGTGCAGGAGTGTGCGTGCGCGGGCCTGCAAGGAAATGATGCCATTAAAAACGCTATTCCTGAACCCCCCGTCCTTTGAAAATTTTGATGGCGGCGCCAGTTCGCGCTGGCCTGCAACGCGGGAAATCGAATCCTACTGGTACCCGGTATGGCTGGCCTATCCGGCCGGAATGCTGGAGGGATCGCGTCTCCTGGATGCGCCTCCTCATCACGTCTCCGCCGAGGACACAATTGAACTCGTAAAACAGTACGAATTCCTGGTGCTTTTCACCTCCACACCGGGTTTTCCCGGCGACATCCGCCTGGCGACAAAGATGAAAGAGGCGAATCCTGATCTGAAGATCGCCTTTGTCGGCCCGCACGTTACGACGTTGCCGGAGCGCTCGCTGATGGAGTGTTCGGCCATTGACTTTGTCTGCCGGCGTGAATTCGACTTCTCGACCGTTGAGTTCGCCAACGGCAAGCCTCTTTCTGAAATCGCCGGCATCAGCTACCGCGATTCACGCGGCAGAGTGGTCCACAATCCTGACCGCCCTGACGTGCAGGACCTTGATTCCCTGCCCAATGTGACCGACGTTTACTACCGAGACCTCGATGTCCGACGCTATAACGTGCCCTTTCTGCTGTATCCGTTTGTCTCTCTTTACACCACGCGCGGCTGCCCCGCACAATGCACCTTTTGCTTGTGGCCGCAGACGTTAAGCGGGCACCCCTGGCGGAAACGCTCGACTGATGCCGTGGCCCGTGAGATGGCTCAGGCCAGGGAATACTGGCCATGGGTGAAGGAATATTTCTTTGACGACGACACCTTCAACATCCAGAAGGCGCGCACTGTTGAGCTCTGCCAGAAATTGAAGCCGCTGAATATGACGTGGTCCTGTACCTCGCGCGTCACCACCGACTATGAAACCTTAAAGGCGCAGCGCGAAGCCGGCTGCCGGCTGCTAATTGTTGGCTATGAGAGCGGCGATCCGCAGATCCTAAAGAACATCAAGAAGGGCGCAACCGTGGAGCGCGCGCGCCAGTTCACAAAAGATACCAAGAAATTGGGACTTGTCGTGCATGGAGATTTCATCCTTGGCCTTCCGGGAGAGAGCCGAGAATCCATCCGCAACACAATCGAGTTCGCGAAAGAACTCGATGTCGAGACGATCCAGGTCTCGATCGCTCATGCTTATCCCGGCACCGAAATGTACGACTTCGCGCGCAAAAACGGCTTCATCGTCGGAAATGAGCGCATGGTGGACGAGGGCGGCCATCAGGTTGCGCAAATTGAATATCCCGGATTGCCGCGTGAGCACGTGCTGGAGATGGTGCATAAGTTTTACGACGAGTATTACTTCCGGCCTAAAGCCATGTTCCGCATCGTCCGGAAGGCTGCTTTTAACGGCCAGGAGCGGCAGCGCCTGTATCGCGAAGCTAAATCATTCCTGAAGCTGCGCGCCGCACGCAACCGCGCCGCGAAAGAAATGCGCGATCAAAAAGGTCCGGGACAGCACGCCGAAGAGACCCGCACGGCGCAGGTGGCCGGAGACTAGCCGGTGAAGCTCAAGACTTGCTTGATCTACATCGCTATTGCCTGCTGCAATGGCGCCGGCGATGTGCTGCTGAAACGCGGCATGCAGCAGGTGGGTGAAATCCATCTGGCACACTGGACGCACGTGTTTGCCGCGGTCGCGAATCCTTGGGTGATTCTGGGCATTCTTTGTCTCGCCGGATTCTTCTATTCATACCTCACTGCGCTTTCGTGGGCTGACCTCACCTATGTACTTCCGGCAACGGCGTTCGGCTACGTGGTTACGGCCGTGCTCTCGAAATATTTCCTTCATGAATCCATCAGCCTGTCGCGCTGGACAGGCGTGCTGCTGATTGCCGGCGGAGTAGGCCTGGTTACCCGCGGGCCATCGCTTACTGAACCCCAGTTGGAACGTGCGCTTGTGGAGCAGGAGGTTATATGAACTCCACTCGTCTATGGAGCGCAATTGCCGTCCTGGTGCTGGCTTCGAGCGTGGGCGACGTTCTGCTTTCGGCGGCAATGAAACGCATTGGCGACTTGGACGCGCTTCGCTCCAGCAAAGGCCTATTTGCCGTGATCGCCCGGGTCTGTACCGAAAAGCTGTTCTTGTTAGGCGTGCTATGTTTGGCCTTCAGCTTCTTCTGTCTCCTGGCCGCACTCTCCTGGGGAGATGTGAGCCTGGTTGCGCCGGCGTCTGCTTCGCTGACGTTCCTCTGCAGCGTGCTGCTGGCCAAGTTTTTTCTCAAAGAAGATGTGGATTATCGGCGCTGGATCTCTGCGGCGCTGGTCTGCATGGGAGTGGCTCTGCTGGCGAAGTGAGGGTAGATCGCGCCGGAACCGCCAAAACTGATTCATTCCGTTCAGCTCAAACAAGCCGCATGAAGCCTCTCACAGGCAGGTCCGCTACTAAGAACTTCTGCCCGGTCAGCGCCTCGGCCGCAAGACAGCCGCTGCGGACAGCTCCTTCCATCGTTGCAGGCCACCCGGTCGAAGTCCAATCTCCCGCCATAAAGATGCGAGACCATTCGGTCCGAGCACGGGGACGATACTCATCCAGACCGGGCATCACTGAGTAAGTTGCGTAGACTTCTTTGATGACGGCAGACTTGAGAATTTTCGCATCTGCAACCGCCGGGAAAAAATCCGCCAATTCGCGAAGCGCTAGAGCCAGCACCTCTTCCCGGGATTTCTGGACCAGCGTTTTCGAGGCGCTCACCACTAACTCCACATAGCTGCCCGGCCCTTCCCGCTCGTGCTGGAACTTTGATTTGTGAAACATCCATTGAATCGTACGGTCCAGCAAGACGGCATGCGGCAGGGGCGTGATCTCGCGATCAAACCAAAGATGAATGCCAGTGATGGACGACGGCGAAAACCTTTCAAGTTTCTGCTTGAGCAACGCCGCCCTTTCGTCGTGAGGTAAAAGACCAGCAACGCCCTGGAAGGGAGCCGCCAATATTGCAGAGTCAAACTGCTCTACTCCTGTCGCGCTCGTAATCTCGACGGAATGCTCTCGCGGCTCAACCGAGTGTACCGGGACCCGCAACAGAACTTCGCCTCTGCGCGCGCGAATGTAGTCCACAGCGGCCGAGTAGAGTTGGGAGAGCGGAACGCTGGGTACTCCCATAAGCCCGCCCTGGGCTGAGTTCATGAACGACTCACGAAAAACTTGCGCGGCATAGCGGCTGGAAATCCTGTCCAGATCCTCATTGAGCGCGCTTACCAGCACTGTCTTCCAGAAGCGCTCGATCGCGCGTTCGGTCTGGCCGTGACGACGCAGCCATGAGAGGAAATCTTCTCCAGAATCCGGCAGTCCTCTTCTGAGCGCGAGCATGGCACGCGCAATCGCAAGTTTATCGCGTCCTGAAAGCATGCGCGCGTTAAGGAAGGCTGGAAGGTTGTGCATCGGCGCCGGGAGAAATTCTGACGGAGCAAACTGGCTCGTGCGCCCGCCTGGCTCAATGAAAGTCAACTCGCGAAACCAGCGGATCTTCTCGCTGACTCCCAGGCGCTCGTAAAAATTGATGAGATTGGTGCAGCAACCCAGCAGAACATGTTGGCAGTTGTCCACCACCTCGCCTGTTCCGGGATGCTCATAGGAAGAAGCGCGACCGCCGACGTAGGGACGCCGCTCCAAAAGCGTAACTTTATAGCCGCTCTCGGCAAGGGCACAACCAGCCGCCAGCCCCGCCAGCCCTCCTCCGATCACTGCGATTGTTTTCTTGGGTGAAGAGATCATGCAATGCGCAGGACAAAGCCGC
>JAICYU010000308.1 GCA_025934025.1 Terriglobales bacterium
CAATGGGGAAGAGCTTCGTTTTCCCCAGACATTTTCGCGGTGGCCGGCATTTCAGCGAATGGATTCATGCCACCAGCACCTCATTCAACTCCGCCAGCATAGGCTGGAGTTTTTCGCCGAAAAGTTTGTAGGCCTTGCCCAGGCCTCCCATCTGGACAAACGGAAAATCTTCAAAGTCTTCTTTATCAATCTCGATATTGGTTCCTACGTGGTCGCGGATGGCTTCGAGCCACTGCATCTGCTCGCCGGTAAACGTTACGCCGTGCTGCTTCTGCTGCTCGATCCAGGCGGCGAAGCGCGCGTCAACATCTTCCTTGTAGGGATACAGCTCGCTTTTCTCGTGAATGGCGTAGCGCACCAGAGAGACGATATCGCTCAGGACACGCGAGCCGCTGCCGCGGACCTTGGATTTATCAAGCTGCTCGTAGGCTTCCCAGAGCTGATCGGGTTCCATACGACGAAAGCCATTTCCGGGCCGCTTGATGGCGTTGGCCAGCTCCTTGATCTCGTCGTAGTGCAGCCGCTGCTTGTACGGGCGGCTGTAAAGCACCTGCAAGGCCGTGATCTGGTCTTTGTGACTTTCGATGAACTGCTCGAAGGACTTCACCAGAGTCTGGGCGCGGTCACGCGCGGTGCGGTCAAACTCCGATCTTGTGACTCGGTCCTGGCTGACGTTATCAATCATCTGCTCTTCGGCTTTGCGAATCTCGGCCAGGCGCAGCCGCAGTTTAGGACTGGCGACGATAGGACGCACAGCCTCGTTCATCAGATTCTTGGCTGCCGTGCTGATCTCCTCGGGAGCAGGCTCGGATTTTCCCGTGCCCTGCTTTGCCGCCTGGAGCTGAGCGTCCGGATCAAGGCTGCGGACAAGAGCGCCAACAAGCTCTGACAGCCGAGTGCCGGCAAGCTGCTCCAGTTCGGCGCGATCGTCAGGTTTGATCTGGCGGTCAATGCGGGCAAGACGCGAAGCAACGGAGCTGACAACATCCGGCTCGCGATTGCCGAAGGCAATCTTCTCCATCAACGACGCCAGCTTTTCCGATTTCCTGCGCTCCAGAGGCTTGGTTTCATTCAGCTCATTGGGATCAATGCCGATGGCGTCAATGATGACGAAGCGGTCTTTGGCTTCAGCATCGGCGGTGACGGCGCGCAGTTCATCCGGCCGGAGCGTGCGCGAGCCGCGGCCTTTCATCTGCTCAAACAACGTGCGGCTGCGCACGGCGCGCATGAAGAATACGATTTCCAGCGGCTTGATGTCGGTGCCGGTGGCGATCATATCCACGGTGACGGCGATGCGCGGGTTGTAGCTGTTGCGGAAAGAAGAGATGAGATCTTCTGGTTTGGCGCCGCTGTTCACCCAGCGCACCTGCTCCTGCTCTGTTCCGTCGGCGGAGCGCACCCGCTCAACCACTCGGACTGTGCCCGCCTTGTAGGTAATCTTTTGCGCGAAATCATTGCCCTTGCCGAAGACCTCGCGCGCGATGGTGACGATGTCTTCAGCGTGGCTGTCATCTTTGGCGAAAATCAGCGTTTTGGGAACTTCTTTGCGGAGCGGAAAAATTTCCGTAAACAGCTTGTCGCGAAAGGTCTGAAGAATCGTTCTGATCTGGTCTTTGGAAACCACGCGACGGTCGAGTTCGTCAGCGTTGTATCGGATATCTTCGTCGGCCTTTGCCCAGCGGACGCGGCGCGTTTCCTTGTTGCGGAAATCAACAAAGTAGTTGGCCTGAATGGTTGATCCGTGCTCGCTGATGTGAGTGCGAATCTGGTACAGGTCGAAATCCACGTTGACGCCATCAGCCACGGCCTGTTCAAAGTTGTATTCCATCACCAGGTTCTTGTTGAAGAAGCCAAGCGTCTGGAGCGATGGCGTGGCGGTGAGGCCGATGATGGAAGCGTCAAAGTATTCGAGCACCTGCCGCCAGAGGTTGTAGATGGAGCGGTGGCACTCGTCGGTCACGATGAAGTCGAAAGTCTCAATCGGAATGCCGGAGTTGTACTCGACCGGAGGCGGCTCATGGCGCAGGCTCTCCTGGGTGAACCCGGCGTGTTCTTCCATGTCCGGATCAAGCTCTTCGCCGCGCAGCATGGCATAAAGCCGCTGAATGGTGGTGATGCAGACCTTGGCGACGGAATCCAGCTTGTCCGATTGCATGTGCTGGACGTTGTAAAGCTCAGTGAAGGGGCGCTGCTCGTCGGGAGCGCGGAACGCCTGAAATTCCTTGAGCGCCTGCTTGCCCAGATTGTTGCGGTCAACTAGAAACAGAATGCGGCGCGCGCCAGCGTACTTGATGAGGCGATAAATAAAATTGCACGCCGTGAAAGTCTTTCCACCGCCGGTTGCCATTTGGATTAACGCCCGGCGGTCTCCGCGAGCAAGCGAACGCTCAAGGTTCTTGATGGCTGTGATCTGGGCGCTGCGCAGACCTTCTTCGGCGAGTGGCGGCATGTTGCGCAGGCGAGCTTTAACGGTTTCTCTGCCCAGCCAGTCAGCGAGTGTTTCCGGCTTATGGAAGGCAAAGACGTTATGACTGGCTGCGTCCGGCTCAAGGCCGTTGGTGAAGCGGGTTTCCACTCCAGTGCTCTCGTAACGAAAAGGGAGAGGCTTGACGGGAGCATCAATAGAAGGAGGCAGGCCGGTACTGTATTTTTCAGTTTGCTGCTCGACGTGAGTAAGCGTCTCGCCTTCCCGCTTGGCTTCCACTACCCCCAGAGCTTTGCCATCAACGAAAAGCAGATAGTCAGCCTCACCGAAGCCGGGCATAGGGAACTCGCGCACGGCAACACCGCCCGGCAGAGTTAGATTGGCGTCTTTGCGGTCCTGAATTTTCCAGCCGGCGGCTTCCAGAAGGCGGTCTATGGTTTGGCGCGCCCTGTCCTCGGGAGTGATTGGCATCTCGTTGCGCGAGATTATACCTTTGAAAAGGCTGGAGATAGATAGGCAGGAGACCTGAAAGTAACGCGCGTTGACAGTGTTGGATTTTCAGGAAAAAGTACAATGCACTTCTTTCCGCTGCCGCATTGGCCTATTTCGCCGTTGATTCGCGCGACAAAACCGGGCAGAATGGGTTTGCAGTTATGCCGTCCCAGGACGGGGAAGATAAGATCTTTGAAAACTGAAAAAGACGTTAGCTGTTAGCTGCCGGCTATTGGCTGTTGGCTTGGCGGTCGCAAACCA
>JAICYU010000106.1 GCA_025934025.1 Terriglobales bacterium
CGGTGGAAAAAAGAAGAACCCACAGCAAAGAACGCGAAGAATTCAGAGCTGGTTTCAGCCGGGGAACTGGTGCCTTCGGGCAGACGGGACTAACCGAACCACAAATAGAACATTCGAGCCTACAAGCATGTTGTTCGGTAATTTCACTTAGTAGCCATTAATACTTCTTTGCGTTCTTGGGGACCCTTTGCGGTGAAATTCCCTTTTCTTCGGCCCAAACGTAACCGCGCTCGCGACTAATATTCAGGTAAACTCGTTCTTACCATGTCCTCATTGAAGTTGGTTTATCTTTGGCTCATTCTGGCCATCTTTTCTTTCCCCGTGGCCTTCGCGCAGACAGCTTCCAGCCCCGCTCCCGATCCCGTTCTGCTGAAGAGCTTACAGCAAGAGTTGGATCGGGCGATGACCTCGCTCAGCAAAGCGGAGCCGGCGCCCTATTTCATCAGCTATTCCGCATCCGACGAACGCGCCGGAGTTGTGATGGCAAGCAACGGCGCGTTGATCGCGAATGTAGATCGGCACGAGCGTAGCGTTGACATTTCGGTTCGCGTCGGCAGCCGGCAACTGGATAACACACACGGCGAGAGCCGCTTTAATTCGATAACTACGGCTGCTCTACCGCTCGACGACAAGCCGGACGCCATCTCCCGTGTGCTCTGGATCAACACGGATCACACCTACAAGAACGCCACGCAGGCGTTCCTTGAGGTAAAGACCAACACCAAAGTTCGCGCTGAAGAAGATGACCCGTCGCCGGACTTCTCAGTGGAAAAGCCGCAGATGCACGTTGGCGCGGCAGCAGCTTATCCCAGCTTCGACCAGAAACAATGGCAGGACCGCGTCCGCCGCTACTCCGCCATCTTCAATAAGTATCCGGAAATTGAAAACTCGGCGGTGATGCTGCTGGTGCAGGATTCTACCCACTACTTCGTATCGAGCGAGGGCTCAAAGATTGAGGATTCGCGACCGCTTATCCGTGTGCTGGCCATGGGCAGCACGCGCGCCGAGGATGGCATGGAGTTAGCGCGCTCTGAAACGTTCGACGCGCCCTCTTTCGACAAGCTTGCGTCTGACCAGGAGATGACGGCGAAGATCGAAAGGATCGCGCTGGATCTTCAGAAGCTCAAGAAAGCTCCCGAGGTGCAGCCCTATAGCGGTCCGGCATTGCTCTCCGGCCGCGCCGCAGCGGTTTTTTTTCACGAGGTAGTTGGACATCGTCTGGAAGGGCAGCGTCAGCGCGGCGATGATGAAGGCCAGACTTTCACTAAAATGATCGGCCAGCCGGTACTGCCGAAGTTTTTGAGCGTGGAAGACGATCCCACGCTGGCGACGCTGGATGGCGTGGAACTGAGTGGGAATTACAGCTATGACGATGAGGGAGAGAAGAGCCAGAAAGTCGAACTGATTTCGAATGGCGTGTTGAAGCAGTTTCTGATGTCGCGAATGCCGGTGAAGGGATTTGACCACTCCAACGGGCACGGCCGAGCGCAGGATGGGATGATGCCTGTGGGCCGCCAGGGAAATTTAATCGTGCGCTCCAGCAAGAGCATTCCTGATTCTCAGCTCCGCCAGGCATTGATTAATGAGGTCAAGAGACAGCGCAAGCCGTTTGGCCTTTACTTTGAAGACATCGCCGGCGGATTCACGCTGACCACGCGCAATCTTCCGCAGGCATTCCAGGTGATGCCGCTGATGGTATGGAAGGTCTATCCCGATGGCCGGCCTGACGAACTGGTCCGCGGCGTAGACATCATTGGAACGCCGCTCAACGTGCTCAACCGGATCGTGCTCACGGGGCAAAAGATTGCTGTTTTCAACGGTGAGTGCGGCGCTGAATCAGGCTCGGTGCCGGTCTCTGCTGCGGCTCCGGCCATGCTGTTCTCTGAGATCGAAGTACAGAAGGTGGCCAAAGGACATGAGCGCCCGCCGGTGCTGCCGCCGCCCGGCTTTGAAAACAAGATCGCCAGCAGCACGAGCCCAGTTCAGGAGGCCCACTAATGCGCAAATTTATTCCCGCTCTTTTCCTCCTGACGTTTGCTCTTCCCTGTCTGATGCAGGCAGACGGGCCCGCCAGTGATCCCAAGATTGCAGTCTCATCCGATGACCATGGCGATCCGGTGCTGCACGCCATGCTGGTCGAACTGAAGCGTTCGCAGGAAAAGTTGCAATTGGGGCAGCTTCAGCGTCCTTATTACATTGATTACCAGATGACCGAACTTGAGGACCACATCGCCGACGCCACCCTGGGCGCGCTGCGGAGTGATACGGTGAATGCGGGCCGGCTGGTGCGCGTGGTGGTGCGCATCGGTGATTACAAGCAGGACAGCTACTACGGCGAGGGTGTAGGGACGATCGAAGTCATGCCGATCGAAAACAACGAGCTCGCGCTACGTCATCAGTTGTGGCTGGCGACCGACAAGGCCTATAAAGCTGCGCTCAACGGCCTGACGCAGAAACAAGCGGCACTGAAAAACGTCGAGACTGAAGACGACGTGGCGGATTTCTCCCAGGAGAAACCGGAGGATTCGGTCCACGAAGTTCAAAAATTGAGCGTAGACATGGATGCATGGAAGCAGCGGCTGCGCTCGACTTCCGAGATGTTCCGGCGCGAGCCCACACTGGAAAACTCTGCTGCTGTGCTCGACTTCCGTCTCATCAACCGGTATTTCGTCAACACGGAGGGGACGGTCACGCGAAGCGGAAAGACCATCTACAGCTACATCTTTTCCGGCAGCACGCAGGCCGATGATGGCATGCGGCTGGATCGCAGCCACGGTTATGTTGTTACTCGTGCAGATGAGCTTCCCAAACCTGAAGAGGTGAAAATCGAGGCTGAGAAGCTGCTGGCGAGTTTCGACGCCCTCAAAAAAGCGCCTTTGGTCGAAGATGATTATCGCGGTCCGGTGCTCTTCTCGGCAGATGCCGCCACGGCAGTTCTTGAGCGGCTGTTTGTTCCCAACATTATCGGCGTCCGCCCTGAACTGGGCAGCACGGCACGTACGCGCGGTGAATTTGCTTCAGCGTACAAGAACCGCGTTCTGCCTGAGTTCTTCACGGTGGTGGACGATCCGAAAGCCAAGCAAGTGGACGGCACAACGCTGGCCGGAAGCTACGACGTGGACGATGAAGGCGTCGAAGGCAAGAGCGTGACCCTTGTGGACAAAGGCGTGCTCACGAATTATCTGCTGGGGCGGGAACCGATCCGCGATTTTCCTCACTCGAACGGCCACGGCCGGACGGCGTTGTATGCGGCGCCGCGGGCCCACATCTCTAATCTCATCGTAAAGGCGTCAAACGGACTCCCGTTTGAAGAACTCAGGAAGAAGCTGCTGCAGATGTGCAAGGACCAGGGCCGTCCTTACGGCTACTACGTAGAAACCACCGGCCCCCAACTGGCGCCTCGCCTGCTCTGGAGAATCTACGTGAACGACGGCCACATGGAACTGGTGCGTGGCGCTGTCTTCCAGGAATTTGATACACGGTCACTGCGCAATGACATTGTGGCTGCCGGTAACGACACGTTCGTTTACAACCGCGCGGAGCCTCTGCCCAGCGCCATTGTCGCGCCTTCGCTTCTTTTTGGTGAAGTTGAGATTCAGCGGGCCACGCGGCAAAGGGAAAAGCTGCCGCAATATCCGGCCCCGCCGTTGGGTAACACAGTATCAACCGCAGCAAAATAACTCGCATTGCAGTGATCACCGCTTATTCCAGAGAAGCTCTCTCGGTTTGTCATGAAATTCAAGGGAGCAAAGCGGCGATCTGCTGTTTGAGATCAGCCAGCTCTCGCCGGAGATCAGCGACTTCACTTTCGAGACGACTTAGTCTTTGATCATCGGAATCTTCAGGGCTTGCATAGGTTTCTTCAGGTCCGCTCCAGGCCTCCACATCTCCCGAAAGCAGGTGCGCGTAACGCGACTCTTTGGTTCCGGGCTGGCGTGGGAGCATCTTAACCAGCGGAGGCTCGCGCTGTATAAGCTTCTGCAAAGCCGCCTGGACATCTGAGAGTTCCTCGAAGCGGTACATCCGTTCCGTGCGGCCGCGAAGTTCACCTGGGGTCTGCGGACCCCGGAGCAGCAGCACGTCAATGATCGCTTCTTCCGCGCGGGTGAAATTGAAAACTTCCTGGATGCGGTGCTCGTACTTGGTCACCCGACTGTCAGCACCGCTGGCGGGACCCGCCAGACGCTTCTGCTGCAAGGTGTAGAGCGCATCTCGGACAGCATTTTCGTCCAGACTCATTACCGGATCGCGGTTGTTCTTCTGGTTGCAGGCATTGACCAGCGCGTTCAGTGAAAGCGGATAGTAATCCGGAGTGGTGATTTCCTTTTCAATGAGCGCGCCCAGAACCCGCGCCTCAACCTCAGAAAGCACGATTTCCATGGCAGAAGAATAACAAACCAGGACAGGATGATCGTCACATTTGCAGCTCTGGGTTGTATTCCGGAACTCGGACTGTGCTGCTCTAGTCCTTCAATATCTGGCGGGCGATCACCAGTCGCTGGATCTCGCTGGTGCCTTCTCCTATCGTGCAAAGCTTCACGTCGCGATAGAACTTCTCCGCCGGGTAGTCCTTGATAAATCCATACCCGCCGTGGATTTGGACGCATTCGTTGGCAGAGCGAACCGCCACCTCTCCGGCATAGAGTTTGGCCATGGAAGACTCGAGCGTGGTTTTCATGCCGGCATCTTTCATTGTGGCGGCACGCATGGTGAGCAGCCGCGCCGCGTCAATTTCCGTTGCCATGTCCGCCAGCTTCCACTGGATAGCCTGAAAATCGCTGATGAGCTTGCCAAATTGTTTGCGTTCCTTGGAATAACGCAGGGCGGCCTCATAGGCCCCCTGAGCCATACCCAAGCCAAGCGCCGCAATTGAGATTCGGCCGCCGTCGAGGATGCGCATGGCGTCAACAAAGCCGCTGCCTTCTTTGCCCAGCAAGGCTTCCTCCGGCACCCAGCAATCTTCAAAGATCAGTTCCGCCGTATCGCTGGCGCGGAGGCCCAGTTTGTTCTCTTTTTTGCCCGGTCGGAATCCCTTGGTCCCTTTCTCCACAATGAAAGCCGAGAGGCCATGCGTGTGCGCGGTTTTATCAGTCACTGCAATTGCGACCACCACGTCCGCGTAGCTGCCGTTCGTGATAAACGTCTTGGTGCCGTTCAGCCTCCATCCATTCTTGTTGCGGACCGCGGTCATGCGCGCGCCGCCCGCGTCTGAACCGGCGCCAGGCTCCGTCAGTCCCCATGCGCCAATGAATTCTCCCGCGGCCAGTTTGGGAACATATTTGCGCTTCTGCTCCTCATTGCCCGCTAGGTAAATGTGATTGGAGCAGAGCGAATTGTGAGCAGCCACAATGATGCCGACAGAGCCGTCCACCCGCGAAAGCTCTTCAATCGCGATGACATATTCCACATAACCCAGGCCGGCGCCCCCATACTCGGCAGGGAAAATCACGCCCATCACGCCCATCTTCCCCAGTTCTTTGATGGCGGCCAGAGGGAAGGCGCCGGTTTCGTCCCATTTCATTACGTTGGGCCGGATCTCGCGCTCGGCAAAGTCGCGCACAGACCGTTTGAGCTGCAACTGCTCTTCTGTCAGTTGAAAATCCAAACCCGCCTCCGTATGGTCAATGGATTCGCGCTAATCCAAGTTCAGGCAAAACACATAATTATTTCACAACAGGTTTGTATCCGCTCGAAGCGGTTGTTTACGCTCTCCAGCACGCAACCTTGAAGCCACTAGTCAAGAAATCCTGGTTGGGTTACAAAGCTTGCATGACCCATGCCCAACTCGTCCGGATGGCAGAGGAATGGCTGCGCCGATGCTACCGCTGCGGTATTGTCCTTTCCGAACAGTCCTGCACCGACGGCGAAACCCCGGATGTGATCGGATGGAAAAAGAAATGCCGGTCGGTGCTGATTGAGTGCAAGATCTCGCGCGCGGATTTCCTCGCCGACCGAGAAAAGCCGTTCCGCAAGGAACCCGCCCGGGGCATGGGCTGCGAGCGCTTCTATCTTGTGCCGCAAGGGCTCATTCGCGTGCAGGAACTGCCCGCGTGCTGGGGATTGCTGGAGGCAAAGGGCCGCCGCGTTCTCATCTCCGTAAGGCCAGGCCGCCAGTCGCAACGCGATCAGTCCGGACTGATGCGGGAAATGGAACTGCTCCTTGCCAGCCTCAGCCGAGTTGAAGTCCGGATTGAGCCGCAGACCATCACTGATTTTCTGAAATGGAAGAACCGGCTGATGGAGTACAACGGCGGCCGACTGCCGCAAGGAATCGCCCCCGACACTTCCATTCCAGATGTTTCCCTCACCTAACAGGACTGCAACCAAACGGAGCCCTTCTAGATCGCTTAACGTGTCCTGATCGCCCGATTTGAAAATAACTTGTGCATTGCGGCAGCTACAAAGGTTAGAATCCGGGGCAAGCGAAACTTATGGCAACTCAGATTGCTCCGGCAAGTCCTTCCAACACGCCTGTGATCCGCGCCGCGGGCGGAATCATTCAGCGCACCACGTCCAGCGGCGATGAAGTGATGATCGTTTACCGCAAGCGTCACCAGGATTGGACTCTCCCGAAGGGCAAAGTGCGTGACGGTGAATCATTCCAGGAAGCGGCACTGCGGGAAGTCGCCGAGGAGACCGGGTGTTCCTGTGCGCTGGGCAACTACATGGGCACCCTAAGCTACGCTGATGAGGGCGTCCCCAAGGTAGTGATGTTCTGGAAAATGACAGTCATCGAGGAGAGCAGCGTGGCAGATACGGAAGAAATTGGCGAAGCCGTTTGGATGCCGGCAGCTTCAGCAGTACAGCGCCTGACGCACGCCCAGGAAAAGTCCCTGCTTTCGCGGGTTGTGACCGTCCCGCGCGTTCCGCCGTCCACAGCAGATGCAGAGCCCCCGCTGGCGCACAAGGCATTTCCAGCCGTGCCAGTAGAAGATCGCGCGCAAGCACGGCTGCTGCGTGAGGCGGATGCCTTTCGCGTGGAGTTGTTGTTCCTGGAGCGCCGTCCCGGAGCCGATCGCTCTTCATTCTGGGCGGCAGCGGCGCACGGCCAGCTTGAGAATGTTGCGCGCTGCCTCGAAAGTAAGGACGTGGAAGGCGGTTTCCTTTGCCTCCAGGCGGCGCAGCGATATACGGTATACGGGCTCAATAAATCCGAGTTGATGGCGCGTGCTTACATTTTGCGTGAGGAAGCTCAAAAGATTGCATCCTGGCGCGGCGAGGCGATGGGATCTCTGCTGTCAGTTCCCGACAACGAACTTGCAGCCGAGCGCGTGATGGAGGCCATGGCACTCCGCGATGAAGAGCGGACCAACCAGTACTACAAGATGCGGGTGGTGGGAGACCATCTGCGGACCATCCTTATTCTGTGCAGCGTAGCCGTTGTGGCGCTGCTGCCGTTTGCGCTGCTTAGAAGCTCCGCTCGGATGGTGGCGCTATCCTTGCTCTTCGGGCTTCTCGGAGCCTGCTTTTCTGCTGTCCACTGGCTCATGCGCGGCAGGAACGATTCCCGCATTTCTAATGTCTTTGTCATGCTTACACCCGTGCTTTTGGGCGGTGTGGCTGGAATGGCCGGTCATTCCGTTTATGAATACACGGTGTGGGCGCTCAATTTAACGACACCGCATCTTGGCGGAGATCTGGCGCTGGCGTTCCTCTCCGGAATGCTCGGGCAGCGAGTGCTGGCCCGGCTGGCTGTCACTCAGTCCAGAAGACGAAAGTGAAAACGAGTCCGCTGAACAGCGGTCACGCGGGCAGGCAACTTTCGTCCGCGCTAGTGGCCGCCATCCTTCTCTTGCGTAGGCAGGATCAACTCGAAACGAACTTCCGCTCCGCAATGCTGGCATGGCGGAAAGCTGTCATTCAGCTTGAGGGAGACTTCGTGGGGATCGCGATGGTTCTGGTGCAGAACCCTGTAGATTCCCGCTTTCGGAACTAGATCGCCAGGCCTGCACAATGTTTTGGAGGAATCGGAAGCCATGCGCTATTCCGAGCTGTCTGGGGAACTCGCTGATAGGAATCGGTTGGTTTAGCAGGGAGTTGTCCGTTTTGACTGCTTCTTCGAGAAAATCCGGGTCCTCGGAAATATGCGGAGCGGATTGCACCAGCTTGAACCGAACAGAGTCGCCGCATTGACGGCAATAGGGGAAAAAGGTACTGCGCAGCAGCAGCACTGTTGTTCTTGGCTCGTCAGAGTGACAGATTTCATAAACGCCAGACTCATCCACCATGTCACCGGGACAAATCTGGCAATCGGACTGATCGAACCTTGCTTCTATTCTGCCGCGCTGGAACATGCAACTTTCTTCCTATCGTGAAATCAGGGCATCGTGCTGCGATCTTTGCTGCTTGCTTCTCTCAAGCTTTAAAGATCCGCGAACAATGGCAAAAAGATAAGATGCCGTTTTCAGAGCTGACGTTGGAGCGGAGTTGCGCGGCAGCACGGTAACAGACTCCAACCCCGCCGCCCCTTTCATATATACTTTTTTTCTGGCCGAACACAATCAGAAGGAGCTTGCGTTATGCACTCTGTTTTGCGGCAATCGGCGAGATCTGTGATTGCCATCGCGCTGGTTGCACTCTTCCTCGTTCCGAATCTCATCGCACAAACTCATGTGGTCAGCCCGGCTGAGCTGCAGCAGCAGGTGCTTACCGCCTCGCAGCAGCGGCAGCACAACATTAAAACCCTGGAGAACTTCCTTTCCACTCCGCTGGCGGAGAAGGCCATGAAGTCCGGCAAGGTGAATCCGCAGCAGGTGCGCACTGCAGTTTCCACCTTGAGCGATCAGGACCTGGCGCAATTGAGCGCTCGCGCGCAGAACGCGCAAGCCGATTTTGCCGCCGGCAATCTCACCGATCGCGACTTGATCCTGATCATTCTGGGAATCGCCGTCCTTGTGTTGATTATTGTGGCGGTCCGCTGATCCCTTCATGCTTCGCCATTGGCCGCAGAGGCTCGCTCTGTTGTTATGCCTCTGCGGCGTTCTGACCGCTGCTGCAGCATCGAGTTCGGGCATCTGGCTCGACGTTCCGTTTGTCCCACAAGAAAAGAATGGTTGCGGGGCTGCGGTCATTTCCATGGTCCTGCGCTACTGGCACAGCCAGGCGGATTCTTCTCCCCAGAGCATTCAACGTGCTCTCTACTCCCGCAAGGCTCATGGGATCTTTGCTTCCGACTTGCAGCGTTACTTTCAGCAGCACGGCTTCCGCGCTTTTGCCTTTGCCGGTCGCTGGGACGACCTGCGCAAGCATCTCGAAAAAGGGCGGCCGCTGATCGTAGCCTTGAAGCCTGCGGCCCTCGAAAGCGACCTGCATTACGTCGTAGTGGTGGGACTTGAGCCGGAAGGGAATGTTCTTCTGATTAACGACCCGGCGCAACGCAAGCTGCTGAAGCAGGACCGCTCCCATTTCGAGAAACAGTGGGCCGCTGTCGGCAACTGGACGCTGCTGGCGGTCCCTGACACGAGCACACAACATTGAGCAGGCTGCAAGTTTTTGCGCTGCTCTGGTTGATCTTCTCTGCCGCGATTGGGCAGGAGCCCCCAACTGCAAAGCAGCTCTTCACTCAGCAGCGATGGCCCGAGTTGGTCCAACTCATCGCATCCTTGCCTTCTTCCCAACGGACCGCAGAGCTTGATTACGAATATGGCCTCGCGCTCGCGAATCTTGGCCGCTGGCAGGAGGCGCAAGCAGCCCTGTTGGCTGGACAGCATCTCGCGCCCGGGGAAAAGCGGTTTCCGGTCGAACTGGCCGGGGTCGCATTCAAACAGGGGAAGCATAGAGAAGCAATCGGATACTTGCACCGGGCGCTGCGCCTGGATCCAAAAGATGCATACGCCAATGACTTTCTGGCATCACTCTACTTTCTTCAGGACAACACCGAGGCCGCCCTCAAGTACTGGAATCGTGACGGCAAGCCGCAGATTGACGGTGTAAGCAGCCAGCCCGAGCCGCAACTGGAACCTGTGCTGCTGGACCACGCCTTCGCGTTCTCACCAGCCGGCACACTGCGGCTGGACGAATTTCGGGCCACGACGGCCCGCCTCAGTCTTCTGAATGCTTTTCCCAGTTACCGTATTGATCTGGTACCGCGGGAGAGCGGCCAGTTCGGTGCAGTGTTTCGCAACGTGGAACGAAACGGGTTCGGCAGCAGCCGTCTCGAGGCGCTGCTGAACACATTCCGCGGCCTGCCATTCCAGGAAGTTGATCCGGAGTATTACAACCTGCAAGGCAAGGCAATCAATATCGTTGGGCTTGCGCGCTGGGATCCTGACAAACGGCGTCTGCTGGCTTCACTCTCCGGCCCATTGTTCTCTGCGCCGGCGTGGCGCTATGGCATCCGGCTGGATTTGAGAAACGAGAACTGGGACATCCGCAACGGATTCACCGGTCCCGCTCCTGTGCTGGCCGCGTTGAACTTGCGGCGCGAAGCTATAGGCGCTGAGATTGCACACATCGTTGGCTGGCGTTGGAAGTGGTCTCTTGGCCTGGAACTGTCGCACCGTGATGAGCGCAACGCCTCGTCGGGAACGGTCCTCAGCCCGGAACTTCTGCTGGCGGGTTACCAGCTCAAGCAGAGCGCAAGTATTGCTTATCAGTTATTGCGATCGCCGGAGCACCGCATGCAGATCACCACCACAGTTGATGCTGATGCCGCCCGGCTTTGGGCCACTCCGCAGCGAGCGTTTGCTCGTGTGCAGCCGGCGTTTGATGTCCATTGGTTTCCCCAAGCCAAAGGTGATGACTACGAAACCCGTTGGCGGCTGCGCGGCGGTGAAACCCTTGGGCAGGTCCCCTTTGACGAGCTGCTGATACTGGGCTTGGAGCGCGACAACGATCTGTGGTTGCGCGCGCACATCGGGACACGAGATGGCCGGAAAGGGAGCGCACCGCTGGGCCGCGATTACTTCCTTGCGAACCTGGAGACTGATAAAAATTTGTACAGCAATGGCCTGTTTACGCTGAAGCTTGGACCTTTCTTTGATATCGGCAGGATGGGCCATGCAGTGGGTACGCCGGCATCGCAGAAATGGCTGTTTGATACCGGATCCCAGCTCAAAATACGCGTGCTCGGCATTGCTGCTGTGTTTATTTATGGCAGGGACCTGAGGACGGGCAATAATGCCTTCTATGCCACGGTCGGCCACTAGGAAAAAGAAGAGGTGTTAAGCGGAGTAATACAGAAAGGACCTTCCCTTTGCCGTCCGCATCTGTATAATCACAGTAACGGGTGCCAGCCCACTCGCTTCTTCGCTTTAAATGTCTGATCTGCAAATCCCGGCGATTCGCGCCCAGGCGGGAACATCTCCCGCGCATGGTCACGCGGTGCAGTTTTATGAGTCAGATTCTTCCTTGATTGACTCGTTGTTCCAGCATTTCGCCCCAGGGCTGCCTGCCGGAGACACGGCCATCATCATAGCTACTCCAGATCATCGGCA
>JAICYU010000015.1 GCA_025934025.1 Terriglobales bacterium
CATCAAGCTGCCGAACGGTTTGCACGATCGGCATCAGGTTTCCATCGTTGGCAATCCAGGTCATGGGAGAGTTGTCACTCAGGGCGACCTTGAAGAAACGCGAAACGCTGGCATTGAGGATGCGGAAGCGGTACTTACGGCGCTCCACCTCAAAGTATGGCTTGTAGGCCAGGTTCACGGTCATCACGTCGCCAAGGAAGCCATCGAGGTTGAAGATGTCAAAGAAGAGCTGGCCATCCTGGTCGAAAGCTTTATCGGCCAGCATCAGGTTCACGTCGTAATCCAGGTTGCCCCAGGACTTTGCCGTGCCCGAAGGCAGCCGGAAATTAACGCCGTCATTAATTTCTTCGTTACCGCGATCGAGCGCGCTGTAAATGTTGAACATGGCAGCGTTGCCCTTGTACACGTTCTGTGAAGTGAAGCTGAACATGTGATCGTGGAACCAGTGGGTGCTCATGGTTTCGTGCCAGTCACCCGGAACGCGATAGGTCCCGCCGTTGTCGTCCGGTGCGGCAGCTTTAGGATCTGTACCCAGAGGATTAATGCTGTCGTGTCCGGCGAGAATGATCGGCCAGTGATAGTCGTAGTATTGGCCGGGGAAGAAGAAAGCGCCGGTAAAGCCATCGTTCTCCGCGCCATGGTGGCCGTTGTGCTCATGCGTGGTAATGGTGTGCCGGCCGAAACCGCCGTTCTTGGTTACGTCAGCAGGAAGCTTGTTGTGATGGCGGAACAGAATCGGCTCGCCGTAACGTCCCAGCACCAACTTCGGCGGAAGCGTGCCGTTAAAGGTCCAGACCTTCAGCGGATCCTGGATCGGCAGCTTGGGATGGAAACGGAATTCGATGTTGCCGTTGGGGTTTGTCTTAGCGCCTTCCTGTGTAACTTCAATGGCCACCTTGGGAAGGAACTCATTCCAACGCTGGTGCGCCCAATCCTGCCCCGGAGGACGTCCTTCACACGGACCTAACACGCCGCCAAGTTCAGGCGCCATCTGGATGGGAGTTTGATTGGACATTCCGGTCGGGGCCGGCGTGCAGGTCTCAATCGCTTCGCGCTCGAGCACTTCAAATCGCGGAAGCTCCTGAGTGAACGGCTGTGCTCCGGCGAGCGGGCTGCGCGGAGTTCCGGTGGGAATTCCACTGCCGCCGCTGGCATAGGCGCTCTGAACAAAAGGATTCAAGCCACTGATGGGGGCCAATGCACCCGCGGAAGAGATGAGGCCCCACTTAATAAGGTCGCGACGTGAAACACGTCCTTGGGAATAGGCTGCTACGATTTCCGCCCGTTCTTTGCGGGCAGATTCAGCTTCCCGAACGCGCGCTTTCGAGGCGTCGCTCGGCAGATATATAAAGCTCATTTCGGCTGCGCTCCTTGTAATTGGCGTACAAATCCGGCGAAGGCCTGAAGCCAAAGCTCGGGTCAAGCAGCACTGTTCGGAAGCAGTTCGTAAAGAAGGAGATCGCGCGCACAAGCGGTACAGTTCGCCCGGACAAACCGTTTGCAGGATCGAGATTTGCAAACATCGTGCCAACTGGGATATCGCTTGGCGTGAGATAGCCCGTCTGACGATGATCAGCGCTGGCAACAGTGTGGCGCGCCCGAATTAGAGACTTCCAAGAAAGGCATTAATTTTTCTAATGGGAGTTAGAGAGTTACCGACAGGGGGTTTTAAGAAGAATGGCCGCCGGCGCGCCAATCGCCAGCGGCCTCTGTTTCGCCGCTTATGGTATGCAGGTTCGGGCGCAGCGAAATGTTCATCTCGGCAGCCACGGAGCGCCGGATCTGAATCTGAGGTCCCCATCCCGCTGATGGAGCCGCCTGATTAAGGCCCGCGTGTGCCCGCGATGCTGCATCTGTACGGCGCTGAAGTTCTTGCTTTCACGTCGCCGGAGATGATTCATCCGTCGCGCGGAATCTTACTTGGATAAGGAAACAAAAGTAATAAAACCAAAATTAAAAATTCTAATTTGCTCACCGAAGCAGTCGCCGGAGCGCACGAGGGCGCGCGAGCGCATGCCGCGCGCAGTGTTTTTAGATGTGAAATCAGCAACTTACAAAGATTGGAGAAATCTTATATTTGTGCTCGCCGAGAGCGCTGAAGGTCAAGAATGGAAATATATCTTGAGACGACCAATTGTTCTTTTCCTAATCTGAAATCACTTTACCTTCAGCACCACTGCGGTCTGGTCATCAAAGACGGGCGTTCCAGCGGAAAAATCTGCGGCAGCTTGAAACAATGCGTCCACGATCTGCTGCGCGCTGCCCTGGGCGTTGTGTGAGATTACGTGCTCGATGCGGACGCGGCCAAACTGCTCGTCCTTATCGTTGCTGGCGTCAACTATTCCGTCACTGAAGAAGGCGAAGACATCGCCGGAAACAGCATGAATGGTGGTTTCGTCGTAAGCAACATCAGAAAACATGCCCAACGGCAGGCCTGCGGACTCGATCATATGAGCATGGCCCTCATGGTAATAAATGGGGCGGGGAAGACCGGAGTTGGCCACGCGCATGGTTCCGCGCTCGTCATCCCATAATGCGCAGCAGAGCACCACGTAATTTGCTCCGAGACGCCGCTGATTCAACGAGTGGTTCACCAATCCCAGCATTTGCGCGGGAGGAGGCTCACCTGGCGCGACGCTGCGGATGATCCCGCTGACCAAAGCTGCATACAATGCCGCGGGCGCTCCTTTGCCGCTGACGTCGCTCACGATCATGCAGGCTCGCGGCGGCTTGTAGTCCAGAAAATCGTACATGTCGCCGCCGATGGCGTGCGCGGGAGCAAAGCGTGCGGCCACTTCAGCCCGTTGCAGACTGGGACACGCAGGCGGCAGCAGATGATGCTGCACCTCCCGCGCCATGGCCAGATCGCGCTCCATGCGGCGTTCTTCCAGGGCGATGCGCTCATACAACGTGGCGTTCTCAATGGCGATGGCAATCTGCGCGGCCAGCGTGCTTACCGTCCGCAGATGATCTTCATTGAAGAAGTTGCGGCGGGTGTGCTCGAGATCGAGCACGCCGATGACTTTGTCTTTGTAGATTAATGGTACGCAGAGCTCCGATCGCGTCTCAGGATTGGCCTTGATGTAACGCGGGTCTTTGGTGACATCGGGAACGAGAATTGGTCGCCGCTCCAGGGCTGCCGCGCCTACCAAGCCGCGGCCCAGCGGGATGTCATGCTTGAGTGGCACGCTTTCTTTGAAGCGCACAGAAAAGCGATGCACCAGCTTCTGCTTCGGTTCGTCGAGCAGAAGAATCGAGAACATCTGGTAATCAATGATGGTGCGCAGCAAATCGCCCACGCGCTTGAGAAGCTGATCCAGATTCAGTATTGAGGTAAGCTCGCGGCTGATTTCGTTGAGCAGCCCCAAGGTGTTGGCCTGGCGCAAGACACGGGTGTAAAGCCGGGCATTTTCCACACTAACGGCAACGCGCGATCCGATTAGCGAAAGCACGCGCGCATGTTCTTCCTTGAAATAACCGGGCTCCTGCGCTTCCAGGTCCATCACGCCGATCACTTTATTCTTGGTAATCAGCGGGACGGCAAGCTCAGAACGGACGCGCGCCACTGCCTCAATGTAATGCGTTTCCTTGCTCACGTCGTCCACCAGGATGGCTTGCCGCTCTTTGGCCGCGCGCCCGGTGACTCCTTCGCCAACCTTTACGCGGATGCGCTCGGCGACCTCGGGCAGGTGGCCGATCTGGAAGCGGAAGCGCAGCTCCTGCGTGCGCTCGTTGAGCAGCAGAATGGAGAAAATCTCATAATCAATCACCCGTTTCACCACCTCGGCCACGCGCTGGAGCAGCGTGTCCAGATCAAGCGTGGTGTTCAGAACATCCGCGACCTCAATGAGAAGGGATTCAACGTCGGCGAGGTGCGGAGACGCGGGACTGACCATGGATTCCACCGTTCATGATAGCAGGAGAGAAGAGGAGCCTTGGCCGAAAGTCTTGGACTACTAGAGGACCAGGATATTACTGCCGCGGGATTTAAGCACGTCTAGTGGCAGCCCTGTCCATCTGCTTGGGCGCAACAACTTCGCCCTTCCAGAGCTTCTTTCGCCTCGTGGATTACGATCGGCAGGAGTGCAACTGCGGCGACTGGATCGGCCCAGGAAAGATGCCCGAAAGCGTTGAGCAATAGGCCGCCAAGCGCGATCCAGGCCATATATCCGCAAATCGAACTCTGCGCGGCATCGGCCCGCAAAGCAGTGCTGTTGGCTGTAGCCGCAAGCTGTCTCTTCCGGCGTGCCAGCCACGGCATTATCACCGCCGCAGCCACAAGAAGTGCGATGCCGGCGTAACTTGGCCGCGGCTTCGTCCCCGCTGCGGCAAGCGTATAGAGCGACGCGGCTGCGATGAAAACACCGAGCGCAATCAGCAGCCAGCCCGTAACTCTCGTCGCGATGATCTCTGCGGTTTCCCGAGAACTGCGGAATCTCCAAAGGACCGCAGCGGCCGACAGCAGTTCGATTGCGCTGTCCCCGCCAAATGCGGCAAGGGCCACACTGCGGGCGCGAACGGCTGCAAACAGCGCGACGGCAACTTCCACCGACATCCACGCCATCGTGAACCACTGAAGGCGGTTTATGGCGCTGCGGATCGTTGCCGTGGCTTGAGTGCCGCCATTTTGTTCCGATTCAAGCATGATGTGCCCAGGCTGCTTCGTTCGTCTTCATTAGTGTTCCGCGCCTGAGCGCCCGCTCTTTCATCAGCACAAAAAAAACAGGCACCAGGATGAGAACGTTGATGGTTGAAGTAATCATTCCGCCGACGATGGGCGCCGCGATCGGCTTCATCACATCGGAGCCGATGCCGGTCTCCCACAAAATCGGAATCAAGCTAGCCAGCACAGCGCAGACCGTCATCAATTTCGGACGAAGCCTTTGCACCGCGCCCTCAATGGCGGCTTCTGTGACATCGGTCTTGGTAAGCTGCCGCCCTGAAGCAATTCGGCGGTCCAACGCCTCGTGAAGGTAGACCACCATCACCACTCCGGTTTCCACCGCAATTCCAAACAGAGCGATATAGCCCACCCACACTGCGACACTGAAGTTGTAACCCAGAATCCATTGCAGAATCAGGCCGCCGCTCAGGGCATATACCGTTGGGACAATCAGGACGAACGCCTCTGTGACGGAGTGAAATACCACAAAGAGCAGCAGGAAGATGATGAAAAAGACGATCGGCATGATGAGTTTGAATCGCTGTTTGGCACGCAGCTCAAATTCGTACTCGCCCGACCACTGATAGGTGTATCCCGCCGGCAGCTTGAGTTTATGCGCCAAAGTTTGTGAGGCCTGCTGCACGAAGCCGCCATAATCTTTGGTGTTCAGGTCAATGTAGATGTAGCCGGTCAGTTGTCCGTCTTCGTCGCGGATCATGGCGGGCCCGCGCGAAAAGGAAATCGTTGCGACTTGTTCGATCGGAATCTGCGCGCCGGAAGGTGTAGCGATGAGAACGCGGCGCAGTTCATCCACATTGTCGCGGAAGTCACGCAAATAGCGGACGTTCATGGGGTAGCGTTCACGTCCCTCCACGTTCTCCGCAACATTCATGCCGCCGATGCCGGAGGAAACCGCCTGCTGGACATCGGTTATCGTTAGTCCGTACTTAGCGGCTTCTGGCCGGTTCACGTCTACATTCACGTAGAAGCCTTGCGCTACGCGCTCCGCGAATACCGACCGCACTTGAGACAAGCCGGAGAGCGCCTGCTGGATCTGCGATCCGAGCTGCTGAATGCCATCGAGAGACGTGCCCTGGATCTTCATGCCCACAGGTGTTTTGATTCCGGTCAGCGCCATATCCAAACGATTCTCGACCGGCATGGTCCAGGTGTTGGTCAGGCCCGGGAACTGGAGCTTCTCGTCCATTTCGCGGATCAGTTTTTCGTAGGTCATCCCTGCACGCCACTGTGAGCGCGGTTTCAGCATGAGCGTAGTGTCATACATGTCCAGAGGAGCATTGTCGGTCGCGCTGTCGGAACGGCCAACCGCGCCGAACACGCTCGCCACTTCAGGAAACGAGCGCAGAACGCGGTCCTGTTCCTGCAAGAGCTGCGAGGCCTGAGTAATGCCGATTCCCGGAAGAGAAGTCGGCATGTACAGTGATGAGCCTTCGTAGAGCGGCGGCATGAACTGGCTGCCCAAACGGAACATCAGCGGGAAAGTGACAATAAGAAAGAGCAAATTGATCAGGAGTGTTGTCTTTCGGTACTTGAGGCAGAGTCGAAGCGCCGGCAGATAGATGGCTTGAGTGATGCGCGAAATCGGATTCCTGGATTCCGGGCGTAGCTTCCCTTTGACGAAGATCACCATGAGAACCGGGACCAGCGTGATTGCCAGCAGAGATGAGAAACCGACGGCGAGAGTCTTGGTCCAGGCCAGCGGCTTAAACATCCTTCCTTCCTGGGCTTCGAGCAAGAAGACCGGAATGAACGACACTACGATGATGAGCAGAGAAAAGAACAGCGCCGGCCCGACCTGCTTGGCGGCATCAATCAGAATACGGCGACGAAGTTTTTCACTGACTCTGGCTCGCTCCGCGGTTTCAACCGGCTCGTCGTAGCTCACGTGCTCCGCACCCGCGGTGCTGGCTGGGGCTGGAGGATGAGCAGGCAGCTCAGACAGATGACGGTACCCGTTCTCGACCATCACAATCGCGGCGTCTACAAGAACTCC
This sequence comes from Terriglobales bacterium, assembly GCA_025934025.1. Lineage (GTDB taxonomy): Bacteria > Acidobacteriota > Terriglobia > Terriglobales > Acidobacteriaceae > Angelobacter. Next base: position 6,678 of record JAICYU010000015.1, read on the forward strand.
AATCGCCAGCGCCAATCCGCCCAAGGACATGATGTTGGAGCTGACGTGGAGGTAATACATGGGAATGAATGAAGCGATCACCGCAATCGGCAGCGTGATAATCGGAATCAGAGCCGAGCGAAAGTGAAACAGGAACACAATAATTACCAGGCTGACAATGACGGCCTCTTCAATCAGGTCCCGTTGCAAGGTCGTGATCGAATCCTGAATTAAGCCGGCGCGGTCATATCCCGCGACCACTTCCACTCCCGGCGGCAGCGAACTCTTGATCTCCGCCAGCTTCTTCTTTACTCCGTCAATTACGGTCAATGCGTTCAGGCCATAGCGCATTACAATAATGCCGCCAACGGTTTCACCTTCACCCTGCCACTCCGCCACACCTTCGCGAATATCTGGCCCGAATGAAACCGTACCCAGATCGCGAATCAGCACTGGCGTCCCGTTTTTCGCCTTGACCGGCACGTTCTCCAGATCAGCCAAAGACTTGAGATAGCCGAGGCCGCGAATGTAGTAGCGCGTTCCGCTCAACTCCAGCACACGCCCGCCAACCTCATTGGTGCTGGACTTTACGCGATCAATCACGGTGGATAGCGGGATGCCATACGCCAGCAGTTTGTTGGGATCGAGCTGGACCTGGTACTGCTTCACGAAGCCGCCAATGCTGGCGACTTCGGCAACGCCGGGAACAGTTTCGAGCTGGTAACGCAAATGCCAGTCTTGCAGGCTGCGCAAATCGGCCAGGCTGTACCGGTGCGTGTGGTCCACCAGCGCGTACTCGTAAACCCAGCCTGCGCCGGTTGCATCCGGCCCAATCGCCGGGTGAACATTGGCGGGCAAACGGCCCTGGATGGTCTGAAGATATTCCAGAACGCGCGAGCGCGCCCAATACATGTCCGTGCCGTCCTCGAAGACTACGAACACATACGAATCGTTGAACATAGTCTGCTCGCGCACCGCCTTCACCTGAGGCGCGGCCAGCAATGCGGTGACGATTGGGTATGTGACCTGATCTTCAATGATGTTGGGCGGCTCGCCCTCCCAACTCGTGTGAATAATGACCTGCACGTCGGAGATGTCCGGCAGTGCGTCCAGCGGAATGCGCTGTAGCGACCAGATGCCCGCTATCACCAGCAGGAAGGTTCCGGTGAATACCAGGAAGCGGTTGCGCGCGCACCATTCGATGATCCAATTAATCACGCTACATCCCTCCCGTGGCGTTCACCGAGAGCTGCTTGCTCACGATCACGGTCCCGTTCTGGCGGGCGACAATGGTGACTTGCCAGGTGCCACCTGATCCCAGGTCACCCTTGCCTTCATATATGCCATTGCCTTTGTCGGTGAGATCAACCGTGTTTTTCATCGCTGACATCCCCATGGCCGGCATCGCAGGCATGAAGAACGTGACGTTCACCTGCGCGCCGCTCACGGGAGCACCATTGGCGCCAGTGAGCTTTACCCGGAAGATGTTGCTGCCCTTTTTCGGCGGCGAGGGATCGGTCGTGAGTTCAGCGTTGGCCTGCGGAGCGCCTGCCGGCCGGTTCATGGCTGCAGCCGCGCCCGCGCCTGGAGGCGGCGGAACGAACGCGCCCGCAGCAGCTTGCAATTGCGCTTCAGAATCAATCAGGAAGTTGGCGGAAGTAACAATCGAGTCGCCCTGCTTCAAGCCCTTCAGCACGACGTAGCCATCCCCGACGCGCGGTCCCACTTCGATCTGGCGCGGCTCCAGGTAGCCATTCCCGTGATTCACAAAAGCAAGCTGTCGCGTGCCCGACTGCAACACTGACGAAGCGGGAATCACAAGCTGCGTTCCGATCGGCACAGTCAAGCTCACATTGACGTACATTCCGGGCTTGAGCAGCAGCCTCGGATTATCGAATACAAGTCGCACCCGCACAGTGCGTGTGGCCGCATCAACCTGCGGCAGAATCTGCTGCACGCGCCCGCGAAACTGACGGCCAGGGTAGGCATCCACTGAGACGGCTGCGAGATCTCTGGGTTTCAGACGCCCGACATCGGTTTGAAAAACTTGCGCATAAACCCAGACTTGCGAGAGATCGGCAATCGTGTAGAGCCTGGTTTCGGGCTGTACAAACTGGTTGGGCAGCGCATTGCGTTCCGTGATGTAGCCGGAGACCGGCGAAGCAAACGTGACATCACGCCGGATTTCTCCGGTCTTTTCAAGACTCGCGATCTCGCTGTCTGGTACGTTCCACTGCCGCAATCGCTGGCGGGCCGCATCCAGCAGCCAATCGGCCTCATTCGCAGCGTGGCCGGTCTGACTTTGCGCCAGAGTTTGCCTGTTCTTGAGCGCCAGCAGGAACTCCTGCTCCGTGCTGACCAGGTCCTGGCTGTAAATCGTAAATAGCGGTTGACCTTTGCGGACGTACTGGTAGGTTGCATCCGCGAACACTTTCTGAATCCAGCCAGGAAAGCGAGTTTGCACATAGGCGAGCCGCTCCTCGTTGACCTCGACGTTGCCAGTGACGCGCACCTCATCCTTCACCGGTTCCCGCCTGACTTGGGCGAATTTCACGCCAATGCTTTGCAATCGCTGTGGCGAGAGCTGCACCGCAGACAAATTCGGAGCAGCGCTTTCAGACGGCTCGGCTGCGGATTCAGCGGCAACCGAATTCGCTTGCTGAGCGGATATTGATTGTCCTGTTCGCTTCTGCACCCAGAAATAAATGAGTCCGGCGGCGAGAGCCGCTGCTATCACGGCTGTCGCGAAAAAGGCCTTGCGGTAGTTCATTGCTTCACCTCCGCGCTGTTATCCACTGCGGATTGTCGCGGGATAGGCGCTCCGACCGCCAACTCCAACTCAGCCATATGCTGCTCAAACTCAGCGATTGCGCGGAAGTAGGCGTAATCCACATCCAGCGTGGTGTTCTGGCTGTCGAGCAGGTTGAGAATGTCCGTGCGGTCGTTTTCGTAAGCAATGACGGTGGAGTGCAATGTCGCATTCGCCTGAGGCCGCAACGAATTCTGGTAGAGATCAACCAGGCGCTTGGCCGAATTTGCCCGCACCAGCGCCTCCTGAATTTCCCGGAACACAAAGAGCCGCGTTGCTTCAAACTCTGCTTGCCGTTCGCTAACCATCGCTTGCGCCTCGCTGATCTCCGAATCGTGTTTGCGCCGATTCAGCCAGGGCAGCGTGATCGAACCCTCAATCATGTAATTGTTCCGGAATTGCGACCCGCTCGGCATCAGCATGTACCCGGCGCTGGCGGAAAAGTCAGGCGTGTATTGCTTGCCAGCAAGTGCGACTTCGCCTTTCGCCTGCTTTATAGCGGCCATCGCTGCCGTCAGTTCAGGGCGATTTTGCAACGCGAGTTGTTGAAGTTTCCCGGCAGCAGGAATTTCCGCCGGCGCGATGTATTGGCCGGCGACTTCAAGCGGCGAATCAGGACTGCGACCGAGCAGCGTATTCAGCGTCGCGCGGCCCAGTTCCGCATCCTGTTCGAGCATCACCAGGTGCTCGATCAGCTTGGTTAAGGCGACCTGCGCCTTCAGCACGTCCTGCTGGGGCGTCTTTCCAACCGAATACTTGATTCGTGCCGCCTCGAACGCCTGACGCGCAATTGCTACCTGCTGATCGTGTACCCGGAACTCGTCACTGTTGCGCAAGAGGTCATAGAAAGACTTGCGGACCTCTGCTGAAATTTCTCGCTTCTTCGCTTCGAGTTCGGCTTTCACCACCGTGCCGGCATCGCCCGCGACCTGTGAGCGCAGCCACCGTTTCCCAGGTCCGGGAAAGCTCTGCCCCACCATGAACATGTTCATGGCGGCGTTGTAATTCCATGGCTGCGCCAGTGGCACCTGCCAGGAGCGGTATATCAAGGATGGATCGTCGAGCGCGCCCGCGCCTGAGACATGCGCCTCCGCTATCGCCACCTTGCGTGCAGCGACGCGAATTTCGGGATTCGCTTGCAACGCGATCTGTTCAGCTTGTTCCAGGCTGATAGGCGCCGCCGCCGGATTAGTGCGCGAATGCTGAGCCGGCAACAGGCTGAGCGCTGCCTCATATGGATCATCCGCCGCAGCGAGCACCGCAGCAGCAAGACAAAGAAATACACATAGAAAAATGGCTTTCATCGTTCCTCCGCAAAAAAGGCGCCTGGAGAGGCACACCAAGGCGTGTGCCCGAACGGACAAAAGCCAGCGCTAAATTCTCAAGATGGAAGAACTGCCGGGTGGGCTCTCAGGAGCCGGATGTAGCTGAAAGAAAGAAAACTCGCTTTTTGCCAGGGGAGGGTTTGCTAGTTCGACTACCGCTGCTGATGACGCAACCAGCGGCGTCATGTGTGTAGTCGGAACCTGCAACATCGGGTCGGGCTGCCGCACTTCTGTCTGGCAGCACGAATGTGAACTCGGCATGTTCATGGAGCCGCACTGCTTTGCCATGTGCTTACAGCATTCGCGCTCCGCCTGGGTCATCTCGGCAGCAGAGGTGAGGCACGCCATAGCCGGATATCCGAACAGAACAATCAGGAGCAGAGTGCTCGCGAGTTTACGCAGGATTTTCAAGCTTCTGCTAGTTTACTCCGGCCTTCACGCGGCCGGTAGTTATGGCTTATGCCCTAGGTCACTGGAGTAGACAGACCCGAGGATTTGCTCTCAATGCAAGGGTCAGGGAGTTTTTTGCCAACAAGCCCGCACTAAGATAACTTGGAGTGAACTGCTAGTCCCGCTCCGCCATTGACGCGAGTTAGCCAGAGTACTTTTGGCGGTTTAATTGCCGGGGGGGGGATTGCGAGATAAAATTACGAGCTGTGGGAGTGTGTCACGCCAATTGCCGGGGGGAATTGCGCGTCTGCAACACATACATTTTTCCTCTAATATCACTCTTCATCTTGCGCAGCCCAGGACTAACGAGCACGTGTAGGGTGCCGTCATGACCGATAAGCCTTTCAGCAACCGTCAGCAGCTTGAAGAAATCAGGCGGCTGCTCGCCGGAACTCCAGTCATAAAAGCCGCCTGCGATCTCGATCTGCTGGTATTTCTCCACCGCCATCCGCGAACGCTGCTAACCAATGAGCAATTGGCCGCTTTTGTGGGATATGAGATGAAACAAGTCGCCAAGGCGATTGACGCGTTCATTGACGCCGGATTTCTGGAGCGCACGCAAAATCCCAACCACGCCGCGCGCATGTACCTTCTCGTGCTGAACGGCCCGCAGGGCGGAGGACTGAAGAGGTTCTTGCAACTGGCTTCTACGCGGCAGGGGAGGCGGGAGATTCTCGAGCTTCTTGGTCCCGGGCGACCTCAAACCGAGCCGGTTGACATTTCCAAGAGCAAAGCAAAGCGGAGGCTTCATGCCATCGCCTGATTTTCCAAGCACGGAGGGCTTCTATGGCTGAACGCGATCTGGTCAAGACCGGCATTGCCGGACTGGACGACATTCTGTCCGGCGGCATTCCCCGCGGCAACGTGATCCTGGTGGAAGGCGCAATCGGATGTGGCAAGACCACCATGGGCGTGGAGTTCATATACCGGGGCGCCAGCCAGTTCGATGAGCCCGGCGTTGTCGTCGTCTTCGAGGTGTCGCCGGACAAGCTCATGCGCGACGCCTTGGGGTTTGGCTGGGACCTGGCCGAGCTGGAGCGGCAGGAACGGCTGAAAATCGTCTTCACCACCCGCGAAGTTTTGCGGCAGGAGCTACAGCAGGCGGACAGTGTGCTGCTGGAAGAAGCGGCCAAAATCGGTGCGCGGCGCATTTTCATTGATGGCGTGGCCCGGCTGGTGGGCGGCAACGGCACGCCAGAGTCACGCTCCGCCTTCCATGTGCTCACTGAGGGCTTGCAGCGCGAAAATCTCACCGCGCTTCTGGCTGTGGAAGCGTCGTCGCTTAACGGGCATGGGGTCGCATCGCTGCCTGAGGAGTCCATTGCCGATAGCGTGATCCGGCTCAAGATGGAGGACAATCAGCGCGCCATCTTCCGTTCTCTGGAAGTCGTGAAATCGCGCGGGCAGGATTTTCAGATGGGACGCCACACGTTTCGCATCATTGACCGGCACGGAATTCAGGTGTACCGGCGCGTCCAGGCGCCTCGGAAAGCGAGCCGCGACCTTGCCGCGGCTTTTGATCCCAAAACGCGAGTTCCCACCGGCACTCCCGGTCTCGATGAGATGACGAATGGCGGCTACTTCATCGGCAGCACTACCGTGGTGGCGGGAATCTCCGGCGTAGGCAAGAGCGTGATGGGATTGCAATACATTGCGGAAGGTGCGCGGCGGGGCGAGCGCAGCCTGATGCTCTCGCTGGACGAGCAGGTGGAACAGATCATGCGCAACGCCGTCACCATCGGCATTGATTTAGAAGGACAAATGAAAAGCGGCATGGTTCGCGTGGAATATGAACCGCCGCAGGAAATCGAAGTTGATGTGCATTTTCATCACATCGAAGAACTAGTAAAGGAGTTCAAGCCCAAGCGGGTGCTGATTGACAGCCTCTCCACCTATGGCTCAAGCCTCGGCCCTGGCGGCCGGGTGTTTCGCGACTTCTTCCATGCTCTGGTCGCGCTTATGAAAGAATCCAAGATTGCAGCGGTTTATAACCATGAAAATCCTGAGATGCTGGGGATGAATTCGATGATGGGCGACTTCGGCATGAGCTCTCTGGTGGACAACATCGTGCTGATGAACTGGGTTGAGTTGGGAGACGCCTTCCGCCTGGGAATGACCATTGCGAAGATGCGGGCGAACCCAGTGGACCGGATCACCCGCGAATGCGAGATTATGAATGGCAAAGGCATGCGCGTGCTGCCACGGGCGCTGCCTGTGCCCAGGCTGCCATTCTCCTCGTACAGGGGTCTCGTATCGCGCTCGCCGGAGCGCAGCAGGCGGACGGTCGAGGAGGTTGCTCCTGATGGATCCAGCGAATAACGGGCTCTTCAGCTCCGACCTTTGGCTGCGCGCGCTCGAAAGTTACGCCTCAGGCACCCACCTGACTGTGAAATTGTTTGACGCGGAAGAGCGCGTGGTCTTCGGCCCGGTGAACCCCACGCCCTTGTTCCAGTTGTTCGAGCAAAAGGGATACGATCCCGGCATCCTGGCGGAATGCGCGCGCCGCTGCCTGGCACAAACTGATAGCCGGCCTGCGGTGATGGTGTCTCAAGTATCCGGATTGACCGCGATCGGCGCCTCGCTGGTGCTGGAAGGCAAGATCGTGGGCGCCGCTGTGGCAGGGTACGCCTTTGTGGACTTCTCCCAGTTATCTGAGGTGCAGCGCCTGGCGAAGGACGCGGGCATTCAATTTGAGCGGGTCTGGCGGGTGGCCAGAGAGCAGAAGCCCATACCGCAGCACCGGTTAATGCTCAATGGAGAGCTGTTGCAAGTTCTGGGAGACGCCCTGCTGCGAGAGAATTACCGCACCCGGCAATACGAAGAGGCGGTATTGAAACTGAAAGAGGCGGCAAAGGAAAAAGACGAGACCCACCGGGAGTTAAGAGAACACGAAGAGCGGCTGCACAAAGCAGAGAAAATGGCAGCGGCCGGTCAGCTTGCCGCCGCGATGGCGCACGAAATCAACAATCCGCTGGCGGCAGTCACGAATTCGCTGTACCTGCTGGAAACGCAGACGAATCTGGACCAGACAGCGCGTCTCATGGTTACCACGGCGGCCGCGGAACTTGCCCGTGTCTCGCGCATCGTGAAGCAGAGTCTTTCATATTACCGGGTGGGAACAGCTCCCCGCGATCTCGATCTGGGCGGGATCGTGCAAGAATCTCTGCAAATCTTCAGCGAAAAACTGCGGCGCATTGGCATTGAGGTAAAGACCAGTATTCAAGGCGGCGCGGCGATACTTGGATTCCCTGACGAACTTCGGCAGGTGATTGACAACCTGCTGCTCAATGCCATGGAAGCTATGCCGTCCGGCGGGGGGCTAAGCATTTCCGTGCGCCGTTCGTTTGACTGGACGCATCGCCGCCGCAAAGGAGATCACAAGGGCGTGCGGCTCACCATTGCAGATTCAGGATCTGGCATCTCCAAAGAGAATAGCCGTAAAATCTTTGAGCCGTTCTTCACCACAAAATTAGATAAGGGAACCGGACTGGGACTGTGGATTTTGCAGGGCATCATCGCCAAACACGAAGGCTCCATGAAGGTGCGAAGTTCCGACGCCGCCGGTAAAAGTGGAACTGTCATCTCCATATTTCTGCCTTCGCACTCCCGCGCGCTGGAGAAGGCCAAGGCGCCAAATTCCGCATCGGTTGCTTGATTTTTCCTCCGCGACCCTACCCGTTGTGACAGTTTGTGAAAACCCTCGCCCACATCATCCGAACAGCCTTTGCAGCAGCTCAAGCAGTTCTTTCGGCTCGTAAGAAGAAAGCTGGTGGTCAACTCCTTTGCAGTCAAAGTTATGTCCGGCAGGGGAAATCAAGATGACGGGCACCTTTGCCGCGATAGACTTCATCTGCCTCACGATTTCCGAGCATTCAATATCTCGGACATCCACATTCAAGACCACGGCGTCAACGTTGGGAAATCTGCGCAGTGTGGCGATGGATTCGGCGCCGCTGTAACAGGTAATCACATTGAATTTGGCGGTTTCGAGTACCAGCTTGCGCGATGAGATGCTGCCCGGATGGTCCGGATCAACCACGATGAAAGTCGGCCGAAATACCTTCGCGTCTTGCTTCTTCAATATCTGCCGTTCTCCCTCCCGCATTAATGCAATACGTTTTAGAACTCGTCAACGCTGCTTGCGTTGCCTTTTGCGAAAGGCGCTCTTGTTAAAGCTTGGTTTCAAGGGGTGAGCAGCAGTAACTGCGACAGATGAGCGGCCTCTATCGTCCGTTGGATTCGGGCGCGCCAAGCTCGTGGAGAATCGCCACGCCAGAACTGGTTCCGATGCGGCTGGCCCCGGCTTCAATCATGGCTTGCGCACTAGCTGCGCTGCGGACACCGCCGGAAGCTTTGACTCCGGCGCGCTCTCCGACTACACCGCGCATGAGTGTGACATCATCGGCCGATGCGCCACCAAGAAAACCGGTTGCGGTCTTCACGAAATCAGCTCGCGCCGCAAGGCTGATCTGGCAGGCAACAATCTTCTCTTCCAGGGAAAGGAGCGGAGTTTCAAGAATCACTTTCACAGTGGCGCCGCGGGCATGCGCTACTTCCACCACGGCGGAGATATCGTTCTGCGCTATCTGCCGGTCGCCCGATTTAAGCGCGCCGATGTTCATCACCACCTCAAGTTCGTTGGCACCCATGCGAATGGCTTCTTCCGCTTCAAAACGCTTCACCGTGCTGTGGCTTGCGCCAAGGGGGAAGCCGACGGTGGCTGCCACGCTCACTCCGCTTCTCTCCAACTCAGAAGCCGCCAGACTGATCCACCACGGATTCACGCAGACCGCCGCAAAGCGAAAATAAACCGCTTCCTTGCACAGCCGGATGATCTGGTCGCGGGTAGCATCAGGTTTGAGAAGGGTATGGTCAATGCAACCGGCCATGGTTTGCCAGCCGGTCGCCTGGATGTGAGGTTCAGTCAGCAGTGGAGACATCCAAGGCGGATTTTAGCACCGTCGCCGAAATGTGGAACACAGGAATTGTAAAGGCAGAAATCACACCACGTGCTCGTCTTCCCCAAGAATTCGGATGTCGGGCAGGTTGCGATAGCGCTCGTCATAATCCAGCCCATAGCCGACCAGAAACTTGTCCGGGACCTTGAAGCCAACGTAGTCGGCCTCGATCGGGGTGCGGCGGCGGGAGGGCTTATCCAGCAGGGCAGCAATCTTGAACGAGCGCGGCTGGTGCGCTACCAGATGCTTGCGGAGAAAATTCATTGTCAGTCCGGTATCGAGGATGTCTTCCACCAGCACGACGTTTTTGTCGCGCAGCGGCGTGATGACATCTTTAATGAGCTGCACCTCGCCACCACTCATCGTGCCTCCGGCATAGCTGCGCACGGCGATGAAGTCGAAGGTGGCGTCGAGCTGGATTTCCCGCGCCAGATCGCTAAGGAACAGGCATGCACCTTTCAGCACGCCAATCAGGACGACAGTTTCGCCCGCGAAATCGCGCGTGATCTGCTGGCCGATGGAGGCTACCGCCGAGGCAATCTGGTCACGGGTAAGAAGGACTTCCATCGCGCTCAGGCCAGCTTACGCCTGCGCTCCCGCGACTCCATGGCAGGCTGAGACTTGCCATGGCGCTCCAGCACGGCTCTTCCATCGCCGTTGCAGGAATGGCATTTTCCCGCCGTCACGAGCCTTGCGACAGAGGCGCTCGCCGCCAGGAAGCGGCCGCACTTCATGCACAATGCTTCCGAAATCCGCCCATCAAGCGACAATACGGCAACATTCATGGACGCCAGCTTTGGGATTAATGATAAGAATCTGGCACCTTCCGGCGAGAAAGGCAAATAAAAAAATTCTATGGCACAACACGGCAGGAGAGCTGCTGCGGAAATGGTGCAAACCGGGGACGCTTGAATCTCGAGACGGTAGTGGCTGACCAGTAATGGTGGGCGGTCACAGACTCGAACTGTGGACCTCCTGCTTGTAAGGCAGGCGCTCTAACCGGCTGAGCTAACCGCCCGAAGGCACGCTTCGATCATTATACAAAGGGCCGCAGCGGGGAATGGAGGTTGCGCCGCTCTTGACGGCGAAGCGTCGCGTAGACGGGAGTCTCTGCGCTCCAACGCGACGTTGGCGTTCGCTTTTTGGGCTGTTCCCGCGGTGCCCGGGGGGAGGCAGGTTACCAAAGTCACTGTACCAATATTAAGGCATTCTTATCCCATGTCAGAGTGTGCTACTTTTCAGGCTACCCCCGACCGAAATTATGGCCAGTCTTACAGATAAGCTTCCCACGATCCTTGTATTAGGTGTGCTGGTGGGAATTTTCATCGCCCTGCGGCGCCACGTGAAGTCGCCGAGGCTGAATCTCTGGATCGCGGCCTGGGGACTGATTTTCATCCATTTCTGTGTTCAACTTTTCGAACCGGACGACGGCAATCTTTCACCGCTGCTGTTTATCCTGGACCAGGGTTCTTTGCAACTCTCCGCTCTTTTCTTTATCGGTTCTCTTACATCATTTCTTGAGAGCAGGAAACTCACGGCCGCTCTGCTGACCGTCACCGGCCTTCCGGTATTGGGCTACGTGTTCGCTGAAGCCTACGATTGCCACTGGCGCAGCGTCTACATCGTGTGCAGCGCTCTGTTGTTCTTAGGAACTCCGCTGTTTGTTGTCCTGGCGCGCAAGCCGAGCTTTAAATCTTCGATCTGGATCCCGTTTGTCGCTGGTGCGGGCTGCATCAGCATTGCTCATGCGTGGCGTCATGAATACGACTTTGGTTTTTTCGCTGTGCTCACGCTGGCTTTTGGCATGCCAGGATTTTTGTTTTTCCGGCGTTATACGCGCTGGTCGCCAGGAGTGATCACCAGCGGTGGAGGGTTTCTGCTGTGGGCCACCGTGTTTCCGCTGGGCCAGTGGCTCTATCTCAATCATCCCAACTTGCATATCAATCCTGAGCTTTTCAATACCCCAAAATTGTTTGTGGCCTTCGGGATGATCGTGACGCTGCTGGAAGAAAAATCAGAGTATCTGAAAGCAGCGAACCGGCGCGAGCATGAGATCAGCAATCAGATGCAGCGCTTTGCCAGCATCACTTCCCGCTTGCTCAATGGAAGCAACCTGATCGGATTGTGCCAGGAAATTGCCCAGGCGTTGAACGAGAGCAGTACGTTTCGCAGGGTGCTGGTTCTTCTGAGCAATGATGGAAAAACACTGTTCGTTGCCGGACATGCGGGAGCAGACAGCGCCACGCTGGCCCTGGTGCAGCAGAATTGCGCCAAGGTGTGGCGTCTTGAAAGTCTTCCGGGGATTTATCAGCGAGGAGGGAGGTTGGGAGAAACCTCAGTCCTGGTGCGCGCGCCGTTTCTCAAGGGCTACGCGACGGTGTCCAGCGATATCGAATATCCGCAGGACTGCACCTGGCAGAACGGTGACAAAGTGTTTATTCCCCTGCAATCCGCGCGCGGCGCGATCGTTGGCTGCATTTCCATGGACGAGCCGCGAGATCCCGCCCGTGTCAATGCCGACGAGCTTTCGAATATCGAGATGCTGGCGGGCGACCTTGCCGTCACAGTGGACAATGCCGCGCTCCACCGGCAACTGGTGCGCTCGGAAAAGCTGGCGGCGATGGGACAACTGGTTGCGGGCGTGGCGCACGAGCTGAACAACCCGCTGACCTCGATCGTCGGCTACTCGGAGCTGATGGCGGATGAAATCCAGGAGCCGGCATCGCGTCAGAAGCTGGAGAAGATGATGCGCGAAGCCCAGCGTATGCGACGCATCATCGAGAACCTGCTGCGGTTTGCGCGGCAAAACAGCGTGGAGAAAAAATCCGCCAACCTGGAAGCCATGCTGAATGACGTGCTGTCATTGCGTGAATACCACATTCGCAGCAACGGCGTGGCGGTGCAGATTGAAGTTGAGCCACAACTGCCGCAGGTGGCGGTGGACGAAGACCAGTTCAAGCAGATCCTGCTCAATCTGCTCAACAATGCCATTGATGCCCTCGAGGGCGGACGCGAGAAGCGCATTCACATTCATGCCTCTCGCCGCGATGACCGAGTCGTGCTGCATTTTGACGACACCGGGCCGGGCTTCACCGAGCCGCATCGCGTCTTCGATCCTTTCTACACCACCAAACCGGTGGGCAAGGGAACAGGCCTGGGACTCAGCATCTGCTATGGAATTGTGAAAGAGCACGGCGGAGAAATCCATGCAGTCAACCTTCAGCCTCGTGGCGCGCGTGTCGCCCTGGAGTTGCCGGTGCAGGCTGCCGTAGCGCTCGAGAACGTGGCTACGGTTTAAGGTTTTTTGATCTTCATCAAATCCCATCCGGCCCAAATCACTCCGCTAAGTCGAAGCAGCCAAAATAATCCCGGAAAGATCAGAACGGAGCCGCAACATTGGAAATTCTTAATCAGATATTTTCCAAAAACTGTACCGGAACCGGATCGAGCAAAGTTTTTTAAGTGCAGGCGCTAATCGCAAATTAATTTCTAAACAGCAATCGCGAATTTTCTTTCGCTGAAATTAATTCTCCTAATTTAATAGCTCGCTTATATTTTCGCGGCTACTTTTTACTCAGCTTTCAGCCTCTTCCGGGAACCACCTGGCTGAAGTCCAACAGGACCTGCTTCAAAAGCCTCGATCACCGAGCGACGGAAATCCCCCGCCGTGGAGTATCACGCCTGAAGTGTGTCCATCCCCAAGGAGCACACAAGTTCAAATGAAAAAGAGTCGACGCGATGTCCTGAAACTGGGCGCGATGGCAGGGGCCGGCATGATTATGCCCACCCTGTCTTCCGCTCAATCCATCAACACGCGCGTGCCTGTTCCGGGCGGCATCATGTTCCACGGACATGTTGCCCACCGAACGGCGGCGCAAAAAGCGGCAGCAGCAGCCATCGTCAATGGCCTCACGCAGTTTGTTGACGAGCTGCCCATCATGCCCGTAATTAAGCCCTCGCCCAACGGAGTTACTCACATCCGCATGCGGCAGGCGCAGCAGAAGCTTCACCGCGACCTTCCCGCCACAACCATCTGGGGCTACAACGGAATCTATCCGGGCCCGACGATGGAAGTGCGGCGCGGTGTTCCGGTGAAAATCAAGTATCACAACGATGAGCTTCCCACCATCCATCCTCTACCCGTGGACGTCACCATTCACGGTTCTGAAGCTGACAAGCCGCAGGTCCGCAACGTGGTCCACCTGCACGGAGCGAAGATCCTTCCTGAGAGCGATGGCTATCCCGAAGCGTGGAGTTCACCGGATGGCGTTACCGGCCCGGTGCTCTATACATCCGATGCTTTCGTTTACCCCAACGATCAGCAGTCCACCATGCTCTGGTATCACGATCACACACTTGGCATCACGCGTTTGAACATGATCATGGGTTTGGCCGGAGCCTACCTGATTCGCGACGAGGTGGAAGATTCGCTCAACATTCCCAAAGGGCAGTTTGAAATTCCTCTTCTGCTTCAGGACCGCTTGTTCAATGCCGACGGCAGCTTCCTCTATCCGATCGCCGACGGCGGCACCCACCAGTACTGGATTCCCGAATTCTTCGGCGACACCATGCTGGTGAACGGGAAGGTCTGGCCGGTGCTCGATGTCGAGCCTCGGCGCTATCGCTTCCGCATTCTCAACGCCTGCAATGCGCGCTTCCTGAACATGCGTCTTGTGCGCACCACGGCAGATGGCTCGGCCCACGGCATGGCGGGTCCGCAGTTCCACGTGATCGGCACCGACGGCGGCCTGCTGCCTGCCCCGGTGGCGCTCACCACCATGCTGCAGCTTCCGGCAGAGCGCTTCGATGTGATCGTGGACTTCACCGGAAAGCAAGGCCAGTTCTTCGTTTTGAAGAATGACGCTCCGGCGCCGTATCCGGGCGGCGGCGAAGTGGTGCCAACGGAGATCATGATGTTCCGTGTCTCCAAGCCGCTTTCGTCGCGCGATACCACGACGATTCCGCATGTGCTGAATCCCGACCCGATGAACCTGAATCCGGCTTCGGCCACGCGCAACCGCAACCTGGTTCTCACCGAACTGGATCGCGAGTCGGATGGCTTCCCGATCATCGGCCTGCTCGACCAGAAAAACTGGGACGATCCTGTAACTGAAGACCCAAAGGCGGGCTCCACGGAAATCTGGAATCTCATCAATGACACGGGCGATGCGCATCCCAAGCACATCCACCTGGTCGAATTTCAGATCTTGAGCCGTCAGCCCTACGATCAGGATACGTTTGACACCACCGGACAACTGATCTTCACCGGCCCGCCGCAGGCGCCTGCTCCCGAAGAGGTGAACGCGGCCAAGGACGTGGTGAAGTCGTTCCCCGGCACGGTAACCAAACTCATCATGAAATTCGATCTTCCCACCGGCACGCAAGTGACGCCGGGGCAGCGGTTCCGGTACGTGTGGCATTGCCACATCCTGGAACACGAGGACAACGAAATGATGCGTCCTATGGAGATCGTCGGATAGCACTAGGGCGCAACGAACGAGGAGCGCGGCTCCGGAGATCTTTCGGGGCCGCGCGGGCCTCGCGTAAATGTTGAGTCCGGTTATTGAAAACCAGCAATCCGGGAAGCTCTAAAATCAGCGGCAATGAGTGACAGACCATGTCTTTAGAGGTTGCGGAAAAACTCTCATGAAGTTGCAAGAAGTGTCAGGGCATGACTTCAGTCGTGCCGAAAAATCATCGAGACCTCGGCTTTCAGGCCCTGCTCACTTCGATTATCGGTAGCTGTTTGCAGGGGGTAATTACACTCCTCAATGACATCGGCAGCGGCTAAAGCCGGTCAAGTTTAAAGGATTGTTTTCGGCAGCGCTAAAGCGCAGCCCTGTTACTCGCTGCACAAGGTCAAGGGAACACATCATGAAAACTGCCATC
Organism: Terriglobales bacterium; assembly: GCA_025934025.1. Taxonomy (GTDB): domain Bacteria; phylum Acidobacteriota; class Terriglobia; order Terriglobales; family Acidobacteriaceae; genus Angelobacter. Next base: position 22,088 of record JAICYU010000015.1, read on the forward strand.
ATCTTTTTTCTTCTACTCATCGCGTGCGCAACTTTCGTCCATGCTCAATCTGCTTCCTCAACTCCAGTGAAGCTCGCCGTGCCGGATCTCGAAGTCGTGGACCAGGACGGCCATCATCTGCATTTCATTTCCGACGTGCTCAAGGGGCGAACCGCTGTCATTAATACGTTCTTCACCAACTGCGCCGCCATCTGTCCGATTACGCAGGAGACATTTTCGAAATTGGCGAAATCGCTAAAGAGCCGGTTGGGACGGGATGTGATCCTGGTTTCTATCACTGTTGACCCGGAGCATGACACTCCGCCGCGGATGAAGACGTGGGGAGAAAAATTTCACGTCGGCAGCGGCTGGGTGCTGCTCAGCGGAAACAAAACGCAAACGGAAGAGCTGCTGAAATCGTTGGGACTGTTCGCGCCCGGAAACCAGCGTCATCAGACTGCCGTATTGATCGGCAACCAGACCAGCGGTTGGATTCGCGCCAGCGGATTCGCCTCAGAACGGAAGCTTGAAGAATTGGTTGATGGTGTCGCGCCTCGCGCAATAGCAGGGAAGTGAAGGCGGCACAGTGCAATCAGGCGTGCCGCCCTCCAGGTTTTGTGTCTCTCCTCCCACGCGTTTCAGTTACTGCACGGGGTCCCCATCAGCATCAATTTTGTGCACTTCGCCGAGGTTCAACGCGCGAATTCCTGCTTCCACTTTGCTCATGTCGCCCACGATCACCCAGATCAAGTGATCCGGGAGGATCATTTTTTTAGCAATCAAGTTCGCCGATTCCGGAGTGACTGCCATGGCTGCCTTGGTGAAAGTGTTGAAATAATCATGCGGCAGGTTGTACTCCAGAATCGTGCTGTAAGCTCCGGAGAGCTGCTGCACGGTTTCAAAACGGCCGGACAATCCAAGCGTGGCGTTGGTTTGCTCGTCTTGAAGCTCCTTTTCTGAGATTGGCTGGGAGCTTGTTATCCCGTGGTACTCCTTCACCAATTCTTCCAGAGACTCCTTCGTCTTGTCGGTCTGAACGGGAGAGATGCTCAAGTACGGCCGCTGGCCTAGAGCTGCGGGAATGATGCTGAAGACGCCGTACGAATAGTGCTTGTCTTCGCGCAGATTCATGTTGATGCGCGAACTGAACGTTCCGCCGAAAATGTCATTCACCAGTTCCAGGGGAATCGAGTCCGGATCGTTGCGCGGAGGCGCCAGTTGCGCCGCGGTGATGATGCTCTGTCCCGATCCCGGCCGGTCAATCAGATAAACGACATCTTTTTGCGGTTGAGGAACGCTCGCGATCTTCTTTTTCGGGACCTCGCCCGGCTTCCATGCCGCAAAGAGCTTCTCCAGCTTGGGAGTGATCTCGGCCAGCGTGGTATCGCCGACGATCAGCAACGTGGAGTTGTTCGGCTTGAACCAGGTGTCGTGGAACTTGGACAGCTCTTCCCTCGTCATCTTGCTCACGCTGGCTTCGGTTCCTGTCCCGGTAAAGGCAACGCCATAAGGGTGTTCCTTACCGTACAGCAGCACAGGCGAAACGCGCAGCGCCATCGCGATGGGAGTGACCTTCTCCCGCTGAATGGCAGCCAGACGTTCTTTTTGCAGCCGGACAAATTCTTTTTCCGGAAACGAGGGGTGCAGGATCAGGTCGCTGTAAATCTCCAGCGCCTTATCCATCGTGCCTTTGAGCGTGTTCAGGTTCACAGATGCCCAGTCAAGGTTTGCGCCGGCATTGAAATTGGCGCTAAGCGATTCCAACTCTTCGCTGATCTTCAAGGAATCGCGTGTCGGCGTGCCTTCTTCGAGCATGCGCTGGGAGAAGCTGGCCGTGCCGGAAGCGTTGGCAGGATCGGCGGCGTAGCCGCTATCCACCAGCAGAGAGAAGTTCACCACAGGCGCGGTGTGCAGTTCCGCCAGCACGACCTTTAAGCCATTCGAGAGTTTCGCCCCTTGCATCGCCGGCAGATTTAGTGAGACGGGAGATCCCGGCGCGGGCTCGTGGGAACGGTCAAGTTTGGCGTCGGCTTTCAGCGCAGTCGGATAAGGCTCGACATCGAGGATGTAATCGCCATCGGAGAGCCAGTCAGTGGCAGCTTTCTTCACGGAAGCAGGAGTAGCTGCCTGCACTTCCTCAAGGTAGGTCTTGTAGCATTCGGGATTGCCGGTGTAGGTCTGGCAGCGGGCAAGCACGTCACTCTTGCCGCCGAACCCGCCGATGCGCTCCACCACGCGGGCGAAGCTGCCGAGAATTTGAGTTTTGGCCAGTTGCAGTTCTTCCGCCGTGGGACCGCTCTTGAGGAAGTTCTGCAATTCTTCGTTAGCGGCGCGCTCCATCTGTTTCACATCGGCGCCGGGCTTGGCAGTGAGAGTGAAATCAAACTGCCCGCCAATCTCATTGGAGTCGTTGAACGCGGTGGCGCTGGTGGCGGTCTGGTCCTTGTAGACCAGGCGTTTATAGAGGCGTGAAGTCTTGCCTTGTCCGAGTACGCGGGCAACTAGATCAAGCTGAGCCTCTTCCGGCGACCCGTACTGCGGTACGTTCCAAACGCGATAGATGCGGGCTTGCGGAACGCGATCCTGCACCCAGCCGCGATGCGTGCCGGTGCGCTTGGCAATCCAGACTTCTTGCTTGGCGATGGGAGGCCCGGGAGGAACCTCGCCGTAATACTTTTCAACTTTCTCCCGCGCCACCTCGGGCGTGATATCGCCGGCGATGACTACTGTCGTGTTGTTAGGACCGTAGTAGGTCTTGAACCATTCCTGCACGTCGTTCATGGACGCAGAGTCCAGGTCCTGCATGGAGCCGATGACTGTCCAGGAGTAAGGATGGCTGGCGGGGTAGGTGTTCTCGGCCATGAGCTCATCAACCACGCCATAAGGCTGGTTTTCATCCTGGCGCTTCTCGTTCTGCACTACGCCGCGTTGCAGGTCAAGCTTCTTCTGGTCGAGCACGCCCAACAGGTGCCCCATGCGGTCGCTTTCCGCGAACAGCACGTAATCAAGCATTGAGGTTGGCACGTTTTCGAAGTAGTTGGTGCGATCGTTATTCGTGGTGCCGTTCAGGCTGGTAGCTCCAATGCGCTCCATAGCGTTGATGTAGGTGTGATTGAAATTCTGACTGCCGCTGAACATCAGGTGCTCGAAGAGATGAGCAAATCCAGTCTTGCCAAGCTTTTCATTCTTGGAGCCCACGTGATACCAGGTATTCACGGCCACGATGGGAGCTTTGTGGTCTTCATGAACCAGGACCGTCAGCCCGTTCTTGAGCACAAACTTGGTGTACTTGATGTCTGGGATAGGAATGTTGACGCTGGTCGCGACTGCGGCAGCTTTGCGATGGGCAGCAGGATGAGTCTGGGAATGAAGTGCAGTGAAACTGAAGCTCAGAAACATTAGCGCCATCGCTGCGCGCGCAACATGATTAAGCATGCTTCTCAAGGATGGACCTCCGGAGGAAATGCTGTTGATGGTATCAGCCGGAGCAGAGCTGCTCAAAATGAATTTGAAAACGCCGCAAAAGAAATTATCAAAAGAGCCGGTTGACGATTCTGCGCGAGGCGCGTCACGCATTGGTGGAAGAGGCCATTTATGGCCGTGAAAGGGAATGTGCTATCAGCGCGCTTTAGCGCGGGCTCGCGCTTTTTTTGCCCGTTTCGGCAGCTTTGCATCTAAAATCATTGGCCCCAGGAGGGCAGCCGTGATCAGGATTGTCACCATTGAACGGGAATATGGCAGCGGTGCGGCAGAAATCGCGGAAATGCTGGCTCAGCAGCTCGGATGGAAGCTCTGGGACAAGGACCTGACCGCGGAGATCGCAAAAATGGCTAATTGCCGCCGTTCTGCCGTGGAAGAGCGCGAAGAGCGGCTGGATCCTCTTTATTACCGGCTTACTCGGTCGTTTTGGCGGGGCAGCCATGAGGGCAGCATTGCGGTTGATCCCCTGCAGATGCTCGATGCGGACAGCATTGTCCGGTTTTCAGAGAAGATCGTGAACCGCGCGGCAGCAGAAGGGAACTGCGTACTTGTGGGACGAGGGTCGCAGCATTTCTTGCAGGACCGCGATGATACGCTGCGTTTCTTTTTTTATGCTCCGCGAGAGGATAAAGTCGAACGCCTGGTGCGGCAAGGAACCGTCAGGAAGAACGCCGAGCAACTGATTGATACGGTGGATCGTGAGCGTGCTGCCTTCATCAAAACGTTCTTTCACGTGGAGTGGCCGGACCGTAACGTGTACCACGCGATGATGAACACCGCTTCCGGCGACGCTGCCGTGGTGCGAGCTGTCCTCAGCTTTATGCAGACCGAACCGGCGAAACGAGCGGCCTAGATTAGAACCTGTCCTCCGCTTTTCCCGGGCGTGTCATCAATTCGCGAATCGCGTGGTGGGGAGATTTTCCGTCATGCAGGATGGATTGCATCTGCTCGGTAATTGGCATTTCCACGTCGTGTTTCTTGGCCAGACCGAGCGCGGCGCTGGTGGTCAACACGCCTTCGGCAACCATGCCGTGCATGCCGGCAATAATTTCCTTGAGCTGGTTGCCGCGGCCCAGTGCTTCTCCCACGCTCCGATTCCGCGAAAGGCTTCCAGTGCAGGTAAGCACCAGGTCGCCCATGCCGGCCAGCCCTGCCAGAGTCTGAGGACGCGCTCCACATGCGACCGCCAGGCGCGTGATTTCCGCCAGCCCTCGCGTGATCAGCGCAGCAACGGCGTTGTCGCCAATCTCCAGTCCCGCGCACACGCCGGCCGCGATGGCGATGACGTTCTTCAGCGCACCGCCCAACTCAACTCCGGTGACATCGTCGTTTAGGTAGATCCTGAAACTCGGATCGCTGAATTCCTTCTGCACTCGTGCCGCAAGATTCAAGTCAGGCGATGCAACGGTTACGGCCGCCGGCTTACCGGCAGCCACTTCCTTCGCAAATGATGGGCCGCTTAATGCAGCGACTTTTGGAGCAAAGCCGCAGTAGCGCTCCACAATTTCGTGGATGACTTCGGTCATCCTCAGCAGGGTTTCGTTTTCCAGGCCCTTGGTCGCCGAAACAAAGATCATCCGGGGCAGCAGCCATTGCGCCATGTGCTCAAACGTACGCCGGCAATGATGCGAGGGCATCACGCTTACAACGATCTCGGCATCAGCCAGAGCTTCGCGGAAATCATTGGTAACTGAAACGGCAGATGGGATACAGCAGCCCGGAAGAAAAAGGGAGTTCACGCGGGAACTGCTGATGCTCTGGCGGACCTCGGCTTCGAATGCCCAGAGTTTCACCTGGTGTTCTGCATTTCTTGCGGCCACAATGGCCAGGGCGGTCCCCCACGCTCCCGCGCCGATCACGGCAACCCGGCTCACAGTTGCTTCTCCGCGCCGAACCTGTGCTCGGTTCCCGACAGCAGCCGGCCGATGTTCTGATGATGCTTGGCAATTACCAGCAGACAGATACCGCAAACCGGGGCCAACGACTGCCACGTTGCGTGATTGAAGAAATATGCCGCTATTGGAAAAGCAATCGCGGCCAGAATGGACCCGAGAGACACATAGCGAGTGAGAATCACTGTGAGCAAAAAGATTCCCAGTGAGAACACCAGCGCGGTGGGGAACAGGACGACAAAAACGCCGAGGGCAGTCGCCACGCCTTTGCCGCCCTTGAAGCGAAGCCATACCGGGAACATGTGGCCGAGAATTGCCGCGAGCGCTGCGGCCGACATCAGTTGGCGCGCTGCGATACACGGCCCATCAGAGCAGTAGTTCAAGCTTGTCTGGCTGAGGAGCCACGCAACCGCGACGGCCAGGGACCCCTTCAAAGCGTCGAGAACCAGAGTTGCGATTCCAAGAGCTTTTGCGCCGGAGCGAGCCACATTGGTGGCTCCGATGTTGCCGCTGCCGCTCAGCCGGATGTCCTCTCCGCGAAAAACCTTTACAAGGACAAATCCAAACGGGATAGAACCGAGAAGATAGGCGATAACGCAAGCAATCAGGTAAAGGATCAGCATGTCAGAGTTTTTGGTTACATACCACGCAGACAAATCAACCCAGCGAGAACTTCTCCAGCTTGGTGTACCTCGATCCGCCTTTTCCCAAGTGGCTCTGGAAGAGGAAGAATTCGCGAGCAGTCATTGTACCGAACTGCGGCGGAGCTTCATGCTCCAGCAAAGGCGCCAACCCTCGTAAGCTCCCCGGAGTTCCTGCACGAGCGAGAGTCAAATGAGGACTATACGGACGCGGTTCACGAGCAAATCCGTGTTCGGCAAGCTTCTCGTCAATGGGTGCAGCGAGCTGCGGGAGGGCCTCGCCGGCTTGCACGCCGACCCAGAACACCCGGGCTGAGCGCGAATTCGGAAAGAAGCCAACGCCCTGAAAGTTAATTTCAAAGGTCGGAGATTTCAAGAGAAGCAGTGCGTCTCTTATCTCCGGTAGCTTGTTATCACTTACCTCGCCCAGGAATTTCAGGGTGACGTGGAGACCTTCCACTCTGGCCCACCGCGCCTCCGGCGCATACTGCCTCACACGCTCCACGTATTCCGCCATGCGACTGCGGATTTCGGACGGAATGTCCAGAGCCACGAAGAGCCTCATACCATCAGCCTGCGGCGCACCAAGTCGAGCGCCTGTTGCGTTGCCCAATGGCGAATCCGCTCCCGGTCGCCGGGGTAATTCCGCTCCACTACCTCTGTCCGGGTCTCGTCCGCGACAGATACATAGACGAGCCCGACGGGCTTCTTCTCCGTGCCGCCACCCGGGCCGGCAACTCCCGTGATGCCGACTCCGAGAGTGGCATTGCAGCGCTTGCGAATTCCTTCCGCCAGCGCTTTTGCCACCTGACTGCTCACCGCGCCATGTTGCTCGATGAGCGACGAAGGCACATCCGCAAGAGAAGTCTTCAGGCTGTTGGTGTACACCACCGCGCCGCCCAGGAAATATCGCGAACTTCCGGGGATGGAGGTGATTCGCTCTGCCAGGAGCCCCCCGGTACACGATTCCGCGACCGCCAACGTGGCGCCGCGCATTTGCAGGTAATAGCCGACGATTTGTTCCAGGCTCTCGCCATTGGCGGAGAACACGGCGTCTTCAAATTCGTCTTCGAGCGCCGCGGCGAGTGAATCAACATTCTTCTGGGCCTGCTGCATCGTCTCCGCCCTGGAGCGCAGGTGAAATTGCACCTCGCCCGGCGACCCTGCCAGGATGGTGGTTTCCACGTCCGCTCTAGGTTTGTAAATCTTTGCCGCGCGCGCATCGGCCGCCGATTCGCCGATCATTGCAATTCGCAGTTCGCGATGCGCGATATAGCGGGCAGGAGTGAGGCGGCTCAGCCGGAACAGTACCTGCTCTTCAAACATCGCTTTCAATTCATGAGGAGGCCCGGGCAGAAGAATCACGATCGCCTCGCCGCCCGCATCGCTAATGTGGATGAACTGTCCCGGAGCGCTTCCGCGCGCATTAGGCAGGACCTCCGCTCCTTCAATAACATCGGCCTGCTGCAAATTGTTGTCAGACATCTTCCAGCCGCGGGCGGCAAAGCGGGCACGCAGATCGGCAATAATCTGTCGGCTCCTGGCCAGCGGCCTCCCCAGCGCGACAGCGACGCACTCGCGCGTGAGATCGTCTTCCGTCGGTCCCAATCCTCCCACGAAAATGACAATATCGGCGCGCGAAAGGGCGATTTGAGCTGCGCTGGTAAGATCGGCGCGGCGATCGCCTACAACTGTCTTGAAGCTGACTTCAACGCCCAGCTCGTTTAACTTGGCCGTCAGATAAAGGGAATCTGTGTCTTGCCGGAAGGGCGTCAGCAATTCTGAGCCGATGGCAATGATCTCTGCGTTCACACCAGAAGTTTAAACGAGAGGCAAGGGACGAATTCCCCAGGTGAGATGAAACACGGCATTGGTGGTGGCCAGAACCGCTCCGCCTGTCCGCGTGAATGCCAGCCCGACGATGCTGTGCCCCGCAATCGCAAGCGAAGCTTTCTTGTCCGGAGTGATGCGCACCACGCCTCGTTTTCCAGCCAGTGAGGCAGCCACAAAAAGATTTCCTTGAGCATCGAAGGCAAGCCCCTGCGGCCTGCCCAGGCCGCGGTAGAAAACTTCCACCGTACCGTGCTGGTCCACGGAATAAACAGCGTCAAAGCTGGATGTGGTAGGGCCGCTGACGTAAAGAGTTCCATCCGGAGAAAAAGCGAGGTGGTAGGCCGCGACGCTGGGCTCGAGCGTGGCGTAAACAAAAATCTGGCGGTCGGGAGCAATCCGCCAGATGGTACCGCTGCGATCGCCGACGTAAAGGCTGCCCTCGCGATCAAACGCAATGCCGGTGGCTACGCCCATGCCCTCGGCGTAGGTCGTCATAGCGCCGTTCGGCGCGACGCGATAGACGGCGCCGTCATAGCGCGAAGAGACGTACAACTGCCCTTCACCGTCGAAGGCCATTCCGGTGGCGTTCATCAGATCAGAGAGAAACGGCTTGACCGTGTAGTTTGTGTCAATCTTGTAGATTGAGACAGGCACCTTCTGGCCCCGGCCGCCGGAGTAGGTGACGTAGATATTGCCTTCGAGATCAATCGCAGGATTCGCCACCGGATGCAGGTTTTCCGCCAGGGGCTGAGCGATTTTGACTTCGCGCGAGTTGCTGGAGCGCCCGTCACTGTGGACCACGACATCGCCGGAGTGCGTGCCATAAGGGACACGCGCCACCAGATAATCTTCTGAACTGATCACGATGGAACCGCGCACTCCAGCAAAGCTGATTTCAGGACGGGCCAGCATCGGCGGCTTCAAGGATCGGCCTACAATCCGTACCTCGCCTCCGGGCAGCGCCGCGGATGGTTCGATGGCCTCGATATAAGGATTGCCATCCACGTTTTTCTTGCCCAGCAAGCTCTCGGAAATGCCCATGGAAAATTCAGCGCGCTATGAAATGCAGCCACAACTGGATCAGGACCAGCGCGTAAAGTCCCGCTCCCACGTCATCCATCATAATGCCTGTTCCGCGTGGGAGCTTTTCCAGACGGCGCAGAGGGAAAGGCTTCAAGATATCGAAGCCACGAAAAAGTATAAAGCTCGCAATCATGTATTTCCAAACCAACGGCACTGCAATCAGCGCGATCATCTGCCCCGCGACTTCGTCAATCACAACAAAGCCGGGGTCCTCCACGCCGCTTTCTCTTTCCACTACGGTTGCGGGAGCAATGCCAATGAGGGTGACGGCAATTGCGACGAGAAGACCTGTGAGCAATAGAGAGCCCTGCGCGAAGACGCTGGCAAAAATCCACCACAGGAGCACGGTCGCTCCGGAAGCCCAGGTCCCTGGCCCCGGACGCATTCGTCCGATATAGAAGAAGGTGGCGATCAGCCAGGAAAGGCGTGATTTCTTCATAGTGGATCGCGCGGGATCACCCATGCAGAGCCCGTTTTCTCACCCGCTGATTCATTTCTTCCCGGCTGAAGCGGCGGCCCGCTTTCACATGGCTAAGACGCTTCATTAGCGCTTCTATCTGTTGCACATTCCCCGATTGAGCAGTGAACTCCCTCAACCAATCGCGGAAGGCTTCATTCAGGGTTTTGCACTGCGACCGTGCGACAAGACGAGCTTGTTCAATCAGATCATCGTCTGCGCTGAAAGTGATCTTCTTCATACTGCCTTCGGTACGCGAAGATAGCGTAGCACGGCATTTTACTAGGCGCGGTCCTTTGGTGAACCGCTCTCCTTGGAGTCTTCCTTGGCCTGCTCTTCCGCGATGCTTTCCAGCATTTCCGGATCATTAATGGGAGTGGAAATCACGTAGCCGCCACTGGCCCACTTGCCGAGGTCAATCAGGCGGCAGCGTTCGCTGCAAAAGGGAAAGTACGGATCCGATTTCAGCACCAGCGTGCGGCAGCTTGGACAGCGCAGGGAACTGATTTTCTTCGTCGCCATACAGAGATTAGATGACGCGCTTCAGTCTACGATGCGCGCCACCAGATCATACTCGTGCGCTTCCGTGATCTCGCAGCGGTAGAACTCTCCCGCCGCGAGTTCCTCATGAGGGCCAAAATCGTTGATGAAGAGCTTGCCGTCAATTTCAGGAGCGTGCATCTCAGTGCGGCCTTCCCACAACAGATCGGTTTCTTCTGAGGGGCCAAGCGCGAGCACGTCGCATTGCCGGCCCACCAGCTTGCGCTTGTTCCGTTTGCTGATCGTCTTTTGCATCTGCATCAGCTTGCGGCGGCGAGCTTCAATGGTACGGTGCGGAACTTTGTCGCCAAGATTATAGGCCGCTGAGCCTTCCTCGTCGGAGTAGCTAAACACCCCGAGCCAGTCAAATTCAACGGCTCTAACAAAGGCATATAGATCTTCAAAATCCTGTTCGGTCTCGCCGGGAAAGCCGACGAGAAACGAGGTGCGCAGCGTCAAGTTGGGAATGGTGCGCCGCATCTTCTCGATGGACTTCAGGAAGATGTCTGCTCCAGCGCCCCGTTTCATCCGCTTCAACACGCCGGAAGAGGCATGTTGCAGCGGTACGTCAATATAGGAACAGATCTTTTCGTGTGCGGCGATAGTCTCCAGCAGCTTGCCTGTGATCTTGTTGGGATAGGCATAAAGAAAGCGTACCCAGCGCAGCTCGCTAATCTGAGCCAGACGCTCCAGGAGCAGAGCCAGACCATCTTTCAGTCCCAGGTCTTCTCCATAGCAGGTTGTGTCCTGTCCGATGAGCGTGATCTCGCGAACGCCGCCGCGGGCCAGCCGTTCCGCCTCGGCAATGACAGATTCAAAATGGCGGGAGCGAAACTTGCCCCGAAGCTGAGGAATGATGCAGAAGCCGCAAGGATGATCGCATCCTTCAGCAATCTTGATGTATGCCGATGCCTTGGGCGTGGCGAGGACGCGCGGCGTGTTCTCGTCGTAAAGGTAGTTGGGCAGATCGGAGATTGCGCCATCCCATTCCGCACGGGAGAAACGGCCGCTCTGTTCGCGCGCCAAGCCTTCCGCTCGCGACGCGACTCCAGACTTCAGAGCCTGGCTCGCGGACGTGGAATTCAGAATCACGAAAGGCGAGTTTGGCTCGGACGCCGCGCTGGCCGGTGTTATTCCGGCGGCAGCAAGAATCTGGTCTAACTCTCCCGTGCCAACCACCGCATCCACTTCAGGGATATTCTTCCGGATCTCATCGCGATACCGCTCTACAAGGCAACCGGCCACCACAAGTTTCTTCGCTCTGCCGCTGACTTTGTGCCCGGCCATCTCAAGGATGGTATTCACCGACTCCTGTTTGGCCGTGTCAATAAACGAGCAGGTATTCACGACAATGATGTCGGCTTCTTCAGCGCGAGCAGTGATGGAAGCGCCTCCGCTCTGGAGCATGCCCATCATGACCTCGCTATCTACGAGGTTTTTAGGACAGCCAAGGCTGACAAACCCAACCTTCACAGGCGAGGGCTGGGTGGAAGCAGATTTCTCCTCTGAGGACTCAATTGTGAGGTTCTGAACGGGCATGGAATCTTTCTATTTTAACATTCAGTCCGGACGACGCGTAGCGGCGATGGCCGTGATCATTCACGGGCTAAGTTGTCCAGCAGTACACGATCAGCATCTTCGGGACCTACTTCTTTCCTGCGATTTCCTCAAACAGTTCCGGCAATTTCTGTGCGTCTTCCGCCGATCCGTCAAAGCGTGCGCGTTCATAGTGCGCAGTGAACGCGGTCACATCGTTGCGGGTCGAGGCATCGGCAATGGACTCAGCAAATTCCGCGGGCGTTTGGGAAGGCTCTTTGCGGTAGCCTTTTCGGCCAAGCTTTTTGAGCAGTCGCAGATACCAGAAGCTGGCTGCGGAGCGCGGTGCGCGTTCAGGATTGCGCAGCGTGCGCACGCGCTGGAAGCTGCGCCACGCTTTGGGAGTGAAGGGAAGCGCCAGCAGAAAAGCGAGGATGATACAGGCCAGCGCCATCTGAGAAGGTTTCAACCGTCCCAGGCGTTCCTGCAATGATCCCATCGCACGCACAAGGCGGCGATATTTCAACGTGGACCACTGGCGCAAGCTGCTCTGGGCATTTCCGGTGCTGGTGCTGATCTCGCTGCTCAGTTTCATCTGGTGGCTGAAATCGTAGTTCACCACCCAGTCCCGCCACAGTTCGCCGGCGGCATCCAGATAAAGCGCCATGCGTGACCAGCCGCTGCTCCCGATTTCCGCATTTCCCGCCGGTGTAGGATCGAACGTCACCCAGCCTGCTTCAGGAAAGTACGCTTCTACCCAGGAGTGGGCATCGCTCTCGCGAA
>JAICYU010000343.1 GCA_025934025.1 Terriglobales bacterium
CCGATGCTGACCGCAAGGCGTTTCAACCAATGCCTTTCCTCGAAACGATTTGGTGGAATTAGCGCGTTCTGCCCAAATGCTTAATTCCGATGCTACCTTTGCGTGCCCTCTCGAAAACGCAACCGGGACTCACGAAGGTCTGCCCACGCGCGAGCGTCCAGCCCCGAAGGCGCGACAGAGTCTAGCCCACCCTTAGGCAATTACCGGTCAGGTCGTGGATGCAAAAGGTGTCCCCGTGTCGGAAGCCGTCATTTCGCTTTTTCCTGCTGTTGCTTTCACCGGCGCACTGCCTTACGCAACCACTGATAAGAACGGCTTCTATCGCCTGGTCTCACCACCTTTTGGAAAGGCGTGGCTATGCGCGGTCAAGCCGAGTTCAGGCTATCCTGACACCAATAGCTTGCTGTTTGCGCCTGCGAAGGACGACAGGCCTGAGATTTTTCTCTCGCCCGGCAGCGAGCTGGATCAGGACATTCACCTTGCCCCTCCCGACGGAATCCTGGAGGCTCGTGTCATTGACGCCGTGACAAAAGCCACCGCGCCAGATGTCCGGATCATGATGCGGCGGCGAAATCCGGATGCTATCTATTCAAAAACTATCTCACGGGACGGCCACTTTCTTTATGCCTTGCCGGCAGTCCCCATTGAGATTAACGTCAGTGCGCCCGGCTACCAGCCATGGATCGAGACCCGAGAACCGGGACTGAGGACCTCACCCTGAGCAGCTCAGACCATCGTGTGATGACTATTGAGCTCTTACCCATCCGATCAAAACAGTGACTCAAGATCAATATTCAGAAACGAAAATAATCGGCCCCGACAACATTCGCATCGGGGCTTTTTGCACCCAATAAACTCTCTGTAATTTTTATTATGCTTTCCACCGGATGCGACGGTTTTGGCAATTCCGGAATCTTCGTCAACCGGCGGCACTCGGAGCGGCATTGGCACAAGTGGGCATTTTCGACCCGCTGATCATGCAGATGCTCAACCGCCAGTGTGAAACCCTCCGCGCAGGATCGAATTCCCACCTGCTCGGAGCCATGCGCCGCATTGAAGAACGCGACCGCGAGCGCTTCCCGCAACCACCGAACGAGCTGAATCCTTAACCACAAAAGACACCCATTCGACTCCCTCGCTTAGCTCAGTCGCTTAGGGCAGGCGACGGAAACACACGCAAAACCAACTAGCCGCAGATTTACGCTGATCTCCACAGATAAGAAGTTCTCCTTTTGATCCCGCGTTTATCTGCGGCTATTTTTGCGTTAAATCCTTTGCGCTCTTTGCGTCCTTTGCGGTAAAGGTACTGGATTGTGGTTTTCCGATCACGGCGTTGACGCGCGATCACGGCGATCTCGGCGATGCTTTCTTACGCCGTCATGGCCTGAGCGCCCAACGGCGTTTCCGCACGGGTCTGCCACAGGCTCCACAGCGTCTGGATAAACTCGTCTTCATACATTGAATTCAATTCCGCCGTCAGGATCTCAACTTCCATCCCGAGAATCGTCGCCAGTTTGGCTACAAACGCGGAGTTCGGACGGTTGTTCTCCGGCGCTTCCTGGGCCAATTCCACCGCGCTTATGTTCACACCCGCGGCCCGCATTTTGTCTGTCTTATCCCCGAAGCGGCAGATCACAATCGCCTGGTCAATCCAGTCAATCAAGGTCCTCACGTTGTAATGGGTTTTTACCGCCAGCTCAATCACGTCAGCCGTAGCCAGGTTTTGGATTTCCTCTATGCCTTCTTCTTCCAGGCGGTATTCCTTCCAGATGTTGATGCCGGCAATCTGCTGCAATCCTGATCCGCTGGGGCTGACCGCGCTGATGTTGAACAGGGTTCCTAACTGGGTTGTCGCGGCCCGCAGCACGCCTACCAGCACTTTGTTCAAGATGAAAGGTATGGCAAAGAATACGACAAGCGTGGCATGCAAGTTGCCGTCGTGCGACTTCAGCGCCAGATCCAGCGCAATGCCAATACCGACGCTGAGCAGCAAGCGATTGATCGCTCCCCAGAACAGGTTGTCGTTGAGGTCATAGACATACAAACGCCGGATCATCATGCCCAGGTTGAATAGATAAGCCCCAATGAAAACCATACACACGGGCAGCGTGAACGAAACATTTTGCGGGAAGAACCACTTGCTGTCTCCAAAGAACAGGAACGCCACTTCGCCGTACGCCACCGCGAACAAGATCAGGTAAAGAAATGAGAGCAGGCCGGACGGCACCCACAAGGCGAGCCTGCTGTAGTAATGCTCAATTTCGTCGCTCACTCCCTGCTGTCCTCCCCAGCTCTTCACCAGGCTGCTCTCCGTAGCGCGAAGCTTTTTCAAATCGTCGTCCAGAGATC
>JAICYU010000359.1 GCA_025934025.1 Terriglobales bacterium
AACCGGTCTTGCGCATGGTTGGCAATCCACGCGATCTCGTCCGGATGCAGCCGGAGATTCAGCGCATGCAGAATTCCGCCCATAGCGGGGATGCCGTAGTGCGCCTCGAGATGGATATGGTGGTTCCACATCAGCGTGGCTACGCGATCACCTTTTCTGATGCCCGCTGGTTGCAGGCACTCCGCCAGCCGGAGCGCTCTTTCATAAACACCGCCCCAGGTGGTGCGATGGATGCTCCGGTCGGGCAGCCGCGAGACCACCTCTACATTCCCGAAATACTTGCCTGCCCTTTCGAGCACAGCCAGGAGGGTGAGCGGCGTTTTCATCATCGTGTGCATCAGTAGGCTCCGTAGTGGCGCGATTTTACAACAAGATCAGAATAGCTTTCGCTTTACATTCGAGAGATAATAGAAGGATGAAGCGCTCAGGCTTTGCCGATTTGCCCCTGCACGGCGGGCGCGTTCCGCCCTGGCTGGCTGAGCGCATGACCTTGCTCGGCACCGGCATCTGCGAAGCCGTGCTCTACCAGTACGGGACATCGGAGTTGCTCTCGCGCTTGAGCGATCCCTTCTGGTTCCAGGCCCTCGGCTGTGTGATGGGCATGGACTGGCACTCCTCTGGAATCACCACGTCGGTGATGGGCGCGCTTAAGCGTGGTCTCAATCCGCGGGCACACGAACTTGGAATTTACGTTTGCGGCGGGCGGGGCAGGCACTCCCGCAAAACGCCGGATGAGCTTCGAGCCGTGGCTGAACGGGCCAATCTCAACGGTGAGGAACTGGCCCGCAATAGCCGCCTGACCGCACGGATTGACAACAATGCCATCGCGGACGGTTTCCAGCTTTACCTACATTCCTTCGTCGTCAGCAGCAGCGGCGAATGGACGGTTGTGCAGCAGGGAATGAACGACGCGAGCGGACTGGCGCGCCGCTATCACTGGCATTCCGCCAGCGTGCGCGATTTTATTTCTGAACCGCATACCGCCATCGTGGGTAAGAGCGTGATTGAAGGCGACATCATGAATCTGGTGGAGCATCGCGCCAAGCCGGCGCAAAAAGCTCTGCTTGAGGTCGCCCATGAGCATCCGGAACGCACGCTGCAAGAAGCGCGCAAGCTTTCCATGCCGCGCCATCATGATGTTCGCGCCTACAACCTGGACCTCAAACGCCTGGGAGCAGTTCTGGCGGTTGCGTATGAACGTGATCTGCGCGACTTTGCATCACTGTTGCTTCTGGAAAATCTCGGGCCGCGTACCCTGCAATCTCTGGCGCTGATTGCTGAAGTGGTTCACGGGACGCCTACGCGGTTTGCCGATCCAGCGCGCTTCTCCTTTGCCCATGGCGGCAAAGACGGTCACCCGTTTCCTGTGCCGCTCAAGACCTACGATGAATCCCTTTCTGTTCTGCGCCGCTCGCTGGATGCAGCCAAAGTGGGGCGCTCGGAAAAGCTTGATGGTTTTGCCCGTCTCGACCGGTTCGTGCGCAACATCGAAAACAGCGCCGCTCCACAGGCGGATTTTCGCCGTTCACTGAAGCGTGAGCGCGCGATGTCACCTGCTCTTGGCGGCCGCACCGTCTTCGATGATGGTAAAAAGCAAACTGCCAGGCAGTTAACTCT
>JAICYU010000069.1 GCA_025934025.1 Terriglobales bacterium
AACACGGGTTATGAAATTCTTCTCTATGACGGCATTATGGGC
This sequence comes from Terriglobales bacterium, assembly GCA_025934025.1. Taxonomy (GTDB): domain Bacteria; phylum Acidobacteriota; class Terriglobia; order Terriglobales; family Acidobacteriaceae; genus Angelobacter. The sequence goes on from JAICYU010000069.1 coordinate 43, forward strand.
GATCAAACGCTGTTTCAGCGCGCCGACATGGTGGAAGCTGGGTGGAAAGTGGTGGACCCGGTGCTCGACGTCTGGAAGGCCCTGCCCCCGCGCGACTTTCCCAACTATTCCGCGGGCTCCTGGGGACCGAAAGAAGCTGGTGAGATCATGACGCGTGACGGACGTCATTGGAGGAAGATCCCGGAATGATCCTCGCCGGCGATATCGGCGGGACGCACACTCGGATCGCGCTCTTCGACGAACAGTCCGCTCCACGCCTGCGCATGGTGCTGGAACAGATTTATGCCAGCCGCGAGCACCATGGACTGGAAGAGATTCTCAGCCTGTTTCTCAGCAACCAGCAGGTCAAGCTTCAGGCAGCATGCTTCGGCGTTGCCGGGCCGGTACTCAAGGGCCGCGCAACAGCTTCAAATCTCGCCTGGATCCTGGATGCGCTGAGCCTGGCGAAACTGCTCAAGCTCGAATCGGTTTGGCTCCTCAATGATCTAGCCGCACATGCGGCCGGCATTGAGCACCTTGAAGCCGGCGATTTGGCGCCGCTGAACTCCGCGCCCGCTGGGGAAGGCAATCGCGCGCTGATTGCAGCCGGAACAGGGTTGGGAGAGGCGGGAGTTTTCTGGGATGGAAGACAGCATCTTCCTTTCGCCAGCGAGGGTGGACACGCGGATTTTGCTCCGCGCAACGAAACTGAGATCCAACTTCACCGCCACTTGGCGGCCAAGTTCGGACATGTAAGCTGCGAGCGCATTCTCTCCGGGCCGGGCCTCAAGAATGTTTACGATTTTCTTCGCGACTCCGGGACAAAAGAAGAGCCGGAAAATCTGAAGCAGGAGATGTCCCAGGCAGCCGATCCTGCCGCCCTGATTGCGCGGTACGGCCTATCAGGCAAGGCGAGCCTCTGCGCCCACGCTCTGACGATTTTCGCAAGCGTCTACGGTGCCGAAGCAGGCAACGTCGCGCTGCGATTTCTAGCCACCGGCGGCGTTTACCTGAGCGGAGGTATCGCCGCGAGAATCCTGCCCAAATTGCAGGAGCCCGGCTTCATGCAGGCTTTTGCGGACAAAGGCAGGATGCAGGCGTTAATGAAGACAATTCCTGTTCACGTTGTAACCAACGACCGCGTGGGGCTGCTTGGGGCCGCGCACTACGCCTGGTTACAACACAACCGTGGCGCCTCAACCGGAACAGTTTCAGCGTAATTGGATTGTTTATGGCAGAAGCCGCCCATCAACAGCCGGAGTTGGTAATTCTGCAGGATGCTGCTCAACTCGCGCAGGCGGCCGTGAATGAATTTCGCACGGCGGCACAATCCGCGATCACTCAGCGAGGGCGGTTCACAGTTGCGCTTTCCGGCGGGAACACTCCGCGAAGCGTCTATTCCATGCTGGCAAGCGAATGTCGTGAGTCACTTGATTGGCGGAAGATCTTCATCTTCTTCGGCGATGAGCGCCACGTCCTTCCAGACGATCCGCAAAGCAATTACCGCATGGCTCGTGAGTCGCTTCTTTCCCGCGTGCCGCTGCCGGAGCAGAACATCTTCCGCGTACGTGCTGAATTGCCAGCACAACAGGCGGCGGAAGATTACGAAAACGCGCTGCGCGGCTTCTTCCAGCTTGCTACTGGCGCATTTCCCCGTTTTGATCTCTTGTTTCTTGGTCTGGGCGGAGACGGCCACACCGCGTCTCTGTTTCCCGGAAGCGCGGCGCTGTCTGAAACCTCACGTCTGGCAGTCGCTAATTGGGTGGAGAAACTTAGGATTTTCCGCATCACCTTGACCTTTCCGGTCCTGAACGCTGCGGCTCAAGTCATCTTTCTGGTTTCGGGAGCGGACAAAGCCGGCATCGTGCATGAGATTTTCACCAAGCCGCAGGCTGCTTATCCGAGTCAATCTGTTTGCCCGCGCAATGGCCGCTTATTGTGGCTTCTGGACCGGCCGGCCGCCGGCATGCTTGGAGAATCCAGCAATCCTGGAAGCGCGAGAAGCTGATTTCACGCACTCAGGTTAAACTGGATTTGCACTCGCTCAACCATGCATTCCGCAACTCCACAAACAGGAGAACTTTGTAAGCCCTGCGCGCAGGCGCTCGCTCCAGGAGCGCTCGAATGTGGCGCTTGCCATGCGTTGGTCCACGCTGAGAGCTTGGACCATCTTGCCGCTCAGGCGCGGGAGTTGGAAGCTCGCCAAGACTTCGCCGGAGCGCGGGAGAGGTGGCGAAGCATTCTGCCTTTGCTTCCCCGCGAATCGAAGCAGGCGGAATGGATCGCGGCGCATGTACGTGAACTCGAGTCGCAAGCCGCACGTCCTTCAGTACTGCCGGACCGCAGCGACATACACAAAGGCAGGTGGGCCAAACGGCTGGCGCCGCTGGGTGCGGTCGCGGCGATTGCGGCCAAGTTCAAGACTGTTTTGTTCGCGCTGCTCAAATTCAAATTTATCTTCAGCTTTGCCGCGTTTCTCGGGTTCTACTGGGCGGCGTGGGGGATCAAATTCGGGTTGGGGTTCGCGGCATTGGTGCTGATCCATGAGATGGGTCATTTTGTGGAAATCAAGCGGCGCGGTTTGCCTGCCGATATGCCTGTATTCCTCCCGGGGTTGGGCGCCTACGTCCGCTGGCAGGCGATGGGCGTGCCGTTGGAAACCCGTTCGGCCATCGCTCTGGCCGGACCTTGCGCCGGATTCCTGGCTGCGGTCGTCTGTGGGCTGGCATGGTGGCAGACCGGTGATCCGTTCTGGGCGGCATTGGGCCGCACCAGCGCGTGGTTTAACGCGCTCAATCTGATTCCGATCTTCATCCTCGACGGAGGCCATGCTGCTCCGGCGCTCAGCCGCATGGAAAAAGGCCTGCTTGCTGCTGTGAGCGGCGGCCTCTATTACGGGACCAAAGAAAGTGTGTTCATATTTGTGGGACTCGGGGCGGTGTGGCAACTTGTGAGCCCATTCTTCACAGCGCGCGCGCAGAAAGCCACTGTCGCTCGGCTGGATCTCACCGGCCCGGGGCAGACCGCGCCGGTCATGCTGGAGAATGGCGAGCCAGCCCGACAAGGTTCCAGTCCGCTGATCGCGGCCTACTTCATTGGCTTGCTGGCTGCATTAGGAGCAGTGCTGTATCTCCTCCCGGGCCAAGGGGCAGGATTGCCGTGATGGCGAATCCTTGATTGCAAGAACTAACAATGGAGCGCAGGCACTCTTGCCTGCGGAGAAGAGACGGCCTGCGCGGGCAGGAGTGCCCGCGCTCCAACGTTCCGGGTGAAGGGCATGTCAGGAATCTGCGCTTATCGCGAGACCTCGGCAGCCGGCTCATTGGATGCCGCAGCCGAATGGACCGGCGAAGCCATTGCATGATCTTGCAGGTCGCCCAGCGCGGGCCGGATGTGCCAGATGTCGCGCGCGTATTCGCGCACGGTTCGGTCGCTGGAGAAAGTTCCCGTCCGAGCAACGTTGAGGATGGCCTTGCGCGCCCAGACCTGCGGCTGCCTATAGTCCGCTTCCGCCCGGCGGCTGGCTTCGACATACGACGGAAGATCGGCCATGAGGAAATAGCGGTCGCCGCGGTCCAAAATCTCGTCCACGATCCAGCGGAAGAGGCCCTGCTCGTCGGGGCAGAAGCGGTCTGAAGCCAGGCTGTCCATCACGCGCCGCAGCGTGGGATCAGCGCCGCAGATCTCGCGCGGATTGTAGTTGCTGCGCTCGTGATACCAATGCACCTCATCGGGCGTGAGCCCGAACATGTAGATATTCTCTTCCCCGACCTGCTCCAGGATTTCGATATTGGCGCCATCGAGCGTCCCCAGCGTGAGCGCGCCATTCATGGCCAGCTTCATGTTGCCGGTGCCGGAAGCTTCCATGCCGGCTGTAGAAATCTGCTGGCTGAGATCGGCTGCGGGCATGATGATTTCCGCCAGCGAAACGCGATAGTCAGGAACGAAAACCACTTTGATCAGCCCGCGCACTCGCGAATCGGCATCTACGATCTGCGCGACATTATTGATGAGCTTGATAATCTGCTTAGCGGCCCAGTAGCCCGGCGCGGCTTTGCCGGCAAAGATGTAGGACCTTGGCGCCGCCGGTTCCACGCCGTCTTCCACCAGCGCGAGATAATCGCCAATGATGCGCATCACGTTCAGAAGCTGGCGCTTGTATTCGTGAATGCGCTTTACCTGCACATCAAACATTGACTCCGGCGCGAGCGCGATGCCGGTGGAGCGGAAAACTTCACCGGCAAGTTTAATCTTGTTGCGTCGCTTGATTTCGAGAAATGCCGCCTGAAATCCGGGATCATTGGCATGAGTTTCGATGCCGCGCACCTGCTCCAGATCCGTGATCCAGCCTTCGCCGACGGTTTGCGTGAGCAGCGCGGCCAACTCGGGATTGGCCTTCATGATCCAGCGACGCGGAGCAACGCCATTGGTCTTGTTGCTGAAACGCTCGGGCCAGAGTGCGGCAAAGTCCGGGACCAGCGAAGCTTTCAACAGCTCGGAATGCAGTTTGGAAACGCCATTCACGGCATGGCTGCCCACAATCGCCAGATGCGCCATGCGCACCTGCTTCTCCGGGCCTTCCTCAATAATGGACATGCGGCCCTGGCGCGCAACATCTGTGGGCCAAACACGTCCCACCGTGCGCAGGAATTGATGATTGATGCCGAAGATGATCTCCATGTGGCGCGGCAGCACGCGCTCCATCAGCGAGACCGGCCAGCGCTCCAGCGCTTCCGGCATCAGCGTGTGATTGGTATAGCCGAGCGTGGCTTGCGTGATCTCCCAGGCGCGGTCCCAATCCATGTCGTGCTCATCAAGGAGCAGCCGCATCAGTTCGGCCACTGAGAGGCTGGGATGCGTGTCATTCATCTGCACGGCGACTTTCGCGGGAAACTCGTCAAAACCGGAGTGCGCGGCCAGATAGCGGCGCATGATGTCCTTCAGCGAGCAGGCCACCAGAAAATATTCCTGCAGCAGGCGCAGCTCTTTGCCCGAGAGCACCGAGTCAGAGGGATAGAGCACGCGCGAGATGTTTTCTGACGCGATCTTCTGCTCGACGGCGCGGATGTAGTCGCCGCGATTGAAGATATCTATGTCGAAGTCCTGCGAAGCGCGCGCTGTAAACAGGCGCAGATAGTTGACTGTTTTCCCGCCAAGTCCAGCCACTGGCATGTCATTGGGAACGCCGATTACCACGCGGGTATCCACCCAGCGCTGGCGGCGATTCCCTTCCGAATCGCGCGAGTGCTCAATCCTTCCATAGAGTGGGACGGTACAAAGCTCATGCGGGCGTTCGATATAGAAAGGCGTGCCTTCGGCCTTCCACAGGTCGGGCTTCTCATATTGATGGCCGCCGATAATCTCCTGCCGGAAGAGACCGTACTCGTAGTCAATGCCGTAGCCGAAGCCCGGCATGTTCATGGTGGCCAGCGATTCCAGGAAGCAGGCCGCAAGGCGTCCCAAGCCGCCGTTGCCAAGGCCAGCATCGAGCTCGGTTTCGATCACGTCGTTGAGTTCGATTCCGAGTTCTGCCAGCACCGCGCGGCAGGGTTCATTCAGCCCCAGGTTCGATAGATTGTCGCTAAGCCAGCGCCCCATCAAGAACTCCATCGAGAGATAGTAGAGGCGCTTTACGTCCTGCTCGCGGTAGCGCTGCTCGGTCTGAAGCAGCCGGTCAATCAGGTAGTCTCGGATGGTGAGCGAAAGCGGCTTCAGCAGCTCATGAGGGACAAGACTTCCCTTCGGCCGCGCCAGGGTGTAACGAACATGACGAAGGATGGAATCCCGCAACGCTTCAGGACTGCTTGCGGTACCAGTGAGCAGGTCAGCCGACATGATGATTCGATGCCTGGACGAGCCGATTCCAGACTGGGATTTAGTATGGCACAGCATCTACCGGGGTCACACTGGGTTAAACACCTGTGTTAAGGCGGTGAACGCACAGGAACCGGCTCGCATCTAAGTAGCTGGACTGTAGCCCGGGCAGGGTGAGAGGAATTTCATGGCAAGACTGATCGCGTTTGACCAGAAGACCGCAGCGGAGCTGCGCCAGCAGATGACGCAACACCAGATTTTTGAGCATGGCGCCTCCGATGTCGCTGACTACCTGGTCGGCGGGCCTGAAACCCTAGTGGCCGTGCTTCCAGTAGACGCGCCGGGGGAAACCGGCGTAGCGGTGTTCCGTCGCACGCGAGTGGAACGAGCACCGTTAGAGGCGTCGGAAGCAAGCTCAAGCTCGATCCGCTCAGAAGAGATTCTGGCGGAAAACTCACTCCAGCGACTGCCGGTTCAAGAATCTACTGACCGCCTGGTTAAATCTTCTGCGGAACACAAGCGAGACGCTTCGCTAAGAACTCGTGCCGGAGGTTTTCTCGGCCTACGCGATGAAGCCTTTTTCGATGATGAGCAAGAAAAACCTCCGGAGAAACAAAGCTGGTGGAGAAGGTTTTGGGACGAGGAGTAAGGCCGTCGCTCCAGTCTTCCAGTTTGCCAGATGTTTATTGGCTACGCGCTCTTCTCCACTAACTCCTCTTCGGTTACCGGTGCTCGAGGTTTGGTCTTCATAGGCAGCAGGCCGCGCACCTCGATGTAAAGCACCGGGATGATAAAAAGGTTCAGCAGAGTAGAAACGATCATGCCGCCGAACACCGTCGTGCCGACCGAGTGCCTGCCCGCCGAACCGGCGCCCGAAGCAAACACCAGCGGTAGCACGCCAAGGATAAAGGCAATCGAGGTCATCAGGATTGGCCGCAAGCGCAGCCGCGCAGCCTCGATGGCGGATTCCAATAACCCCATGCCGCGATGCTGAAGCTGCTCGGCAAACTCGACAATCAGAATCGCGTTCTTGCTCGCTAGGCCAATGAGCATCACCAGACCAATCTGGCAGTACACGTCATTCTCCAAACCTCGCGCGGCCTGCGCTCCCAGCGCGCCTAGCACCGCCATGGGAACAGCGAGAAGGATGATGAACGGCAGCACAAAGCTTTCGTACTGCGCGGAGAGAGTTAGATACACCACGAGCAGCCCAAGACCAAACAGCATGAGCGATTTTCCGCCGGACTCGATCTCTTCGAGCGAGATGCCGGTCCATTGATAGGTGTAACCGGCAGGCAGGGCTTCTTTGGCAACCTCTTCCATGGCTTTGATTGCCTGGCCGGAGCTATAGCCCGGCGCGGCGCTGCCGTCAATTTCTACACTGCGAAAAAGGTTGTAATGATTGATGATGCTGGCCGTGGTCCCTTCCTTGATCGTCACCAGATTGTCCAGCGGCACCATGCGGCCATCGTCAGAGCGCACGTAGAACTGCTTCAGATCGCGAGGATTGGAGCGGAACTGCTGGTCCGCCTGTACGTAAACGCGATACGAGCGATTATTGAAATCGAAGTCGTTTACGTACTGCGATCCCATATAGATCTGCAGCGCCGATGTGATCTGCGAGAACGGCACATTCAGGCTTTTCGCCTTCTCGCGATCAATGCTCACGATGTATTGCGGATCGCGCGCGGTAAACGTGCTGAACAGCCCGCTCAATTCTTTGCGTTGCGAAGCTTTCGCCATGAACTGATGCAGCGTGCCTTCCAGTTCGTCCAGCGTGCCGCCGCCGGTCTGCTGCAATTCGAATGCGAACCCGCCAAACGTACCCAGACCGTTGATGGCCGGCGGAGCAAACGGGATCACGAATGCGTCGGAAATTCCCATCAGCGGGCCACGCAGGCCATTCACGATATCGGCCGCGCTATGCCCTTTCCCCTTGCGCTGGCTAATCTCCTTCAGGCTGGCAAAAATGATGCCGTGGTTCGGGGAGCTTCCTGTGAAGCTGAACCCAGGGACCTCGAACAATCCTTCAACGTCTTTATTCTGGTTGAGTAATGTCGCAGCCTGGTCCAGCACGCGCGTGGTGTATTCGATGGATGCTCCGGGCGGCGCCTGGACGAGAACAAAGAAGTATCCCTGATCTTCATCCGGAACAAAGCTTGAGGGCACGCGCTGGTACACAAACCAGGTCGCGGCCAGACCGGCAAAAAACACAGCAATCACCGCGAACTTCCAGCGCGAGAGCGTGTGCAGGAAGTTCTCGTAATGGTTGGTTCCCCTGCGTATGGCCGAGTTGATGCCCGCGAACAGCGGGTTCTTGCCTTTTTCCGTGTGACGCAGCAGGAGCGCCGCCAGCGCAGGAGAAAGTGTGAGCGCGTTGAAGGCAGAAATCGCGATGGAGAACGCGATCGTCAGCGCGAACTGCTGATACATTTTGCCGGTAGTTCCGGGGAAGAGCGACACAGGAACAAATACGGCGATCAGCACCAGTGACGTGGCAACCACCGCGCCGGTAACTTCGCGCATTCCGATGTGTGTCGCCTCGCGCGCATTGGCAATGCCTTCTTCGATGTGGCGCTCCACGTTTTCGATCACGACAATGGCGTCGTCCACCACCAGCCCTGTTGCCAGCGTGATCCCAAACAACGTGAGCGTGTTAATCGAGAAGCCAAAGAACTTCGCGAACAGAAACGTTCCCACCAGAGAAACCGGAATAGTAACTGCGGGAATAATGGTGCTGCGCCAGCCCTGAAGGAAGAGGAAAATCACACAGATCACGATCAGGATGGCTTCTACCAGAGTCTTGATTACTTCCTGGATGGATTCGCCCACGGCGCGCGTGGTATCAAAGGCAAGGGCGTATTTGAGCCCCGGCGGAAAACGCTTCGAGAGCTGCTCAATCGCAGCACGAACATCGCGATCCACCTGGAGCGCGTTAGCGTTGGAGAGCTGAAGTACGCCGATGCCCATGGCGTCGTGCCCGTTGTAACGAAGCTGGCCGCCATAGCTTTCTGCTCCGAGTTCGGCCCGGCCCACATCGCGCAGCTCAATCAATGATCCGTCCTGCGCGCGCTTAATCACGATGTGATCAAACTGCTTAGAATCGCTCAGCCGGCCCACCGCTCGCACGCTGATGTCATAAGCCTGATTGGCGGGCGCCGGAGACTGTCCTACTGCTCCCGCAGCCACCTGAACGTTCTGCTCGCGTAAGGCATTCACCACGTCCTGCGCCGTAAGACTACGCGCTGCCAGCCGGACAGGATCGAGCCACAAGCGCATCGAGTACTTGCGCTCGCCAAAGATAATTACGTCGCCGACGCCTTTCACGCGCTTCAGCGCGTCGCGCACGTAGACATCAAGGTAGTTGCTGATGAAAAGGTTGTCGTACTCGCCCTTGTCGGAATAGAACCCGAAGGCGCAGACGAACGATCCGGTGTTCTTGCCCACGCCCACGCCGGTCGTCTGGACTTCAACGGGCAAACGCCCCAGCGTACTGGAAACGCGGTTCTGTACGTCTACTGCGGCGATATCAAGATTGCGGTTTAGATCGAAGGTCGCGCTAATGGAAGATGATCCGTCATTGCCGCTGGTGGAAGACATATAGCGCATGCCTTCGGTACCATTGATGGCTTCTTCCAGAATCGTGGTGACGCCGGTTTCAACAGCCTGCGAGTTCGCTCCGGTATAGAAGGCGCTCACTGTTACCGTGGGAGGAGTCAGGTTGGGGTACTGCGCCACCGGCAGCGTAGGAATGCTGACCGCGCCAGCCAGAACAATCAACAGCGAACATACCGTAGCAAAAACAGGCCTGCGAATGAAGAAATCAACCATGAGAGTCCTTGCCCGCTCTTGAATGTTTCTTGTCTGTCCACACCGGCCCCGGAATCAGCGGGCGTCTGCCGGTTCTGCGCTGAACCCGATCAGGATTGCGGAATCACCGGCATGCCATCCGCTAGCATTTGCACGTTGCTGACGATGATCTTGTCGCCGGGCTTAATTCCTTCGAGGACCGAGTAATCGTTGCCTACCAGATCACCCACTTCAATCACCCGCTGCTTCGCAACAGTTTTCTGACCTTCACCTTCGGCCACGAAAGCAAACAGCTTTCCGCTGAGCCGCGAAACCGCAGTTACAGGAATCACCGGCATCTGGCGCTCTGACCAGATCACGCGCGCATGCACCTGCTGGGCGTTGCGAAAGCGCATCTTCTCGTTCGGGACCTGCGTCTTGACCAGCAGCGTCTGGGAATCGGTATCAACCCGTGGCGAGACAAAGAAGATCTTCGTCCGCACCAACGGATTTCCCGCATCGTCCAGCAAATCCACGGGCATGCCTACGTGGACCTGACCCGCCTTCTCTGACGGAACGTAAACGTAAGCTTCCAATTGGCCGCCATGATCAAGCGTGGTGAGAAGGGTCTGGCTGGTCACGTGGTCGCCTACTTTCACCGGAATATCGCCAATCACTCCGTTGGTCGGCGCCTTGACTGTGTAGTAGTGCAATTGCACCTGCTGCTCCCGGATGCTCGCTTCCAGAGCGTCCGCGTCGGCTTTCGCTGCGTTATAGGCTGATTGCGAAGCATCCAAATCGGATTTCGCGATCACCCCTGCCGCAAACAGCTTCTGCTTGCGCTCCAGATCTATCCGGTCCTGTTCCATGGTGGCCAGCTTGGATTTGTAAGCCGCTTCCTGGTTGTTGACCGTTGCCTGCTGCTTGCGCGGGTCAATTTCAAGAATCGGCGCTCCGGCTTCCACCCGCTCACCTGAACGGACAAAAATTTGCGTGACATCGCCTTCCACCTGCGGCTGGATTACCGCAGAATTGCGCGACTTCAGAGTCGCCAGGTAGTCGGTGGACTGCGGTACCATTTGCGCTTGCGCAGTCATTACCTTCACCGGAAATGCCTGCGGCCCGGCCGGTTTCCCGGCATTTACGTCGCTGCCGCATCCCGCCACCAGAAGCGAAAGCAGCACTAAGCTGGAACTTGTTATTGACCCCTTAAGCATATCTCTTTCGTAATCTTAGCAATTCTCGGTTAACTACGTTGGATTCAGGGCAGACGAAACCGGCTACAAATAAAGACGTGCGAGACGCCCATTGGTTTACCTGCCCAACTAATTTTTAAAGAGTCGCGGCCTAGCAGCAGCGCGGACGAGCTCTCCTGTGCAATGAGATACTCAGGCCATGGCTTCATTGATCGTGCCAGAGCGATTTTGCGGTCCTCCCGATTCCGGCAACGGCGGCTACACCTGTGGACTCCTTGCCCGTGAGTTGGGTGCCGTCGTGGAGTGTACGCTGCGAGCACCGGTGCCGCTGGAAATGCCGCTTGAATTCGAGCCTACCCCGATCGGCGGCTTCTTACGCTATAACGACAGAACTATTGTGGAAGCCAGGCAAACAACCGTTGATGTCACGCCGCCTCCGCCCATCTCGCTGAAAGAAGCAGCCCAAGTAATGTCGGGATCGCCGGCCCTGCACGCCCAGCATCCGTTTCCAACCTGTTTTGTCTGCGGCCCCAAGCGCGCGGAGCACGATGGGCTACGCATTTTCCCAGCTTCAATTAACAACACTGTTTATGCATCCGCTTGGGTTCCGGATTCCGAGTTTGGCGATGCTGAGGGGAACCTGAAAACAGAATTTCTTTGGGCTGCCATGGACTGCCCCACTGGGTTTGCCGCCGGTTTTCCCACAGCAGGCAAACTGGTGACGGGACGTTTGGCTGTGCAGCAGCTGAGACCCATACACACCGGAGAAGGCTGCGTGCTGATGTCATGGCCGCTGGGAATCGAAGGACGAAAGCATTTCAGTGCCGCATGTCTTTACCAAAATAGGGAACTTCGCGCTCTGGCGAGGGCCACGTGGATCAGAACGTCGGAGGGCCGTGGAGTTTGATCTGGCCGAGGTAAGCGCAGTATTGGCACGCCCGTTCTGACCCAAGCCAAGACATACACCTTGCGGTGTTATTCTCTAACCCTGTCATGCCATCCTCTACAGCTCAATCCGCCAAACTGCCATTTCTAGATCTTGCTGAAGCCAGCCGCGCAATCCAGACGAAAGAGCTTTCTCCAGTAGATCTGGCTGAGGCATGCCTGCGGCGGATCGAGCAGAGGAACCCTGTTCTTAATGCTTTCATCACGATAACGGCGGAATCAGCTCTCGAAGAGGCAAAGCGCGCTGAAGCCGAGATCATGCGGGGCGAATGGAAAGGCCCTCTGCACGGGATTCCCCTGGCAGTGAAAGACCTGGCGGAAACGGCGGGCGTGCGCACTACAGCGGCCAGCAAGGTGCTGGAACACTATGTTCCCTCCGAAGATGCCGAGGTCGTGCGCCGGTTGCGATTAGCCGGCTCGGTTCTGCTGGGCAAACTTAATCTGCACGAGTTCGCCTACGGGGGCAGCGGTGTGATTGGCCACTTTGGTCCCGTCCGCAACCCATGGAACCCGGAGCATGTCACCGGCGGCTCGTCCTCCGGCTCGGCTGCAGCGGTTGCGGATTTCCTGTGCTACGGCGCGATCGGCACGGACACGGCAGGGTCCATCCGTCTTCCTGCTGCCTATTGCGGCATTGTTGGCCTCAAGCCGAGCTATGGGCTGGTCTCAACGCGGGGCATCATTCCGCTCTCCTGGTCGCTGGACCACGCCGGTCCCATGGCGCGGACAGTGCTCGACACTGCGCTTCTGCTCCAGGCTATCGCTCATTACGACCACTTGGACATCCACTGCCAGAAGTTTCCGCCGGTTTACTATCCCTCGGCAATTCAAGACGAAGATTGCGCGCCGTTGCGGGTTGGAACGCCGCGGAAGTTCTGGCAAGACCTCGACTCGGAAATCGAGCAGGCCGTGGATGCCGCAGTGGCCGAGATTGGCCGCTTCACCAAAGCCACGAGGAATATTGAACTTTCATTTGAAACTGACCGGACGCTAGTCCGGTGCGAGCCGTGGGTCTATCATCAGCGCTATCTGCCTGCACATGAAGCGGAATATGGTCCTGATACATTGCGCCGGATCCAAAGCGGCGCGGATGTGACCGTTGCCGATTACATTCAAAAGCAGCGCGAGTTATGGCAGCAGCGCCGGGAAGTGCTGCACTTGTTCGAAGAAGTTGACCTGATCGTCACTCCCACCACTCCCGTGCTCGCTCCCAGTTTCGCGGAGTTAAAGACAGAACCTGACAATCTCCGCCGCAAGGAACTGGTGATGCTGCGCAATACCCGCCCTTTTAACGTGTTCGGACTGCCGGCCATTTCAGTGCCTTGCGGCTTCTCAACGTCCGGCCTGCCAATTGGATTGCAAATTGTTGGCGCGCCTGGAAGTGAGGGAGTGGTATTGGCGATGGCCAACGCTTATGAGAAACGGATCGCTTGGCATCAAAAGCCTCCGCCAACGAGCTAAGTTATTGCGGCGTCAACACGAAAACGCGTGTGGGACCCGCATGGATGTGACTGTCAATATTCACTTCCTGATGTTGGCTCACATTGGGATTCTGCACGCCGAAGGCGACGATTACGCCTTTGTCATTGATGGAGAAAGCGCCAGTAAGTACCACATCCGTGGGGAGAGCTGGAACCATAGTGTTCAAGTCAACAATTCCGCCGCTGTGCGTCCACAGGAATGCTCGAGTGCCGAGAGAGCTGCCGGATTCGCCCACAACCTGTCCCAGGCTGTTCACGCTGAACGCTTCGCTGTAACCGCCGCCGGTAAACGCGTTGATTGGCTCCATTCCTCCGGCAGATGTCCAAAAGAAGGCGCGAACGCCGCCGGTTCCGGTGGAGGCTCCAACTACCATTCCCGCATCATTGATGTGGTCGGCGCGGCTCTGAAGATCTCCAGAAAGAACGCCCAGATCCTGCATGGTTCCGCCAGTGAACAGAAAGGCATGGTTGCTGCCATCAGCGGTTTGCGACATGCCGACAACCTGGCCTGAGTTGTTGATGCCGTGAGCTTCGCTGGCAGCGCCGCCTAGCGTTCCCAAATCCTGAACCGCGCCATTACTGAAGATGACGGCATGGCTGCCTGAAGCGCCCGCGATCTGCCCTGCGTTGTTGACGCTGTATGCCTGGCTGTCAGACGCCGACGGCAGTGCTCCCAAATCGTGCAAACCGCCCGAAGCTGTCCACGAAAAAGCGCGCAGGTTGGTGCTGGTGTTGGAAGTTCCAACCACCAAACCGGAATCGTTGATCCCAAAGGCCGAGCTGTAGTCTCCGCCGCCCAGCGCTCCCAAATCGCGCATGCCTCCCTGTCGCTGCCAGAAAAATGCGTGAGTGTCCGCTCCGTGAGAATGTCCGGACTCTCCAACAGCCTGGCCAACGGCGTTGATTCCGTGAATGCGAGTGCTGTCGTGCCGCACCCTGGCAAGCTCGGTTGCGGTATAGGTTTGTGCACGGGCTCCGAGACACAGCATCCCCGCAAGTGCACCGAGCATGGCCCAGCGGGTGATTGCGCTCGAATTCATGACTGTGCCTCCCTAGAAACTGGTGAAGGTTACAGCCGCGGTCGCTCCACTGGCGACGGTGGCTGTCTTGCTCTTGGTGGTATGTCCGGTCTTCGAAACCGTTATCGTGTAGCTGCCTACCGGAATCCAGTTGGTGGTGAAAATTCCCGTCGTGCTGGTGCTGCCGGTTACGGTTGTTGCCACGGCTCCGCCCGTGATCTTCACCGATGCAGCAGAAACCGCTGCGCCGGTTGTTCCTGTAACTTTCACACTGATTTTGCCGGCTGTCGCAATCGCGATATTAAGTGTGGCAGTGACTCCGCTGCTCACTGTCGTATTAAGCGTCCGCGACAAATAGCCCGTCTTGCCCGCTGTAACGCTGATAGTTCCCGCAGTGACGTTGGCCAGCGTGTAAACACCGGTTGTGCTGGACGTGGTTGAGCCGCCGCTCCAGCTCACCGTGGCAGCGGAAACCGCTGCTCCGGTCGAAGCATTGGTAATTTTGCCCGTGATAGTTCCCGTAGCAGCGCTGGGAGATAACGTGAAATTGGCGGTCGTGGTCGCGCCGCCGGTCACCGTGATGTTTTGCGTCACGCTCTGGAAACCGCTTGCTGATACCACCAGTTGCACCGGCCCCGCCGGCACATTGGCCAGCGTGTAAGTTCCGGTCGCGCTTGTAGTGGTCGTGCCGCCGCCGAATCCGACAGTCGCGCCGGAGATCGCAGCGCCTGACGAGTTCTTCACCGTGCCAGTGATGGTTCCGCTGCTGGAGCTTAGAGTAATGGCCGGAGCAGCAGTCGTAGTTCCCGCTGCTACCGTAACCGTCGTGCTGCCATTGGCAAAGCCGCTAGCCGAAGCTGAAATGGTCGTGGAACCTGCGGGCAGATTTGCCAGTGTGTAGTTTCCGCTTGCGTCGGTATTCACCGTCAATCCCGCGGCAATTACTGTTGCTGCAGAAATTCCGGCTCCGCCGCCGTTCACAACTTGCCCTGTCACAGTGCCCGGATTCACCGGCGCTAAGGCAAGTGTTCCCGCCGTCGTATTACTTCCGGCGGTAACGGTCGCGCTCTCAGAGGCGCTGGAGTATCCGCCGAGAGAAGCAGTCACCGTCACAGTTCCCGCAGTCACGTTCTCCATCGTCCAACTGCCGTCAGAAGCGCTCTGCGCCGTGCTTGAACCCGCTGTCACGGCGGCTCCCAGCAGCGGCGCTCCGGAACTGTTCGTGACAATTCCCTTCAGCCCGCCCGTGGTGGCTGCGCCGGCGGCAATTTTCATAATGCTGGCGACGGAAGGAACGCCTGAACTGTTCAGAATGAACAGCATGTAATATCCCGGCGGCGCGATATTGCCATTTGCCGGCATCGTGACGTTGAGCCCATTCGTCGCCTGAGCGAAATTCAAGTGCATGTAACGCGTGCTCTG
>JAICYU010000230.1 GCA_025934025.1 Terriglobales bacterium
CCCGGAATCATTACCCAGCTGGGGATGGCCGAGAATTGCGGCTCAAGTACACTACACCGCTCGGAAGCGGCTCAGAATGAGCCGCTTCCGAGCGGTGTGATTTTTTAAAAAAGCATGATTTGCGCCGGCGGCTCTTCCGGTTCTCGCGGTTTTCTGCCATAAAAAACTTCCATCTTGCCGAATTGATGGTCGGTCAATGCGACCAACCGGACTTCTCCAAGCGGAGGAACCACCGACCGCACCGTCCGGCGGTGCGCTTCCGCCGCCTCTTCGCTGGGAATATAACGGGCATAGACGGAGAACTGCAACATCATAAATCCGTCTTTAAGCAGGGCCTTGCGGAAGCGCGTGTAGCGGCGCCTGTCCTCCCTGCTTTCGACCGGAAGATCGAACATGGCAATCAGCCACATAGAGCGGTACGCCGAAAGATTTATTCTCCGCATAAGAATGACGAGGGAGGATCAAATGCCTGCTCGTCGCCACAAAAAGCCTTTGCCAGTCCGTTGGCCGTCCGCGTCAGGAGATCAAACAGCGTCCTTTCCTCGTCGTTCACGATAAAACGGGCGGTCAAAGCTTGCAACAGCCACTGCCGTGTTTCGCGGTCCAGCGGCGCGCGCGGATCGCGCCCCTGAATCCACAAAAATACGCGCTGATCAACCAGCGGACGAAAAGACTCCATTAAATCTGCCGCCAAACTGAAGGGGTCGTAACGGTTGTGGTGGCGCAATCCCAGCGAAGGATGCAGCCCGGCGGCGCAAATGGCGCGCGCGGTGGCGGCGCGCAGCACGGTATAGCCATAGTCGAGATGGCGGTTCTGGTCTCCAACGTCGCCTCCTCTGCGAAATTGAGGGTCGCCAAAAATCAGGGCCCAATAGCGGCGCGCGGCCTGTGCCTCCAAATTATCGGGGTCGCCGGAGCGGACGCGGCCCGCCATGGCCAGCAACCCTCCGTCAACTCCGTGCAACTCGCGAAGCAGGCTGGCCTGTGCGCTGATTTTTGCTTTCACAATGCGCTGCCAAAGCCGCTTTCTCAACGGCAGGCCTGCTTCCACGTGTTTTGCGAAACGTTCCGTCTGAAGAAAATGACTCTGTACAGGCACCAGAACGGACGCGGGCAAATATTTTTCGTCGCAGGTGACGACCGTGCCGCCATCCATAGCAATGCGGGAAAGCACGGCATGGGTGAGACTGACCCGCGGATGGGCCACCAGCAGGACCGCCAGCTCGCTTACCGGAGTAGTCACGGCAATGCCCTCCTCCGGTTCGATGACCAACTGAGAATCCCGCACGTGCAGCCGCGCCGGATTGGATATCTCCACGATGCGGTCAGTCATTGGCGGGATGCACTCTTCCCAGAAGGTCCACGACGACTTTGCGGGGACTGAGCTTGCGCAATTCATTCGGCTTCTTGGACCATGTTGTCCCGTCCTCCTTTTGATCCTTATCTTCCTGCGCGTTATTCACGGGAACAAACCACATTTGTCCGTTGGCGGAGAATTTTTTAACTCGAAAAATCTGGCGGCCCTTCGGAGTGTCCAGTTCAATTTGATCCTTTTTCATAAGCGAGAATAGAAACTCTGCCTCTGGATCCTCAGGCAGGGAATGGCTGACAATCGGCTGATTCATCCGTTTCCTCTCGAAAGCATCGAGAAGGTTGACGGAAACATGCTTCCATTTTTCCGTCCTACCCTCGCGCGACACGAAGAGTTCAAAGTGATGAATGCTTTCTGACTGCACGTGACCGGCAGGAAGTGAAATCAGGCTGTCGTGAGTTTTTGCCTCCCGCACCCGGACCCTTTTAATGAGAATCTTCCTGCCGTCCTTGGCCGTTAGAAAAGGCAGCGTATCTAAATTTTCTGGATTGAATTTCTTGGGTTCACCGCCAAGTTCCACGAGTTTTTGCTGTACAGCTTCGCGTACCCGTTCGTCCACGATTTCTTCAATTTGCCCGGCGGAAAGGCCGGCGAGAAGCCGGCGCACGTTGACCACTTCCTTGCCCTGGTGTTTGTAGGGATGCCCGTAGTAAGTATCCTTGTGCAACGCGCCGCTCATCTTGTGTTCAGGGCGATGGGAAGCCAGCATCTCCATAATCTGCGGACGAATGGAATCCACGAAATCAGGCCAGGGAGATTGAATGCTTCTGAAGCTCCGGCTGCCCCGCTGCCACTCGGGCGCCTGAGCCGCGGCCGCGGCCATCCATTGGATCGCGGTGTTGCTGGTGAGCGCGACAACAATAGCGTCAATGGCGTGGTGGCGGTGGTCGGTGCGCGGCTTGCCTTTGTTCTCGCCGTTGGAGGAGGGCAGCCCCTCGCGCAGGATGGATTCCAGGCACCAGGATTTTCTGAGTCTGGCGGTTGCCATGCCGGTAGTGGCGAAGATGATCTGGTGGTTGCTGCCATCTTCGCGCTTTTTATAAAGCCCGCCGTAAAGAGCCTGTAACAATTTGCTGGCCAGGCGGGTGGTGTAGCGCGTGTCGTTCATCTGGCGGGCGCTGAAGCCTTCGAGCTCTTCAGTGCTCTTCAGTTCAAAACGCCGCAGCTTTGCCGGGTTGCCGGGTTTCCAACTGCTGACGCGACGGATGATTTCATTCCAGCGTTCTTCGTCCGCGCCATAAGCCTGCCAGGGAGTGCGTCCGCCTTTTACGGCGCGATTTTCTTCGTGATAGCAAAGCGTCTTGTTGAGGAAGGAATCGTCCGGACAGATGCTGAGAGGAATGATGTGCTCAACGTCGAATTGCGATTGCCCGCTAAACAGCGAGCTGAACTCGATGGTCCTTCCGGTGTAGGGACAGACCCCGCCGCATTCGTCATGCAACAAGGCAAGTTCAACCTGATCGCGGGAAGGATTTTGCAGGCCTGCTTCGCGAAGGATTTTTGCTTTGATCTTCTCCCTTTCTTTCTGACGCTGGCGATTGCGCTGCGAAGTCTCCTCCCGCTCCTTGCGCGATTTTCTTAAATCCCGCGCCATCTCCAGCCGAATTTCATAAGGCTTGCCGTACTCGCGGACGATGGCATTGATGAGCTTACGAAGTTCGGTAAGCGCACGCTCGACTGCGGGATTACGGAGTTCCGGGACAACTTCGCGCACGATGGGAAGAAGATCTTTTGGCTCGGCTGCAAACATGCGATCGCCATATTCTTCTTTCTCAGCCGTTTTGAATGGAGTCCCTAATTCCATGCGTAGAAGCAATTTGCGAATCGCCTTCAGTGAGAGGTTGCAATACTCGTCCTCGGCTTCTTTGTCGGCGAAGGCTTCCGCAGTGGCCTGATTCAGTCCGTAAAGCTCCCGCGCTTCGCGGGCCAGTTTGTCTTTGGAATCTTCGTTGCGCCAAAGTTCGACGATGGCGTTTTTCTCTTCCATGGGCATTCCATCCCAACGCTCTCCAAAGATGGAACGCATGAAAGAGTTGGTGCGATTGCCTGGGAGTTTCTTTTCTCCGCCCCGCTCCAGGTTGAAAGTTGTTTTCAGAAGGCGAAGCAGCTTCCGCAAGGCGACAAAGGTCTGGTCTCCCTCGTTCTGCAGCGCACTCGTCACTATCTCTCGCTGCTCTGGCGTGAGGTCGTTTTCCTCGAAGCTGCCCGCAGGAATGACTTTCAGATCATTGACTTTCTGCAACAGGCGAAAGCGTTGCGCGTCCAGCGCAGCCCATGGAGCATGGCGCTCGTCTTTTTCCAATTCGCAATGGCCGATGAGGTGGTCCTGTTTGGCGATGGGACGCTGATAAAAGAGCAGGCGAGCGAGTTCATGTTTCAGCCCATCCGTGAGCAATTCAGGTGAATACGCGTGCTGCTTTTTCCAGATTTCCTCAAATTCGTGGACGAACATAGGCCGATGCGTCCAGCGGCGGCGGACCTTTTGCTGGTGCGGATCGAGGCCTGCGAAAAATTCCCCCAGCGTGCGAGACCCGGAAGCTTGGATTTCCTTTTCCAGGTCGGAAATTCCGGCTTTGACTTTTCCGAGTTCTTTTTCTTTGTCTTTACCCTTTGACGTCTCGCGGCGATTGGAAAGGAATCCGCGCCGCTGGTTCAAATGGTAAAAGATACGGCCCAACTCGAAGGGTTCCAGTTTGCGGTTGAGAGCGTCCTTACGAAGAACGTAGGGCAGGAGTTGCTCGCTGGCAAAAGAATTCGCGCCGCTGGTTTGGCGCAAGGCTTGCAGCAGTTGCTTATCGAGATCGTTCAGAAGCTCATGCCGTTGTTGGGAGAAATCGCCCTCTGCCGAACGGCACGGCGGAAGCAATTGTTTGTATTGCAGCAGCCGGAACAGCTCGCGCTGCCGCGCGGCCCTGCGCCGCAGTTGCCGCCGCTGCAAACGTGCGGTGCGCCGGGCGATGGCTTTGGATTCATCCTTGCCCTCCTGGATATTTCCTTCCACACCTGCTTCAAAAATTCGGACGCCGGCACGGATGAGGCTGGCGGGCGCATGCGAGTCACTGAGAGCGATCATGGCCCAGCCAATAGAGGCAGAGCCAATATCAAGCCCCAGGACATAGTCGCGGGAGACCATATCAGCTTTCATAAAATTTATCCTTTAAAGATTTAGTCCTTGACAGAAGGGGCCCGGGGGAGAAAACTTATTTTAGTGTACTTGAGCAGCGATTGCTCGGCTATTCTCAGTAAGCTTTCGTTGCGGGGCTCTGCTCATGAGCAACCCCTGAACGCCCCGGGAACGGGGCGTTTGTGTTTGCCGCACTTTTGCTTTGCCTGCGAGAGAGATGGTGGCCTAATTTTTTAGCATGGAACCGTAAACTCCGCCGAGATGAGGACGGGCGAACAGACTCACGCGGCTGCGCTGTGGATCAGGGGCGGATTGCCTTCGGCGGCGTTGACCAGGTCGCGGGTTTCGGAAGAGGGCCAGCAATCATCGGCGCCCGCGCCAAGCACATCGGCCCACATCTTTTCGTCGGCGGCGCGGTGATTGCAGATGATCCGGCAGGCAGGA
>JAICYU010000017.1 GCA_025934025.1 Terriglobales bacterium
CACAAGTTCGTCCTGGGCGGTGACGGCGGATGGGATTACCTCACTTACGATCCCGCGGGGCATCGCCTGTTTATTGCGCGCGCGACCCGTGTGATGGTGGTGGACCCGGAAAAGGGTTCGGTGCTGGGCGAAATTCCCAATACGCCCGGAGTTCACGGAGTGGCTTTGGCCCAGGACCTGGGTAAAGGGTTTACCAGCAACGGGCGCGAGAACACGGTCACGGTTTTCGATCTCAAGACGCTCAAAGAGACTGCCCGCATCAAGCTCGATGCTGAGGGCCCTGACGCTATTATGTATGAGCCAGTTTCCAAGCGAATCTTCACATTTAACGGAAGGAGCCACAACGCGACTGCGATTGATGCGGAAAAAGGCACCGTCATCGCTAACATCGCGCTCGATGGCAAGCCGGAGTTCGCCGTGGCCGATGGAAAAGGCACAGTGTTCGTCAACATCGAAGATAAGAGCAAGCTCACCAGCATCGATGCTCGCAACGCCAAGGTGCTCAATACATGGCCGTTAGCGCCGTGCCAAGAGCCGAGCGGCCTGGCCATAGACCAGAAGAATCGTCGGTTGTTTGCCGGCTGCGATAACAAGATGATGACCGTCATCAATGCCGATAGCGGCAAGGTCGTTACAACAGTTCCTATCGGTGACGGAGTTGATGCAAACCGCTTCGATCCCGGGACGGAGCTCGCCTTCAGCTCCAACGGAGACGGCACGCTGACTGTGGTCCACGAAGACTCCCCCGACAAATACAGCGTGGTGCTGAACGCTGAAACCCAGCGCTCGGCCCGTACCATGGCATTGAATCCGAAGAACCACGAAGTCTACCTCGTGGCCGCTGAAATCGAGCAGGCGCCTCCGGCAAAGGAAGGCGAGCGTCCGCGCCGCACCATCAAACCGGGAACATTCACGCTGCTGGTGTTGGACAAAAAATAGGAGATGGGCGAAAGCTCTTAATTTCCATCTCGGGTTTTTCTCAGGTTATAAAGCCGGCGTCACGTCAGATTGAACACCGCCTCGATGGGTTAGAGTTAGAGGCGACCCATGCGCAATCTGATTCTCTGCTCCCTGCTCGCCGCCGCATTGGCCGGAGCGCAAGCATGGAGCCAGGACGCCTCAGTCGAAGCGGACCACTCGCGTCCAGTAGCTTCGATCAAGCAGGCGTTCGTAAACATTCCCGGCGACCAGAAGACCATCTGGACCAGCCCAGTGCACGTCCGCAAGCGAGACCTGTTCTGGCTGGCGCCTTTGGCTGGAACCACTGTCGTCCTTATCGGAAGCGATGAGCACAGCATGGCGCGCGAGCGCTCGAATCCTGCCGCAATCAGCTTGAGCAACAGCGTTTCTAACGGTGGCCTAATTGGCTTGGCCGCGCTGCCGGCCAGCATGTATCTGTGGGGAAGCTGGCAAGGCACCGACCATCAGCGCGAAACCGGCCTGCTCACCGGCGAAGCACTGGCCGACAGCTTGATTGTGAATGAGGGGCTGAAGTTTGCTCTAGGCAGAGAACGACCTACCGCAACTGGCGGGAGCGGCGATTTCTTCAGCCGGTTCGGCAACTCATCGTTTCCGTCCATCCATTCCACGCTGAGCTGGACTGCTGCTTCAGTGCTGGTGCATGAATATCCCGGACCCTTGATGCAAGCCTTGGCGTATGGCACAGCAACCACGGTGAGTATCGCGCGTGTTACCGGGCGCGACCACTTCCCTTCTGATGTCGTCGTGGGCGGGGCAATGGGATGGCTGATCGGGCGTCAAGTTTATCGCGCGCATCACGACTCCGATCTGGACGTTGCAGACTACGGATCATTCACGCGAGCACCTGGAGATCTGAGAGACGTGAATTTAGGCTCTCCCTATGTGCCGCTGGATAGCTGGGTTTATCCGGCGCTGAAGCGTCTGGCTGCGCTGGGCTACATTCGTTCGCAGTTCACGGGTCTGGAGCCGTGGACCCGACGTGAGTGCGTGCGCCAGGTTGAAGAAGCGGAATATTACGCGCAAGATCTGCCGGCGCAATCTGAAATCGCGCAGACCATCGCGCGCCTGAAGCAGCAGTTCAGCGGCGAGGGCAACCACTACTACTCAGCACAAATTGATTCAATTTATGCGCGCTACATGCAGATTGACGGAACGCCGTTGCGCGATAGCTACCATTTCGGCCAGACGATCTGGAACGATTTCGGCCGTCCTTACGACCTGGGCACAAATTTCGTTTCAGGCGCTGAGGCCAGCGCGGTGGCAGGTCCGGCATTCTTTTACGTTCGCGGCGAATACGAGCACGCTCCAGGACGCGGGGCTCTCGGGGATGCCCAGCGCAACCTGATCGCCTCGCTTGATGTGAATCCAGTGCAGCCGGCAACGCCCATCCAGACGGTCAATCGCTTTTATCCTCTGGATATGTATGCGGGTTTGCAAATGGGCCAATATGCCCTGACGTTAGGCAAACAAAGCCTGTGGCTGGGGCCCAATGAGAGCGCGCCGCTGATGCTCAGCGACAATGCCGATCCCATGTACATGTTGCGGCTGGCGCGCACCTCACCGCTGGAACTTCACGGTATTTTCCATTTTCTTGGATCAGTGAACGGCGAGTTCCTCTTTGCCAAGCTTTCCGGTCATCAGTTTCCCGCCCGGCCGTTCTTCAACTTGCAGAAGATCAGCTTCCATCCCACAGAGAACCTGGAGATCGGCTTCACACGCGCTTCGATCTGGGCTGGAGTTGGACATCCATTCACGTTTCGCAGTCTGCTGAGGAATTTTTCGTCACTCGCCAGCACGGAAGCGCAAGTCGGCGCGTTTGGCAATCGCAATGATCCCGGCGATCGCAAGACCGGATTTGATTTTTCCTACAAGCTGCCGGGATTGCGGAAATGGTTAACCTTGTACTCGGATAGCTATAGCGATGACGACCCATCTCCTCTGGCCAATCCGCGCCGTGCGGCAGTCAGCCCCGGTCTTTATCTTTCACACTTCCCAATGCTGTCAAAGCTCGATCTGCGCGTGGAGACCACCTCAACGCAATCGTTGACTTCGACAGATCGTGGCGGCACCTTCCTCTACATCAATAACCAATATCACGACGCGAACACCAACAAAGGATTTCTGTTTGGCAGCCCCACAGGACGCGACGCCCGCTCCTACGAGGGCTGGAGCACGTACCACCTCTCCGGCGCAAACAATGTGCAGGTAAGCTACCGCCAAACCAAGATCGGCAATGCGTTTCTGCCCGGCGGCGGAACACAGACTGATGCCATCACTCGCTGGCAGTGGCAGGCGCGGCCTGATCTCATGATCGAGAGCTCGGTTCAATATGAGCGCTGGCTAATCCCCGCATTGCAAATCGGAGCAGAGCGCAATGTCACCGGAAGCATCCAATTGCGCTACACGCCCCATCTGGCAGTTCACCCCGACTGAGATTTCATTTCCGTGGCACGCGTCCTCGTGAGCGCACGGTAGCATGAGCGTAGAATGAGTGGAGCGTGAGGAGATGCGCATGCCTCAGACTCTCACCCGCGAAGACCCCCTTACTGTCCCTTTGGACCCTCAAGAACTGAGCCGGATCAACCGCTACTGGGAAGCAGCAAACTATCTTTCGGTGGGCCAGATTTATTTGCACGCCAACCCGTTGCTGCGCGAGCCACTGAAAATTGAGCACATCAAGCCGCGCCTGCTGGGCCATTGGGGAACAACGCCCGGACTGAATTTCGTTTACGTTCACATGAACCGCGTGATCAGGAAATACGACCTGAACGCGATTTACATCTGCGGTCCCGGCCACGGCGGACCGGGCATGGTAGCGAATACCTACCTTGAAGGCTCTTACACTGAACTCTATCCCAGGATTACACAAGATACCGCCGGCATGGGACGGCTCTTCACGCAGTTCTCCTGGCCGGGGGGGATTCCCAGCCACGCATCGCCTGATACGCCCGGATCAATTCATGAAGGCGGCGAGCTTGGGTACTCGCTGCTGCACGCGAACGGGGCGGCATTCGACAATCCTGACTTGCTGGTGTGCTGTGTTGTAGGTGATGGGGAAGCCGAAACGGGTCCGTGTGCCACGGGCTGGCACTCCAACAAATTCTTAAACCCCAGACGTGATGGCGCCGTGCTGCCGATCCTGCACCTGAACGGATACAAGATCGCCGGACCAACCGTGCTGGCGAGAATTCCGCCATCAGAACTCACCGACCTTTTTGTCGGATATGGCTACCGGCCCTATTTCGTCGAAGGGGATGATCCGAAAGTCATGCATCAATTGATGGCAGCCACCATGGATGCGGTGATCGCTGAAATCCGGAAGATCCAGCAGGATTGGCGGCAGAACGGAGCTAGTGATCGCCCGCGCTGGCCGGTGATCATTCTGCGCAGCCCCAAAGGCTGGACTGGTCCGAAGGTGGTGGATGGCGAGCCAGTGGAGGGAACGTGGCGCTCGCATCAGGTCCCGGTGGCTGACCTGGCGCAGAAACCGGAGCACCTGAAAATCCTGGAAAACTGGATGCGAAGTTACAAACCGGAAGAGTTATTTGACAGCAACGGCAAACTTATTTCAGAGCTTGCGGGCCTGGCGCCCACCGGGGACCGCCGCATGGGAATGAATCCGCACGCGAATGGCGGGCTCCTGCTCAAACCGCTTACGCTGCCTGACTTCCGGAAATACGCAGTCAAAGTCGAAAGCCCCGGCAGAAGCATGGAAGAATCCACGCGCGTGCTGGGGCGATTCCTGCGCGACGTGATGAAGCTGAACCAGGAGAGCGCGAACTTTCGCATCATGGGCCCGGACGAAACCGAGTCCAACCGCCTTGGCGCCGTGTTTGAAGCGACCGACCGGCTGCTGATGGCCCGAATTCTTTCCACCGATTCTCACGTGAGTCACACCGGACGCGTGATGGAAGTATTGAGCGAGCATATGTGTGAAGGCTGGCTAGAAGGCTATCTGCTGACCGGAAGACACGGCTTTTTCTCTTCCTACGAAGCGTTCATTCATATCGTGACTTCCATGTTCAACCAGCACGCAAAGTGGCTGGAATCTTCCATGCGCATTCCGTGGCGCAAGCCGATCGCGTCGCTGAATTATCTGCTCACGTCCCATGTTTGGCGGCAGGACCACAACGGATTCAGCCATCAGGATCCCGGCTTTATTGACCAGATGGCGAACAAGAAGCCGCAAATCGTGCGCGTCTATTTGCCTCCTGACGCAAACTGCCTCCTTTCCGTGACCGATCACTGCCTGCGCAGCCGCAACTATGTAAACGTGATCGTTGCCGGCAAACAGCCGGAGTTGCAGTGGCTCGACATGGATGCGGCAATCGAGCACTGTGCCACGGGGATTGGTATCTGGAAGTGGGCCGGCAATGATGAAGGCGGCGAACCGGATGTAGTCTTGGCTGCCGCAGGCGACGTTCCCACGCAGGAGATCCTGGCTGCCACTTCTCTGCTTCGCCGGCACGTGCCGGAGTTAAAGATTCGCGTGGTCAACGTGGTGGATTTAATGACGCTGCAGCCGGCATCAGAGCATCCGCACGGTCTGGACGATGCCGGCTTCGACGCGATTTTCACCACCAACAAACCCGTAATTTTCGCCTATCACGGATATCCCTGGCTCATCCATCGCCTTACCTACCGGCGCACGAACCACAACAATTTTCACGTACGCGGCTATAAGGAAGAAGGCACCACAACCACTCCCTTCGACATGGTGGTGCTGAACAACATGGACCGTTTTCAGTTGGCCATTGACACCATTCGCCGCATTCCGCGCCTCAAAGTCTCAGCAGAACCTGCCGTTCAAACATTCGAGCAGAAATTGGTGGAGCACAAAGCTTATGTGAAGCAGCACGGGCAGGATATGCCTGAAATTACAAACTGGCGCTGGGAGCCCAATGCAAAGTGATTCGGAGCTCCGCTTCTTCAGGGCCGGTTGAATGGACGAAACAATCTTATGTGTGAACGGCGGTTCTTCGTCGCTGAAGATGGCGCTGTACCGCTTTTCCGGTGGCCAGGAACAGCGCACGCTCTCTGCCGCTGCCGAAGAGATCGGCCAGGCTGAATCCCGGCTTTGGCTGCTCGACTCCGAAAATCGCACTCTGGCGGATTTGCACCAACCGCTGCGTGATCACGCCGCGGCTTCAGATGCCTTGTTTCGTCTCATCGAGCAAAACAACAGGGACCGCCCGCGAGCCGCGGGACATCGGCTGGTTCATGGCGGACCCTTGCTCTTTGAACCGCAAATCATTAATGCTGACGTGATCGCACAGGTTAAGCGCGCAATTTCATTTGCACCGCTCCATTTGCCTAGCCAGATCGCATTGATTGAAGCGATCACGGCTCGTTATCCCGGGCTGCCTCAGGTTGCTTGCTTTGATACCGCATTTCATCGTGGACTTCCTGAGGTCGCTCGCAGGTTTCCCTTACCTCGGAATTTCTATGGCGAAGGCATGGTGCGCTATGGATTTCACGGCCTTTCGTATGAATATGTGGTTGGCAAACTAGGAAACGAACTTGGCAGCCGCTGCATAATCGCCCATCTTGGAAACGGCGCCAGCCTGGCAGCGCTCAAGGATGGCGCTCCCATAGACACCAGCATGGGGCTGACTCCTACCGGCGGCTTCATGATGAGCACACGCTCGGGTGATCTTGATCCTGGAATTCTGCTCGCGCTGCTTCGCGGAGGTAAAACTCCTGAGCAATTGGAAGCCATGCTTAATCACGACTCCGGCTTGCGCGGAGTTTCAGGAACGTCTGGCGACATGAAATTTCTGCTTCAGCAACGTGGCACAAATCCTCATGCGGCAGTGGCCATCAATATGTTCTGTTATCAGCTACGGAAGTGGATTGGGGCTTATGCGGCAGCGCTGAATGGACTTGATACTCTTGTGTTCACTGGCGGTATCGGAGAACATGCGGCGGAAATTCGAGCGGAAATCTGCGCCGGTCTGCAGTTTCTAGGCATAGAAATTGACTCAGGCAAGAACTCTTCAGAGGCGGCAATCATCAGTTCGGCAAGCAGCAGTTGTACAGTCAGGGTCGTAGCCACCGATGAGGACCTGATGGTTGCGCGCCACACTCGAAATCGGCTACACATCAGCGGCCAGGTGTAGAGTGTGCATCTGGAATCGAATCTCTTTTTTATTCTGGCTGTCGCTGCGGAAAATAAGGACGGTTTAGCTCTTCATTGTCAAATATTAAGAATTTATTAATATTATCGCTCTTGTTTCGTGGTAGAAATCTTAAATTGCGGTTTGCGTCTGGAAATGGTTCTCCATCATTCTAGTTGGGTTCTAAGTTGGGAGATGTAGGCGGATGCGAATCCTAATTGCTGAAGACGATGCTCCACTGGCATCGTTGATTGCGGGCGCTTTCATGCATGAGGGGCACGTCTGCGATATTGCCGCAAATGGAGAGCGCGCGCTGACGCGCTTGAACTCCGAGCAGTTTGACGTTCTGATTCTCGATCTCCGGCTTCCCGGAATGTCGGGTGAAGAAGTTCTTAAGCGGCTGAGACGCGAGAATCCTGATCTCGGAGTATTAATCCTGACAGCGACCGATGCGATCGGCGAACGCGTGGCGTGTCTCGATGCCGGCGCCGATGATTACCTCACGAAGCCATTTGCCTTCTCCGAATTGGCGGCCCGGGTGCGCGCTCTGAAACGGCGCCAGGCACGGCATGGAGAGGCTGTGCTCAAGGTAGAGGATCTTGAACTCGATCGCATCCAGCGTAGCGTGAAACGCGCCGGCCATTCCATTGAGCTCACCCCGCGTGAGTTCAGCCTGCTCGAGTACTTCATGCTCAACATGGGACGGCGTATCACGCGCACCATGATCATCGAACACGTCTGGAAACTATCGCCTGAAACTGCGACCAATGTAGTTGACGTTTATGTTAACTATCTGCGCAAGAAGATTGACGAGACGGCCCAAACCAGATTGATCCATACGCTGCGCCGTATCGGCTATACTTTTGGACCCGCGCACCACCCTGACGAAGAGGGGTTTGAAGACGCCTAGCGTAAACTAGCCGCTTCTGTTCCGGCCGGGACTCCAGTGTTGAAGTCGTAGCCTGGCTTTCTCAATCCCGCACAGAACTGTGCCGCGCGCACAACGTTTTCCATCAGCGCGGCAACGGTGACTGGGCCCACGCCTTTGGGAACGGGCGTAATCAGAGACGCAACTTCTTTCACGCGCTCAAAGTCGGCATCGCCGTGAAGTTTTCCATCTGCGCCCACGCGGGTAGCCACATCAATCACCACTGCTCCTGGCTTTACCATTTCCGCGGTTATGCTGTAATGCTCGCTGCCGACGGAAGTCACAATAATGTCGGCCGCCCGCATGAACGCATCGTGGTCCGGTTTTCTGGTGTAGCGATGCAGCCAGATTGCGGTGGCGTTGCACATCCTTCCGCCCAGCATATGATGAATCGGTTTGGCCGTGATGTCGTTGCGCCCAACGATCACGGCCACGCGGCCTTCCGTTTCGACTCCGTAGAAGGCCATCATGCGCCGCACGGCCAGCGCGGTTGCCGGCAGATGCAGCAGCGCATCTGCCTGTGCGCGATAGAGTTCAGGGACGGTGAAACGCGAGATTCCGTCCACGTCCTTTTCGCCGCGGATGGCGTCGAAGACGTCAAATTTATTCAACCCATGCGGTGGGTCTTCAATATGGCGCGGCAGCGGCAACTGAACCAGGATGGCGTGGACTGCGGGATCATCGCTCAGCCGCTGCACCTGGTCACGCAATTCCGCGGCTGAAATATCATCATCGAAGGTATGCAGGTGCGCCGACATTCCCAGCCGGTGGCAGGACTCGATCTTCTTTGCCACGTAACGCTGTGACGCCGCGCTTCTTCCCACCAGCGCCACATCCAGCCTGGGTACCAGTCCGTGGGCCGCGCGCAGATGATCCACTTCTCCACGCACCCACTGTTCGATGGTCTCAGCCACCGGTTTGCCATGCATGATTCGCCCCATAAGCACCATTATAGGGACTTCTGGATTCCGCCAACCTTAGCGGGTTTTCAGCAGCAATCGGACATCTCTGGCCCAGCTCTGCACCTTCTTATAGGCAGCCGTTCCCTGGGGGGTAGCATGCGTTCCAGAGCTTCGATTTCGTCGCACCCGATTCATCCTATGCTGGTGTCGTTTCCCATCGGCTTGTGGGTTACTGCTCTTATCTTCAATCTGATCGCACTTGGCCAGGACAACGGATCATTGTTCGCGGCCGGATTCTACTGCGTCATCGCCGGATGCGTCGGGGCTGTGCTGGCGGCCGTCGCAGGAACCATAGATTTTGTCTCGGTAGTGCCGCCACAATCGAGCGCTAAGAATCGCGGACTGCTGCACGGCTCGCTCAACACGCTGGTGTTGCTTCTCTTCATCTATATCGCATATCGCCAGGGCTCGCCTGCCGTGCGCCCGGATGGGCTGACCATCGGCCTGATGGTTATCGGAGTGATCGTTCTCGGAATTTCTGGATGGCTTGGCGGAACGCTCGTGTATCGCAACCAGATCGGTATTGACCGGCGCTATGCTGCGGCAGGAAAGCTGAAAGAGCGCACTCTGACTGGATGGGAGCGGCCTGTATGCAATCAAAGCGAACTCGCAGACGGCCAGGTGCTGCTGGCCCAGGTAGGAACCGACCGGATCGTGGTAGGCCGATGCTCGGAAGGACTGTTCGCCTTCAGCGATCACTGCACTCATCGCGGAGGACCGCTGTCTGATGGAGCACTGGTGGAGTGCACGGTGCAGTGTCCGTGGCATGGATCGCAGTTTGATATCCGAACCGGACGCGTGGTGGCCGGGCCGGCGGAAGAGAAAATCCTCGTGCATGAAGTCGAGGTGCGCAAGGGCGAGGTTTACGTCAAGCCGAAATCCACGCAGAAATCACAGCCGGCGGGGAAAGAGCCGAAAAAAGCGGCTTAGCGCTCAGCTTTGCACGGCAGCAATTCGGCGCAGCAACTCGTCTGTCGCCGGCAGGTTCCCTTCTTTCTTGTAGCCGAAGACGTTTTGTCCGTTCACCTTCACGGTGAGATCGCCGGGAAAGCCGGCCTTGATCTTCGCCTTCACTCCGAACTTCTGCTGGATGGCATCGCGCAAGCCCACGGCTGCGCCTCTCAGATCCATTCAAAAAAAGCAACGACTGATTACGATCTCCACAATTCACCTCTTCCTCTTTAAATTATCGCAAAGTTTCAGTGAGCCTGTTTCATGAATTCGCTACTCACTCAACCGCTGCCATCCTGCGCGGAGCCGGGATGGACAACGTAGAAAGTGCCTGAAGACGGATGATGTTCAATTTGGATTTTTTGGCAATTTACTCCAGGGGCTGAGTGCTGAATGCCGAGTGTTGAGTGTTGAATGCACGTCGCCGACTGCCACCCTACTTCGCCATCTTCAAGAGTTTCCTCGCGCGCTGGCGGGCAATGTTGAGCACCGTAGGATCCTCGGCGATGTTCTCGAGCACCGGAGCAATCGCCTGCACTTCCGCAAGCTGATGGCTCTGTGCGTCGCTCTCGGCGGCTTTGAGCTCAGCATCCAGGCCTAACTTGTCGTACTTATGCATGAATGCCATCTTGCGCCCGTGTTCCATGGTGGTGGCAATGTTCTGAAAAACGGCGGTGATCTCCTGAATGGCCTTGTTCTCGGAGTAGTTATACACGGTTTGAAAGTGCCGCTGGATGTCGGCATAGGTCAGCGTTTTCCTGCCGGTGTTTGCCATGCCGTGCTTGTGGAACTCAAAGTCGCCGTGAAAGTAGTTGGCCTTCTCCGCGAGTTGGAAAATTTTGTTGCGGTTGGCAGCCGACATGGTGAACTCAACATGATAGTCGGGGTCTTGCGCGCGGTCCGTCCCGGCCGGCACATCGGGATTGCGGGAGAGATACGTGGTGGGGCCATCAGACTTCACGGTGATGGTGACATTCTGCGGCCTGGCTGCCTGCCAGTAGGAATCATACGTTACTGTCGGGACTGGCGGGTTCGTATCCTGATTGGCGTTTTGCGCCATCAGGAGGACAGAAAATGCGCTGAGAAGAATTGCACTCAAGACTTTCATGACGTAACGACCTGCGGTTTCTTGCGAAACTGATTCAGCGTGGAAGCTGTATGAATGTGGCAGATTGCGATGGCCAGCGCGTCCGCCGCATCCGGCGGCTCCGGAGGCTCGGGAAGGTGGAGCAGGCGCATCACCATCTGCTGCACCTGGTGCTTCTCTGCCCTGCCATAGCCGACCACAGCGGACTTGATGGCCAGCGGGGCATACTCGGCAACTGGCAGTCCTGAAGACGAAGCAGCCAGCATTGCCACGCCGCGCACCTGCCCCAGCTTGAGCGCGGATTTCACATTGACAGCGTAGAATACGTCCTCGATTGCGGCTATCTCCGGCTGGTGTTCGCTGATGGTAAAGCAAAGCTGGGAATAGATGGTCTTCAGCTTGTCGGCCATCGTCTGCTTGGCTTTCAGACGGATCGCCCCCACCGCGTGACACACGAGACGCTTGTCCGCGGTCTGCTCAACGACACCATATCCGGTGTATTCGCTGCCGCAGTCAATCCCGAGGACGCGCATGAGGTGAGTGTAAATCAAGATCGGACCATCGAGTGATCGGTTAGACGAAATGGACGGCATGGACGGAATGGACGCAATGGACAGCACTGGGCACGTGTTAAAGGTCGTAAGCAATTTTCCAGCACACCCCAGAGTCGCTGGATGCATCCAACTCCAATCGGCGCCGATGCCATATCGTAATTTCGCAATACGAACTCTTCAGCTAGTGCTCATGCTGAGCTTGCTTGCGCTATGGGCCGGCAATACGAATCTGTCCGCGCAGGACTCCTCCTACGCGCCGGTCCAGATCACACATGGTCCTATCGTGGAAAACACTACGGAAACCATGGCCGTGATTGCCTGGTCCACCAACGTGAACGCAGGCACTCTGCTGCGCTACGGCACCGATCCCGAGCACCTTGACCAGAGCGCGAGCATGCCCTGGGGAGGAATCACCCACCGCGTGAACCTGCGCAACCTGAATCCCGGCGCCACTTATTATTTCCAGGCCGAGTCCGCCGAGGGACAGGGGACAGGCACTTCCGCCCGGTCGCAAGTTTCCACTTTTATGACGAAGGCCGCAGGCGCGATGGACGTGCTCTCTGAGTTGCGTGGACGCTGAGCAGAAATGCTCGATGATCTTTCGGGATACCGATAGAGGAGCCTTGTTTCAGAGGACATCGGCGGCCTCGGCGTTCAACTCGCTGTGCCTTGGCAGACCGCAAGAACTGCATTTCTCACCGGAACCAAATCTCCATCCGCATACAGGGCAACGGAAAGCCCAGAATGTTATGTAGAAGGTATAAGCTGCAATAACAATTGCCCAGAATAGCGATGTATAGAGCAGAGTTAACCAGATTGGGCGGAATCTGTATCGGAGAAAAACTTCAGACTGACAAACAGGAAGAGAGTAAAAGGCGCAAGCGCAACCGGCTTATACCATTTGCGGAGAAACTGTTGCCGTGCTGCAAGGTGGGCGACTTCCGGCACTTCATCAAGGCTTCTGATCTGTGTTTCCGCGCCTCCGAGTCCTCTTTGCAAAAAACTCTCCGGGTTTCCGTCCTTGTAGATTTGATGAGCTTCGCATCCATTCAGGTTTGCAGGACCGAGCATTCGTACGTAGTCTTACCTACGTGCGCGAGAGAGTCCCGAAGGGACGCAACAACCTGTAGCCCGGCACGGCAGTGCCGGGGAAATGGTTGGTAACCCCGGGTCCCTTCAGAAGACGGCACATCAACCGGGCTCGAACCGGTACCTCTTCAGGAGCAGTGCCAGTTCCGCCGCGAGACCCTGTTGTAGTATTCCGGAATGTTTAGCGAACTCTATGATGCTGTCTCATACCTCTGGTCGTGGCGCTGGCCTGAAGCCATGGGCGAGGTTACGGCTGTAGATGTTGAGAGGATCAAGAGCGGAGGCAACATTCAGCTGCGGCTGGCTGTCGCGTACAAGTTCTCGATCAATGATGACGGGCCCTATACAGGCGAATCATTTTGGAACCCCGCTTTTTATGTGAATCGCCGAGTGCTTGCCGGAAAAAGGAAGATCCGTCATGGCCAGAAAGTGACGATCCGTTACAGGCAGGATGATCCTAGCGTGAACAGACTGGATGGGCGCGTGTGGCAGGAGCTGTGAGAAGTCGTTGGGAATATATTTGGGCTGACGGTTCTGCCCGGGCTCAAGCACAAACATTCTTCTAGAGCCGAAGGTGATGGAGGCGCTAAAAGAGATGGTGGCTAGACAGCAAGAAAAGAGTCGCTCAGAGAGCGAGCATTCGAGTGGTGCAAGGTTTTCCGGGGCTAAAGCCCACATCTCTGAGCACGTAAGACGGCACGACTGAAGTCATGCCCTGACACTTGTTGCGCCTGGACATTCGCGCCTCTTTTAAAATCACGTCCTGCACTTGATGTGGCTGGTTGAAAATCCTGCGCAGAGCTAGAAGGTGAACGCTAAACCGCCGCGGAGAACGCGGGCGGACTGCACCATGTAAACCGTGCGACCGTCCTGTCCCGTGACGGGCATGTAGCCTTCCGCCAGAAGGTTGCGGATATCGAGCAGCGCGTCCATTTTTGCGGGGATGAAGCCGGCTGAAGGAAGCGGCTGGCGGATAAAGATGCTGAGATAAGGATCGGCCTGGCCGGGCGACGTGTTGAAGGCGTCCACGGTGGAGATAGTGCTACCGCTGGTCCATTTGTAGGAGGCGATCCAGCGCGTGCCTGCGCCGGGAACCTGACCGGAGAATTTTGCCGCGACGGAATGCTGGCGCGCCGTGCCAAGTGATTGAGACACGTTTTGCCAGGTGCTCAGGGACTGTGCCGTGACGGCGCCGCCGCTGGAGTAATCCATGGTGGCAGTGAGATCGTCAGAGAGTTTGCGCTCAACCACGATGCGCGCTCCGGTTGTGTCGAGTTCGCCGGGAAAAGCATACGCAAAAGTGCCGGCATAGACATCGGGCAGAACGTCGTCTGAATAAGAGCTGGGATCGCCGGCGCCGGTAAGCACCTGGTTGCGAAGATTGTCGCGATAGCATGCCGCCTGGATGCTGGTCTTGCCAAAGCGGCGCGAGACGGAGACTTCCTGATGCCGGGAGCGCTCGACTTCAGGCGCGCCGTTGGTCAGCGCCATTCTCGGACCGGATTCACTGAGGTCGGCGGGAGCGGAATCAAAGCCTTTGTCCGCGCGCGAGTCGGGTTCAGACGTGGCGTAGCGGTATTCGACGACCAGATCGGGCGAGAGATGGACATCCACCGATCCGTAAGGACGTGCCGCCATTACGCGTCTGCCGAATTGAAGCGACTGGAGATCGGCTCCGTATTGCACGTCCACTAAGCCGGCAACACTCATAGTGTCAGAAGTGTTGAGAGCAATCGCTTCGTAAGGAGAATTTTCAAGCGCAGTTCCGGGGAAGGCAAAGCGACGGTAGGTGATGGTGACCGCGGGCTGCGAAATCTCACCCAACTGGTGCGTGTAAGAAGCGCGAATTACGCCGGTAGGGTCGCTGGATTGGCTGCTGATATTGCCGTTAAGCGCGAAAACACCGACCGAGAAGAGCGATTTTTCCAGAGCGAACGAGGTGGTCACATCGCCGTCGCCGGCGAGAAATCCGAGCCGTGCTTTTAACGGCTGGTCTTTCTGATTTTCGGGATTGTTGTTGGTGGAAACAACAATGAGAGAGCCGTCCTGCTCAGTATCCTGTTGGAGAGCGCGCAGCACGGGGCGATTTACGGTGGAACGGAGAGTCCAGTGCCAGTCATCAGGATCGGTGCTGACATCGCGGCGCGGAGGCAAGAATTTGAGCGCATCCGCGAGCGTACTGAGCGTGAGATCAATAATGATGTGCGATCCGGCAGCAACCTTAATATTCTGCTGGAGCGAAGGCAGGAATGAGGCCGCGGTTACTCTGACCTGATAGTGTCCGGGAGGCAGGTTGGCGGCTTCGTAGTGACCGCGGGAATCAGTGAAAACGATGCTGCCCAGCGCCGAAGCCGAGGTGAAGATATTCACCACGGCGCCCATCTGCGGAGTGCCGGCTCTGTCAGTGACGTGGCCGGAAATGCTGCCGTCAGCCGCGGCGAACGCGGAACTGCCGGCAAACAGGATCAGCAACCAGCATCCGAATTTTCGGGTCATAAGCGCCACCTCAGTGAAGTGGGACCACCTGAGCTACTGGACCTCGAACTTTGCTGTGGGTGAAACGGTCTGCCTGGAAATGAGATCGTTCACCTTAATGGTTACCTGGTACACGCCCGGGTTAAACGCCGCCAGTGGCATGCTCTTCTGTAAAGTGATCTGCTCGCCGACGTTGCCCATCTGGGCGGTTGATTCCGTAAAGTTTAGCACGGGCTGGTTTGTGGCGGTATTCACAACCTGATACTCCACCGTGGCCGAGGGCTTGTTAGTTTTCTGGTCAACGCCGAGATTGTAGACCTGCATCCACAAATCGAGCCGCTCGCTTTTCTTAAATGATGCCGGCTTGCCGTCAGAAGGCTGTACCCGGGGCCGGACCTTACTTTGCCCGATTACGAAGTTCCCGGTGCCGATTTCACGAGAGGGAACAGGCTCAAGCTGGTCGGCCAGGATGAGAGAAGAGTTGGCAAGTTTTTCATCGCTGAAATCAGGGACATTCCAGCCACGGCTGTACGTGCCCATCTTGTCGCCGTTGACGTCTTTGGCGACGATGTCGAGGCGGTACAAACCAGGCCGCAGCGGCAGGGCCTTCCAGTAGAGAGAAGTGTTGTTGATCTCCTTCTCCATCAGCTCAGGCGGGATGTCGCGCCTCACGGTGTCTTCAAAGGTCTGGACGACCCGGCCGGAAAGCGTGGTGACACGGCCGAAAATGTTCACCACCGCGCGTTGCAGGCCGTCTTTGTTCACCCACGTGAGCGTGCGGCTCGGAATCTGGACGGTAACAGGCATGAGAACGGTGTCAGACGTGAGCTTTACGAAATCCACACGGACGTCGAATGGAAGGAGGTTATAGCGGATCTTGTGAGAAACCACTTCCTCAAGGTCCTTGAATTTTACCGGTGGCGGAGCGCTCAGCTTGGCAAAGGTCTCAAGGCGGTCAAACTCTTTGGATTGATTCCCGCTGGTGAACGGACCTGAGCCTAGAGCTTCAATACCGTTGTTGAAGCGGCTCGCTTTGCTGGCCATCCCCATGGATTCCATTTGAGTCAGGCCCGCGCCGGGAACGTGGAGGAGCGCGTCCTTGCGGGAGCGGTCCATGGTCATCTCGTAGGCGCCGCAATTGCAGTCGTCAACAAACTCGATCTCCACTTCCTGACCGATGCCCTCAAGATAGCGATACGTCCAGACCTCGAACGGGAAAGTTTCCGTCTGACCGCCGCCTTCTTCCGCCGGCCGCTGATACGGACCGCCCATGGGATGGCTGTCAATGTTGTCCGGCTTCCCGTACATGACATAAATCCTTCCCCGATCGGTGCGCCAGCCGGGAATGCCGGCGGCAAAGTGCTCGTTGGCATAGGCGATACGCCGGTAGTGCTCCTCTTTGTACTCGTTCTCTGCCGTATCGGGAGTGGGATCGCGACGCTGCCAGAACATCTCGATGAACTGGTCGCGCTCGGCGTTGGTAGTCAGCTTCTTGAAAGCCGACGTCTCTTCATCCGTGATGATCCAGCGCACGTCTTCATCCAGCCATTTTTTGTAAACGCCGCCCAACTTTTCCAGCTTCGACCCTTTAGTCTCAGGTCGAGGCCGTTTGAGCGGATCTTCCTGACCATCGTCCGCCGTGGCTGCATCTTTATTTTTTGATTTGCTGTCCGACGCTTTGCTCTGCGGAGTTGAATTCGAGCTCGCTGCTTCTTTTTGCTCTGAATTCGATTGCTCCTGCTGTGACGTTTCTTGCGCCTGCACCAGATAGGATCCGCAAATAATTACCGTTATGATTATGAATAAGTGCCGGAATTGAGCACACACCTTCTCCACCGGACACCTCCTTAAATAAGGGTACACGTAATTACGATTGTAAGACCGGTGTTCCCGCGCAAGCAAGCAGAATGCCGCATTTTCCTGCTCTCGCTCCTGTCTGTTGCCGCGCCTAGGACAAGCGCCCTCTCCATATCTGCTCAACCAGCCACTTACTTCTCTTAGTACTCAGGGGACTCAGGCTCCACTCCGTCGCGGCAGCATCCCATTCCGCCTTCCTACCTCATTTTCCTCGCGCGGGGCTGGTTCCATCCTGCTCCTCTCGTTATAATCAGAAGCACACACAGGGCTCGCGTCACTAGCTGACCTCCCGTCACTCAGGGAACTTTCCACTCTGGAGTGGCGTATATCTGAAAGTGTGTTTCCCTGCTCTGGTTCAGGGCAGATTTAACGGTCGCGGGCCGGAAGGAACCATGAACGCCAAGAAGATTGCCATCATTGCCGGAATCATCGTTTTGCTCGGCGCCATTGTCGGATTCACCGTCAATCAGTCGCAGAAAAACGTCGTCACCGTTCAAACCGGCAAAGTCGCCAAGCAGGACATCACTTCCACGGTCACCGCTTCCGGCGAGATCAAGCCCAAGACTTACGTGAACATCGGCGCCAACGCCATGGGCCGCATCACCAAGCTCTACGTCAAGGAAGGCGACAAGGTAAAGCGCGGGCAGGTCCTCGCCACGCTGGAGAACGTTCAGTCTGAAGCCGACGTGAATGCCATGAAAGCGCAGCTTGCCAGCAACCAGACTGACTCAATCGCCGATGAGGCCGCGCTCAAGACCGCGATGGCCCAGTCCAAGAGCAGCGCCGCCGATCTCGCGCGCGCCCAGCTCGACTATCAGCGCGCCGAAGGCCTGCTCAAAGACCAGCTCATCGCCAAGCAGGACTTCGACGCCAAGAAAGCTGCCTACGAAGTTGCGGAAGCCGTCGCCGCCCAGGACCAGGCACGCGTCGCGCAGGCCCGCGCCAATCTTGATTCCGCCCAGGGGCACATCAACCAAACCAAGGCACAGCTCACGCGTCAAATGGATGTGCTCAGCAAGACCGTTTACACCGCGCCGTTCGACGGTACCGTCACCAACATTCCCGTACACGAGGATGAAACTGTCGTGATGGGCATTCAGAACGCACCCGGCAGCACGCTGATGACGGTTTCTGACATGCACGTCATCACCGCTGAAGTCCAGGTGGATGAAACCGACATCATCAATGTGAAGCTCGGCCAGCCGACCGAAGTCACCATTGACGCTCTTCCCGGCCAGACCTTCAAAGGGAAAGTCACCGAGATCGGCGACAACGCCATCGTCCGCTCCACCGGCGTTTCCACCGCGCAGACCACCGGAAGCAGCCAGGAAGCCAAGGACTTCAAAGTTGTGGTCACGCTCGATAATCCACCGGACAACCTCCGGCCCGGACTTTCCGCCACTGCCAAAATCACCACCGGAACTGCGCAAAACGTGATGACGATCCCCATTCAGGCGCTCACCATGCGCAACCCCAACGATCTTGAGCAGCAGGACAAGAAAACTAAGCAGGCCAAAACAGTTCCCGTTTCCACCAACCCGGCAAAGAAATATGCCGAAGATATTCAGGGCGTGTTCGTCGTGACCAAGGCGCACAAAGCCGAGTTCCACAAGGTTGAAACCGGCCTGAGCGGCTCGACGGAAATCGAGATCAAGAACGGCCTCGAGCCCGGTGATGAAATCATCACCGGCAGTTACAAGGTTCTCAAGACGCTGCGCAACGGCTCGGGCGTAAAAGTAGATAACTCGCAGATGAACAAGATGGAATCGTAAGAAAGCTACTAGCTGTTTCAGCCTGGTCAGCCGGTCGTTCTGAGTTGAAGAGAAAAATGAGCGCACTTCATGTTCGCTGTCATGGTGAGCGAGGAACGAGTGAGGGCGAAGTCGAGCCAGGTTGTAATCCTGAGCGAAGCGGAAGCGAGGAACGAGCGCACCGGGTAGTCGAAGGATCTATTCATTTGTTTTTTTGAGCGTCAAGAATTTGATTCATCCGCGTTCATCCGCGACAATCCGCGGTAAGGAGTAAAGTGGCCACTCAACTCGCTGACATCTCCGGCAATCTCACTTCGCCGCCTCCGGGCTGCATCATCTGCACTCAAGACCTGTGGAAGACTTACCAGATGGGCGCGGAGCAGGTACACGCTCTGCGCGGAGTAAGCATGTCCATCAATCGCGGCGAGTACGTCGCCATCATGGGCCCGTCCGGCTCCGGCAAATCCACGCTCATGAACCTCATCGGCTGCCTCGACACACCCAGCAAAGGCCGCTACTGGCTCAACGGCAATCTGGTTTCTGAGCTTGATGACGACGAACTGGCCCGCATCCGCAACCGCGAAATCGGCTTCGTCTTTCAGACGTTCAATCTTCTCGCCCGCGCTTCGGCTCTGCACAACGTCGAGCTGCCGCTCATTTACAGCGGCACGCACTCGGAAGAACGCATTGAACGCGCCCGTGCCGCCCTTCAATCTGTGGACCTGGGCGAGCGCATGAACCACAAGCCCAACGAGCTTTCCGGCGGACAGCGCCAGCGCGTCGCCATTGCCCGCGCTCTGGTCAACAATCCTTCCATCATCCTGGCCGACGAGCCCACCGGCAATCTCGATTCGCAAACCGGCAGTGAAATCATGGCGCTGTTTGCCGAACTGCACAGCAAGGGCAATACCATCGTGCTGGTCACGCATGAAGCCGACATCGCCGAACATGCCTTCCGTGTAATCCATATTAAGGATGGAGTAGTCGCCAGCGACGAGCGCAAAAAATAGCCGCTCCAAAGACAACAAGTGTCAGGGCATGAGTTTACTCGTGCCAGAGACAACAAGTGTCAGGGCATGAGTTTACTCGTGCCAGAGACAACAAGTGTCAGGGCATGAGTTTACTCGTGCCAGAGACAACAAGTGTCAGGGCATGAGTTTACTCGTGCCGAAGACAACAAGTGTCAGGGCATGAGTTTACTCGTGCCAGAGACAACAAGTGTCAGGGCATGAGTTTACTCGTGCCGAACAGCGTGACCGACGGCGGGCTTTAGCCCTCGAAATAAGATATTTTCGACCGTGCAGCCTTGAGAAAGAAATGAACCGGGACTTAGCCCGTGAAAACAGAACCCTTGGAGTAGTGCAGTAAATGAAGTCAGCCCAGTTGTTCCGTCCGGTCCTTGTAGACCAGGAGGCCGGTGAACATGTAAAAGTCATTGGCGATGAGCAAGTCATAAAACTCAATAGCTCGCAAACCGGCGGCACGCTTACCATCATCGAGCAGAGCTACCGCCCCGGCGCCGGGGTCCCTCCCCACTTTCATACCCAGGAAGATGCCGTGTTCTACATCATCCAGGGCCACATGGATTTCACAGTCGGCGATAAAGCGATTTCCGCCGGCGTCGGCAGCACCGTTCTCCTCCCGCGCTGCATTCCCCATTCGTCCAAAGCCGGACCACACGGAGCCAGGGCTCTGGTAGTGCTGTTTCCCGGCGGCGGAGAAAAAATGTTTCGCGAACTCGATTCCGTCCCTTCTTCCAAAACGCCCGCAGATAAGGCTCCTTCGCAGGAAGTTATGGCGGTCTGCAAGAAATACGGAGTCCACTTCATCTAAAGAGAATCCCATTCTTTCGCCGGAAACTCGGTGGAAGAACCGCCATCCATGACGGTGAAACAAGTCGGCTTTTGTGGTGGAAGAACGGCCACATTGACCGCC
The DNA here is from genome assembly GCA_025934025.1 of Terriglobales bacterium. Taxonomy (GTDB): domain Bacteria; phylum Acidobacteriota; class Terriglobia; order Terriglobales; family Acidobacteriaceae; genus Angelobacter. Next base: position 20,687 of record JAICYU010000017.1, read on the forward strand.
GTGAAAAGTCGCTCTCAAAATCCGTGCTTCAGCGTTGGTCTGCGCAAAGATGGAGCGCCCAGCTTTGCTGATCGAAAATCTGCCAATTCATTGCTTGGGAACACATCTGAAGGCCGCCATGAGAATTGGCTTGGTCCACGCGGGAGCGGCCGGGAGATCGCAAGTGCGCACGATTGATCCGCGCTTCATATGAAGAACCAGCAGCGGCTCGGGAGCCAGACCTGCCCACGGATCTGCTTCCTTGCTGTTGTCATACACCATCAACTCAGTCAAATGAGGCACCAGCCGGATGAGGTTGACACGGCTGCGGTGGTAGCGTTGCCGGATCATAGGCTGTGGAATTGGGTGTCCCCCTTGTTCCACACGAGCACGCACGCGAGCGATATGAAGTTCAGGACTATTTAATCCAGCGTACCAGACACGCACCTCAATCCCGGATTGCAGCGCCTTCTCTAGCAAATCAGGAATGGTGTTGCCCCCTAATGTCGTCTCAAAGGTGAAATCCAGTTGTTCGGCGATGGCCCGCTGTAAGAGCCGCTTTCCTTCGTGCCAGGCCGCACTGTTGGCGTCATTCCGGGTCATGGAGGCATTGGCGAGGCGAATGCGCTGCGCGGCTTCATCCGGATTGAAATAGGAGATGCCCTGCTGCAGCAACATGGATCCCATGATGCTGCTCTTGCCAGCGCCGTTGACTCCAGCCACAACATAGATCCGGGCTTTTTGCCCGGGATTAGCCACGCTTTCTTGCGGCCGCGATGGCGGCCCTTCCCAGTTGTTTGGGTGAAGCCGTAAAAGCAGTCTGCATCGCCCTGCGGCTGTTACGGCCCTGCATGCGTTCGAGAAGAGCGTCGAACTCCCTGCTCAGCGTAGCGAGATTGAGTCCGGGAGCATGCGTCAACATGTTGAATCGCTCCATGGACATGAGAACTGCCTTGGGATCATCGTGTTTGGTAATAATGATGGTGTGGCCCCCAATGGCTTTTTCCAGCAACCGCCCGAATTCATGCTTGGCTTCGGTGGCGGTGAACTGGTTGGGCGTCGGAGTGCGTCCTTGAGGTTGGAACGGCTTCATAGCGACCATTTTAACCATTATGTACAAAATGGTCAATTCTGTACCCATTGGCGTCATTCCGGGTCATTGTGGAAAGTCGCTCTTATTCCCGCGTCTGGTGGAAGAATGGCGATTGATGGCCAGGAAAACGTCGCTTTTCAATCCCGCGCTTCAGCCCTGGCCAATCTGAATCGTGAAGCCAATTGTTGTAGTCTATGACGCCATGAGTTCCAAGACGGACGCTCCCACCATCACGCCAGAGAAAGAAATTAAACGAGACCATGGACCGTCCGGCCCACGGATCCGCTGTCCAAAATGCGGCTGGTCGCCCAGCAAAGGAGACCTTTGGGCTTGCACCTGCGGACATCTGTGGAACACGTTTGACACTGGCGGCGTTTGCCCAGCGTGTCTGCACCAGTGGACTGAGACGCAATGCCTTTTCTGCCACAAATGGTCGCCGCACTCTGACTGGTACGCGGAAGACTGAGTCCTGATGCTTCTGGTCCGCGGTCCATCCGCCGTTAAGGTTTTGCTTTTCCCTTTATCCGACCTATTTCCAACCAAGCGCAGAGGATTTCTATGACATGACCATTTCGTATGACCATGATATAATCAGCAGACCATGCAAGAGATCAATATTTCCGAGTTCAAGGCTAAATGCCTGGCCCTGCTGGACGAGATCAACAAAACCAAAAAGCCGATTCGCATCACGCGTCGAGGAAAGCCCATCGCGGAGGTGGTCCCGTCTGGTCCGGCTAAAGGCGAGAGTGACTGGATCGGTTCCATGAAGGGCCGGATGGAGATCGTGGGCGATATCGTCTCACCGATCATCAACCTTGATGAAATCGAGGCCCTGAAAGAGTGAAGCTCCTCCTGGATACTCACATCTGGCTCTGGCTGTTTGGTAAACCGGAGCGAATCGGCGTCAGGCTGATGCGCGAATTAAAAAGCGGTGAGCATCAAGTCTGGCTGTCGCCTGTGTCCTTGTGGGAGGCGCTTCTGCTCCTTCGTAAAGGAAGAATCAAAATTCAAGGTGATCTTGCCGCGTGGATTCACGAGACCACCGGCAGGTTCCACCAGGCGCCGCTGACGCACGAGATCGTCCTTGCTTCCTACGATCTGGCGCTTCACCCCGATCCTGCCGACCGCTTCCTTGTGGCCACCGCCAAAGTGCTGAAGCTCACCTTGGTTACAGCAGACCGGCAATTGCTCGGGCTGGGAAATATTGCTACCTTGGCAAATCGCTAGACGCCTTCATTCCGCACCGCAGACGATCTTACCTTTCCGATCCGCGTCCACGCGCGTTGATCGCGATAAAGTTTTGTTCTCCTCTGCATCCGTTGTGGTTGAGTTCTTCGAATCATCGGATGATACGATCACCCGATGATCTGATTGAGACGATCAACGAACAATCGTGATGCCTGTGTTTCCGGGCGCTGAATAAGGCGATCCCGGAACACGAGTCAGAACACCGGTGGTGGTATTGATGTGGAACCCACTGATGGTTCCGCCGTTGGCTGTATAGAGGAAATGGCCGGTCACATCTATGTCCATGAAGTTGGGCTGGCCGGGGACGGCGAACGGCGAACCATTAACGCGCGTGAGTTTGCCGGTGGTTGGATTGATGGTGTAAGCAACGATGAAACTCTGGCCAAATTGAGTCGGAGCGTTCACGTAGAGGTGTTTGCCATTTGGGGCCACGCGCACGCCCAGTCCCTGATGCGCCGGGTTCGCCACAGGAGACGTTGGCAGTTCAGTCAGCGCGCCCGTCGTCGAATTAATCGTAAACTCCGATACTCCGTCAAAATTCGAGCTCACGTAATACAGGTGATGCGTGCCGCTGATGGAGACCGCGCCGCCGCAGAAGTCCGCTTTGGGAGAACACAGCTGCGAAGAACTTCCGCGCGGAACAAACGGCGCGCCGCGCACCTCGGTCAAGGCGCCGGTGGTGGGATTGGACACGTAAGCGTCTATCAGGTTGGCCTCGCCGTTGGGCACGTAAAGGAAGCGTCCTGTTGGATCAAAGCTGAGACGGAGCAGAAATGTGGCCGAGTTGCCGACCGGAATGGTGAAGGTCCCCATGTCCTTCACCATCGCGCCGGTCGCGGGATTCATGGAAACAATGTGAATGAGTGAGGCGCTGCGGAAATCGTCAAGATAGGCAAACTTCAGGTCAGGCCGTATCACTCCGAAACCAATCTGCTGCTGGTTCGGATTGAAAGGAGAACCCGGCAAAGCGGTAATCGCTCCGGTGCTGCTGTTGACGCGATATTCAGCGATGGCGTCGAAAGTGAAGCTCGACCCGCGAGCGGCGCCGTCAATGTAGAGAAAGCGATGCTTGGGGTCGCGGAAAGAAAAATTAACGATGTTTTGCGCTTTGATAAATTTATTCACCACAGTCAGCGCGCCGGTTGCTGAATTAATGCGGTATTCACTCATGCGGCGGTCGGTGCCGAAGGAGCTGTTGTTTCCAAGCGGGACGAACACGAATTGAGACGTTGTAGTGGCCGCAGCAGTTGCGGCTGTAGCGGTGTTTGCGGCATTGGAACTGCCGGCGTCCTGAGCAATCGCCGTAATAGCGAAACCGAGTGTCAAGATGCACATCAACCTGATCAAGCGACTAGCATGGAATGGCATTGCGATCTACCTCACTTCGAATCAGGGGAAGTGAGAAGAGGGATGCAACAACAGCAGCTTGGGGATGGCCTGCAGGCAATGTGTCCACGATGAGCGAGAGCACCGGTGGAAAAGGGCCGTTGAACGGCCATTGATAGCCGTGAAGATGTCCTTTGGGGCAACTTCCGCGCTTCAGCGCTGGTCACAACTCTACGAATCTCAAGCTCAAACTCGATGAGTTAATCAGCGGCGAAGGGGCTTTTGCTTTCTCGGCTTAAACTTCCGTTTTTTTCGCGTAGTTGATGTAGGAAACTAGCGGCAGCGAAGCTGTGTGTGGGGAATATTGGTGGAGGCGGCGGGAGTTGAACCCGCGTCCGAAAATGTTACTGGTCAAGAGCCTACATACTTAGTCCAGTTCACGCGACGGGAATTACCCCGCCACATTCGCGTTTTGCGCTGAGAACGGACAAGAAACGCAAACCGCTAGCCCGTTTGTCTCGCCTTCCTGCCCTGGCTTAGCAAAGAAGACCAGCCCACTGTGTGACGCCCTTTCCCAACCCGTGGACGAAGCCGGGAAGAGCGGCTACTTAGTTAATTAAGCAGCGTATGCAAACTGGTTAGAGTTGGCAATTATTGTTTTGCACCACTTACGGGGGAATGCGCCCCGGTATGCCTCCTGGCCGCAAGCATTTCCGTCGAAGCCGTGACGCCCCCAAAACGGAAAAGGACTTGTGACCGGTCCTTTTTGTCAAAGATCTGAACTCTACGTTAGACACCGATTCCAGCCGCGTCAAGCCAATTAGATGATCGCAGGGAAACTTCGGATTCAGCGGGAGTTGGCGCTTTTCGCCATGGTAGCCCACTTCGCAACTGAGCAAACGCAACGGCGCCGGCGAATGTTGATCCGATACAATTGGCTGGACGCTTAACCCCGCCGAGACATTTTATGAAGCGCGCTGCGGCGGCTTGCGTCCAATCTACTTATGTCAATGGCGGAGCCCCAGACCGTGGATTCCGAGTGTCTGCCGTTTTCCTCGATTCCTCACACCACACGCTTATTCGAAGATTTCCTCTACCATTTCGACATGGTGCAATCATTCTTTGCCCGGCCGCCGCAGATTGATAGCTGGTGGCGGGAAGAGCTTGGGCGCATTCAATATCCAGAGGACCGGCGCGCAGCAGTGGCGGACGTGCTGGAGCGGCAGAACCGCGGCTTCGGGGCTGGACAAAAGACTCTGGACAACATCACCCGTCTGCGCGCGGGCGCTCCCGCCGTGGTTACAGGACAGCAAGTGGGGCTGTTTGGAGGACCGTTATTTTGCCTGCTGAAAGCCCTGAGCGCTGTGGCCATGGCGGAGAAGACCGGCGCCGTTCCGGTATTCTGGTTGGCCACGGAAGATCACGATTTCGACGAAATCAGCTCAGTCAATCTGCCGGAAACCGACCACCTGAAGAAGTTTGCCGTCGGCGTGGCGCACCAAGAGGGAGCGCCAGTGGGCACCATCGCCTTCGACGATGAGATCACGGCAGCTGTCGCTCAGGTTGAAGGATTGTTCGGCCAGTCCGATATCGGCGAGATGCTTCGCGCCGCTTACCGCAAAGGGGAAACCTTCGGCAGCGCGTTTGCGAAGTTCTATGCGCGTGCGCTGAGCGAGCTCGGAATCGTCTTTCTCGATCCGCTTGATCCCGAACTTCACTCCATCGCGCGTCCGGTGTTTCGTTCCGCTCTGGAGAATTCACAGGAACTTATTCGCGGTCTGCTGAAGCGAAATCAGGAGCTTGAAGCGGCGGGATACCACGCGCAGGTGAATGTCACAGAATCGCATACGTTGTGCTTTTACTTCGATCACGGTGTGCGAACGCCGGTCCGCTATTCCGGCGAGACGTTCCTGATTGGCGAGCGCAGGCTCTCGCGTGACGAACTGCTCCAGGAAGTTGAGCGATGTCCGGAGCGGTTCAGCGCCAATGTCTTGCTCCGTCCCGTGCTCCAGGATTACCTGCTTCCCACGCTGTGTTATCTCGGCGGACCCGCGGAAATAGCCTATTTCGCCCAGATTGAAACCGTTTACCGCCAGCTTGCTGGGAGAGTCACTCCCGTTATCCCACGTTTTTTTGCCACGCTCGTTGAGCCCCGCCAGGCGAAGCTTCTGGAGCGTTATGGCCTGAAACTCAGTGACGTGTTCGCGGGGCCGGAGAAGCTCGGGGAAATGATTGCATCGCGCGCTCTGCCGCAAAGCATTACGCGAAGCTTTGACCATGCTGCCGGACGTCTGGAGGAGGCATTGAGCACGATTCAGCAGCCGCTTGAAGCGCTGGACCGGACATTGCTGGATGCCGCTGAGAATGCGGGCTCGAAGATGCGCTACCAGCTTCAATCTCTGCGGGATAAGGCCGCCCGCGCAGAAGCCCGGAAGAATACGGAACTGCAGCGCCACGCCGATGAACTCTCCGCCGTGCTCTATCCCAACAAGAACCTGCAGGAGCGCGAAATCGGAACGCTGTATTTCCTGCTGAAGTATGGAACGGGACTGGTCGCGAAGCTCAAGAGCAGTTTGAAGCCCGACTGTCTCGAGCATCAGATCGTTCCAATCCGCGCGGACTAGCGTCGCTACGCGGTGGGAACAAACAGCCGAAAGATCCAATAGACGATCGCCGCCATTCCTGCTCCTGCTGGGATGGTAATGATCCACGCCCAAACAATCCTGCGGGCAACTCCCCAGCGCACGGCTGAAATTCGATTCGTCGCTCCTACTCCCACAATCGAGCCTGTGATGGTATGAGTGGTGCTCACCGGAATGCCCCACAGAGCGGTCATCACCAGAGTAAGCGCAGCAGCCGATTCGGCGCAGAAACCGCCCACAGGCTTGAGCTTGGTGATTTTTGATCCCATGGTCTGAACGATCCGCCAGCCGCCAAAATACGTTCCCAGTCCGATGATGAAGTAGGCCCCGAAAATAATGGGCCAGTGAAATCGTCCCCAATCGCCTCCGGCCTCTTTGGCTGTCATGTAGCCGCCGGCATAAAGCGCGCTTACCACCAATCCCATGGTTTTCTGAGCATCATTTCCACCGTGGGCGAAGCTGACCCCGGCGGAGGAGACCAGTTGCAGCAGGCGGAAGGTCTTGTCCACGCGACGAGGAACCATCCGCCGGAAAAGCCAGGAAACCCCCACCATCAGCAGCAGCGCGAGAAGGAAGCCGATGAGCGGTGAGAGGACGATGAATAGCAGGGTGTCTTTCCATCCCAGCGGGATAATCACTTTGAATCCAGCGCGCGCGATCGCGGCTCCCGCATAGCCACCGAACAATGCGTGTGACGACGAAGTCGGCAGCCCGAGCCACCATGTAATCAGGTTCCAGATGATGGCGCCGATCAGGCCGGCCAGCACCACGTACTGCGTCACATACTCCAGGTGCACCATGCCTTTTCCCACCGTCTTGGCAACGGCGGTTCCGAGCGCAAACGCAGCAACAAAATTGAATATCGCGGCCCACAGCACTGCAATGCGGGGAGAAAGCACGCGCGTGGAAACCACCGTGGCAATGCTGTTGGCGGCATCGTGAAAGCCGTTGATGAAATCGAAGGTGAGGGCGAGAAGGACAGTCGCAAGCAGCAGAATTAGGCTTATATGCACCTGTCTGGCCTCATAGAGCGATGGTTGCGCGTCATTCGCTGTCAGGCGCTCTTCAGCACCACGCCTTCCAGCACGTTAGCTGCATCTTCAGCCTTGTCGGTGGCGGTCTCCAGCACTTCGTAGAGTTCTTTCAATTTGATCAGGGCGATGGGGTCTCTCTCTTTTTCGAACAGCAGGCCAATGGCGGCGCGGGCCACGGAATCAGCTTCGTTTTCCAGGCGGTTGATCTCCACGCAATGTTCCAGCACGTGCTCCTGCTTTTTCTCCAGCAGCGAGAGGGCCGTGGAAAGCTCGTCGCCCTGGCGAAGAACGATGTCCGCCAGCAGTGACGCGGCTTCCGGAGCGCTGGTGATTTTGTACATCACCAGCCGAACTCCGGCAGCGTAGACGAAATCCAGGACGTCGTCCAGGGAAGAAGCCAGCCGGTAAATGTCCTCGCGATCGAAGGGAGTGATGAAGGTCTGGTTGAGTTTGGTGAGAATGTTGTGAGTCATGTCGTCCCCGCGGTGCTCGATGTCCTTGAGCCGCTGGACACTTTTCTCAATGTCCTTGAAATCCGTGAGCATCTGCTTCAGCAGGGCGGCGCCTTCGGTGAGGTTTTGCGCCATATCAGCAAAAAGGTGAAAAAACTTCGACTCGCGGGGCATGAGGCGCAGCATTCGGACCATTACGAAGAGAGCTCCTGATTAGCGCGTTTCGAGAGCGTTCACAAACAGGCAACTATCGCATGTGCTCCGCCCTCAGGTCAAACGAGGGGCAGCCCAGAGCAGCCTGATGGAGATATCACTGAAGCCAATTCACACGCGATTGGAAGCGCAGACACTCTTGTCATCATCCCTGGCACTCTCCAAACATGCCTGGAGAATGGTCCCGGGAGGACGATCAATTCGGAAATTGTAAGAGCGCTATTCTCAATTGCTTGTTTGCCGGCTACCCATGCCCCGATGTGCTTCCGTGATGTATTGAGAACCGGAACTTCGACCCCGGCAGCTTCACCGTGCAAAAGGATTGAAGTCACTCACGTCGCAGCGCCAGTAAGCTATAGTGGTGCGCATGAAAAAGTTGCTGGTCTCTCTTTTTATGCTGGCGTCGTTCGTAATGCCGGAATTCGCTTCCGCCGCATTGGGGCAGAAGCCTGCAACTGTGCCACAGGCATCGCCCAGTCCTTCGGCGACGGCAATGAGTTCGGCCCCCGCAAGCGCACGCCCTGGAGATGTGGACAGCATCGAACACATTCTTGCTGCGGTTTACGATGTGATCTCCGGGCCGGCGGGCAAGCGCGACTGGGACCGCTTCCGCTCGCTCTTCTATTCCGGCGCGCGCCTGATTCCTACCCGCCGCGACGACAAAGGCGTGGCTTCGGCGCACGTGATCACGCCGGATGAGTATGCGCAGCGCGGACAGGCCTTCTTCGATCGTGAAGGATTCTTCGAGCGCAGTGTCGCCAATCGTATTGAGACCTGGGACACGATTGCTCACGTGTGGAGCACCTATGAGTCACGCCACGCCAAAGACGATGCGCGCCCGTTTGCGCGTGGCATCAATAGCTTTCAACTCTTCAACGACGGCAGCCGCTGGTGGATCCTGAGCATTTATTGGGAGGCGGAAGATTCCACGCATCCGCTGCCGGAAAAATATTTGAAGTGAGAGTGGCTCATCACAAATGGCCGATGGCAAAACCCGCATGAATACTGCTTTCTCCCCGATTTGCACAGAAGCGACCAGACCCAAAATATGAAGATTGCCCGCGTGGTAACTGTACTTTAGTAATCTTCTGCACCACGGCTGTGCAGCGGCCTGTGGATGGCTTCTAAGTTGCTGATTCTGAAGCGAATATAGCTCTAACATTTTCATTGACTGAGACAACAGGAGGAGTAGATTCACACTCGTTCTTTGACATTTCAAATGTTTTCCCAGTTGGCGGCGAGACCCGGGATCCAAGCGTGATCACGGTCGCACGGCAAAGCCAAAGCCACAAATTGCTGGAAACAGCGATCCATGGAACAGGCGAAAGCTGGAAGCGGCGAGAAGGTCTGCAAGGGTCTATAGCGAACTGCTGGTTGAGGAGAACAAGAGATGGATAAAGGCAAAGATAGAAGCCCTGAGGCGCTGACCGATTGATCCGGTTGGCGGTAAGCCCGGAGCCCAAGCTTCAGCCACGCTGATTAAAGATCGCGCTTTGTGAGTTTCGCAAGAGACTGGGCAAAGAAAGCAGGTCGGCAAGGGTCTATAGCGAACCGCTGGTCGAGGTGAATGGGTAAGCCCAACTCGGGGCTTCTTAGTTTTTAGGGCCTGTTAATTCCTTTCGCAAGAACTCTTTCAGTGCTGATAATCTCGATTGTTCAAATTAATAACGCAGAGTTCAGTAGCGGAAGAACTTCATGCTTCGACTCAACTTTCCGACAAGCCGGATTCTCATCCTCATTGTTTGTTCTCTCCTCTTACAGGCACAATCACACGCTCAGCCGCGCGGGGATGAGCCAGCTTCTATAGGTATTCTGCTGGACAGTTCCAAATCAATGTTGGGAACTCGGAAGGAGCTGGTTGCCGCGCTGCTGACTCTTGTACGTTCAAGCAATCCGCAAGACGAATTTTTTGTCGTGAACTTTAGCGACCAGCCATATCTTGATCAGGACTTTACCACCGCCTACGATCTGATCGAGAGAGCACTTGAGAAACCTGCCGCTGGTCGAGGAACAGCTTTCTACGATGCGGTTGAGTATTCTTCAGTCCATCTCCGTGACGCCGCCAAATTTAATAAACGAGCGCTGGTCGTCGTAAGTGATGGTGAAGATAATGAAAGTCATATCAACTCAGAGAAAATGCTGAAAGAACTTCAGCAACCAGGGGGACCTGTAGTTTATTGCATTGTACTTGGCGACTCCGGAAGACACGGTTCGACGATTCTTGGCAAGATAGCAAGAAAGACTTCGGGCAATGTCTATCGAATCAAGAAGTCAACGCAAGTTGAAGAAATTGCCACACAGATTGCAGAACAGATTCGGAAATAGCCCACCAATTGCGTCCGTTATTCCAGTCCCCCATACACCA